>NZ_JBPKBO010000016.1:0-243400 GCF_051172775.1 Arthrobacter sp. Ld5
GCGGGGGTTATTTGTAGGTGATGCGGGTTCCGGTGGTGGGGGTCCAGGTGAGGGTGCCGCCCTGGAAGGTTTGGGTGCAGCGGTTGTTGGCGCAGGTCTCGGGTCCGGTGGGGTAGCCGAGGCGTCCCCTTTCGTAGCCGGTGCCGGCCCAGGTGCTGCGGATGGCGCCGAGGGTTGCGTGGGCGCCGGTGGCGGTGGTCCAGTGGATGGCGCCGCGCTGGTAGTTCTGGTAGCAGCCGCCGTCGACCAGGCCGCAGGTCTGGGGTCCGGTGGGGTAGCCGAGGCGTCCGTTCTCGTAGCCGGTGCCGGCCCAGGCGCGGCGGATGGCTCCTGTGGTGGCGTGGGCTCCGGTGGCGGTGGTCCAGTGGATGGCTCCGCGCTGGAAGCTCTGGTAGCAGCCGCCGCCGACGAGGGTGCAGGTTTCGGGCCCGGCCGGGAAGCCCAGGCTCCCGGTCTCGTAGCCGGTGCCGGCCCAGGCGCGGCGGATGGCGCCCAGGGTTGCGTGGGCTCCGGTGGCGGTGGTCCAGTGGATGGCTCCGCGCTGGTAGTCCTGGTAGCAGCCGCCGTCGGTGATGCCGCAGATTTCCGGGCCGGTGGGGTAGCCGAGGCGCCCGTTCTCGTAGCCGGTGCCGGCCCAGGTGTTGCGGATGCCGCCGAGGGTTGCGTGGGCTCCGGTGGTGGAGGTCCAGTGGATGGTTCCGCGTTGGAAGTTCTGGTAGCAGCCGCCGCCGACCAGGCCGCAGGTTTCGGCTCCGGTGGGGTAGCCGAGGCGTCCCTTTTCGTAGCCGTGTGCGGCCCAGGCGGTGCGGATGGCGCCGAGGGTGGCGTGGGCTCCGGTGGCGGTGGTCCAGTGGATGGTTCCGCGTTGGAAGTTCTGGTAGCAGCCGCTGCCGAGCAGGCCGCAGGTTTCGGGTCCGGTGGGGTAGCCGAGGCGTCCTTTTTCGTAGCCGGTGCCGGCCCAGGTGGTGCGGATGGCGCCGAGGGTTGCGTGGGCTCCGGTGGTGGCGGTCCAGTGGATGGATCCGCGCTGGTAGTTCTGGTAGCAGCCGCCGCCGATCAGACCGCACACCACACCCGACGTCGCCCCGCCGAGCTTCGTCGTCCGCCCCGCCAGGGTCGTGATTGCTGCACTGCCCGCAGACGGCGCAGGAGCAGTGTTGTTCCGGGCGAAGGCCTGGAGGGCACTCAGGGTGGAGGGCCACTGGTTCCAGTCGCCGACGACGGGCCCGATGCTCGTGTACTGCCACAGCTCGTAGCCCGTCCACCCTGCGGGCAGCGTCCCGGCGCCGGAGTTGTTGTAGTTGGCGATGTGCAGGGGGTGGTCGGCGAATGCCGTCGAGTACCCGGTGCAGGTGTTCCACCAGTCCGTGGTGGTGTAGATCATGGGCAACCGACCGGTGCGGGTGACCACCGTGTTCGAGAAGTCCCTGATCCAGCTCACCATCTGTGCCGCGCTCATGTTGTAGCAGCTGTTACCAAGGCTGGGGTACGGGTTGTATTCGACGTCGAGCAGCGGGGGCAGTGTCTTTCCGTCGTTGACCCAGCCGCCACCATTGTTGATGAAGTAATTTGCCTGCTGCGCACCCGTCGAGACATTCGGGATGGCGAAGTGGTAAGCGCCCCGCAGCATCCCGGCTGCTTCCGATCCGCCGTACTGCGGAGAGAAGAAAGGATTGATGTAGCCCGTCGCTTCGGTCGCCTTGACGTAGGCGAACTGTGACCCCTGGTTGCGGGCAGCACGCCAATCGACGGTCTCCTGGTGGCTGCTGACGTCGACTCCGTAAACACCTGAGGGGCGCCAGTAGCTGACTGCCGCAGTGCCCGTCGGCGCGTCAGCATCAACGGGCGCCACCTGCGGGTCACCCGTCGTCGCGAGGCGTTCGATGCCCTGCCCGAGAGAGCTCCCATCCGGTCCGATCTCCGACGCCAGTGCCCGCTGGTTCGCGGCCATCTGGTCGACGGTGAGCACGGAATCGGCAGTCTTCTCCGCATCGGACAGCGAAGCGTCCAGGGAGTTCGTGTCCTGCTGTGCGGTTGCCCCGCCCTCGATGTCCGCCTGTCCAGGGGTATGGTCCACGAGCGGTTCCTGGGCGGCGGCAGCCTGCATGGGTCCGGCCAGCAGGGCGGCGATGAGACCGGCAGTCGCCAGACGACGCAATTTCGGTGGTGTCACTGTCTTCTCCGTGGGTTGAAACGTCCGAAGCCGGCCAGCGGTGCGTGGCCTCGCTTCACGTGCAGATGACGCGGTTCCTGTCATCGGGGGTTATTTGTAGGTGATGCGGGTTCCGGTGGTGGGGGTCCAGGTGAGGGTGCCGCCCTGGAAGGTTTGGGTGCAGCGGTTGTTGGCGCAGGTCTCGGGTCCGGTGGGGTAGCCGAGGCGTCCCCTTTCGTAGCCGGTGCCGGCCCAGGTGCTGCGGATGGCGCCGAGGGTTGCGTGGGCGCCGGTGGCGGTGGTCCAGTGGATGGCGCCGCGCTGGTAGTTCTGGTAGCAGCCGCCGTCGACCAGGCCGCAGGTCTGGGGTCCGGTGGGGTAGCCGAGGCGTCCGTTCTCGTAGCCGGTGCCGGCCCAGGCGCGGCGGATGGCTCCTGTGGTGGCGTGGGCTCCGGTGGCGGTGGTCCAGTGGATGGCTCCGCGCTGGAAGCTCTGGTAGCAGCCGCCGCCGACGAGGGTGCAGGTTTCGGGCCCGGCCGGGAAGCCCAGGCTCCCGGTCTCGTAGCCGGTGCCGGCCCAGGCGCGGCGGATGGCGCCCAGGGTTGCGTGGGCTCCGGTGGCGGTGGTCCAGTGGATGGCTCCGCGCTGGTAGTCCTGGTAGCAGCCGCCGTCGGTGATGCCGCAGATTTCCGGGCCGGTGGGGTAGCCGAGGCGCCCGTTCTCGTAGCCGGTGCCGGCCCAGGTGTTGCGGATGCCGCCGAGGGTTGCGTGGGCTCCGGTGGTGGAGGTCCAGTGGATGGTTCCGCGTTGGAAGTTCTGGTAGCAGCCGCCGCCGACCAGGCCGCAGGTTTCGGCTCCGGTGGGGTAGCCGAGGCGTCCCTTTTCGTAGCCGTGTGCGGCCCAGGCGGTGCGGATGGCGCCGAGGGTGGCGTGGGCTCCGGTGGCGGTGGTCCAGTGGATGGTTCCGCGTTGGAAGTTCTGGTAGCAGCCGCTGCCGAGCAGGCCGCAGGTTTCGGGTCCGGTGGGGTAGCCGAGGCGTCCTTTTTCGTAGCCGGTGCCGGCCCAGGTGGTGCGGATGGCGCCGAGGGTTGCGTGGGCTCCGGTGGTGGCGGTCCAGTGGATGGATCCGCGCTGGTAGTTCTGGTAGCAGCCGCCGCCGATCAGACCGCACACCACACCCGACGTCGCCCCGCCGAGCTTCGTCGTGCGCGCCGCCAGGGCGGCAATCGCGGACTCTCCCATGGATGACGCGGACTGCGGGCCTGTGACCGTGACACGCGCGCCTGCGCTGTCCAGCGCATCGATGCGCACCTTGGTGCCGGCGTGCGTCGTGAAGGTCTGGCCCGCCTGCCAGGTGAGGGACGTGTTGCCCCACCCGGAGCGCATGCTGTCCGGGGTGAGGACGATCGACGCATTGCCGCTCCACCCGAGGATGTCCTTCTTCGTGATCTTCACGCCGCGGTTGCCCCCGACGGCTGTGGCCACGTCGTAGCCGACGGGCGCGCGGTATTCCACGTAATAGACCTCGCCGCTCGTGGGATCCGTGAACTTCACCGCGCGATTCGACGCCGTTCCGGCCCAGGGCCGGAGGGTGACCGTCCGCGGAGAAGTAAGGGCGCCGAGGTTCAGGATCTCGTCCCCTCGCCCGAATCCGCCGTACTCCCAGAGGAACGAGTTGATCTGGGGGGAACTGGTCTGCGCGTAGCCCATGAGGTCCGAGGTGTCGCTGTATTCGGCGGAGTAGCAGGCGGGGTCGGCCCACGAGCCACCCGAGCGCGGAACGTCGGAGCGGGCGTTGTTACAGGCCAGCGAGTTCGCGTGGTGGAGTCCCAGGACGTGGCCGAATTCGTGCGTGACGACGTTGTTCGTCAGGGCCGACGGGTAAGGCATGATCACCCGGCCGCTGGTGGCACTGTCAGTGAACCCGCCACCGAGGATGCCCCAGGATCCGTTGTAGTTGAGGTCCTTGTGCGGGACGAAGATCACCAGGGCTTCGTAGGAGTTGGATTGCCAGTTCAACTCTTCCGTCACAATCCTCATGATCGTGTTGTAGGAATCGGTGATTTTCGCCTTCGAAACGTGCCGGTATTCGTCGACCTTCGTCATCGAGAGCCGCCCTGCAGACGCGGAATTCCAGTACGCGTTGCTGGCAATGATCGAGTTCCGCGCCGCCGTCATGTTGATCGCATTGGTATCGGCAACTGTCTTCCCCGACAGTTGCACGGCGACCAGCGTGACCTTGAAGGTTCCGGACCGCGGTGCGATCGCTGCGGTCCCGGCGCTGCCGTCGAGATTCGACGGCGCGGCGGTCTTCAGGGGGGTGACGGGCTCTGCGTAGTGCTCTCCGTAACGGGCGTTCGAACCGGGCTCCTCGAGGGGATTCCAGTCCAGATCCGGGACGAAGGACGTCACCTCGTCCTGCGCCGCGGGCTGTTCGGCCGGAGCCGCGTCCTGGGTGGGCGCCGGAGCTCTCGGCGCGGTGGTCGCCACCGGGGCCGGCGCCGCGGTCGGCGCAGGCGCCGCCGTCGGAGCCGTGGTGGCCGAGGGCTCAGGAGGAGCCGTCGGCGAGACGGTGGGAGCGGGAGTCGCGGCGGGCGACGGAGCGGTCACAGCATCGGTTGCTACTGCGGGAACCGCGCTGCCGAGAAGTCCGACGGACAACAGGGCGGCGCACAAGAGCCGGGCGGGGGCGGTCAGGGTCAAGGGTTTCTCCAGCAGAGTCCGGGCGTCAGCCAGCTGAGTGAATTCCCGTGCAGACTACAGTTCTGTTACGGGCGTGACTAACGTTTCGGAAGTGAAGGAGGAATCTTAGGCAAAACCTGCGCTTTTGTCCGAGTCCGACGCGGCGTGTCGGTCTTGCGCAGTGCCGAACGCTGTGATTTCCGTCCCGTCCTTTGCCTGTGCACATATGCCGCGCGCCCTGTTCGGGCGCGCTTCCGTTCAGTAGGGTGAGGTCGCGGAAGCAATTCCGGGCCCGAACGCCATATCGACGTCGCGGGCGGACATATGGGGGACATCAATGGATGCTGTTCGCTTTGTCGAGGGCGAGGTGCGGGAGCTCATCCGCAGGCGCGGACTCGACCCCGCCCGCCAGGTCGGCGAGGTGCAGCTCCTGGTGCATGACGCCGTCGCCGACTACGAGGAGCGCTCGGTCCTCGGGGTCCTCCCACCGCTGGGACGCCTTGATGCCGCCCGCAAGCAGATCTACGACGCTGTGGCGGGGTTCGGAGCCCTGCAACCCCTGCTCGACGATCCGACCATCGAGGAGGTCTGGATCAATGCGCCCTCGGAGGTCTATGTCGCACGGAACGGTGAATCCGAGCTCACGGACCTGTCGCTGACGGATCAGCAGGTACGCGACCTCGTCGAGAAGATGCTGAAGTCCTCCGGGCGGCGACTGGACCTGTCCTCGCCCTTCGTCGACGCCTCGCTGCCCGACGGTTCCAGGCTGCATGTCGTGATCCCGGACGTGACCCGCACCCACTGGTCCCTGAACATCCGGAAGTTCATCGCGCGTGCCTCGAGGCTGGAGCACCTCGTGGAGCTGGGCACACTGTCCCCGCACGCTGCACGGTTCCTCGGCGCGGCCGTCGCTGCCGGCCTGAACATCCTGGTATCCGGGGCCACCCAGGCGGGCAAGACGACGATGCTCAACTGCCTGGGAGCCTCGATCGGCCCGCGGGAGCGGGTCATCACCGTCGAGGAGATCTTCGAGCTGCAACTGCCGCTGCGCGACGTCGTCGGCCTGCAGTGCCGCCAGCCCAACCTCGAAGGGCACGGGGAGATCCCGCTGCGGCGCCTCGTGAAGGAGGCCCTGCGGATGCGGCCGGACCGGCTGATCGTCGGCGAGGTGCGCGAGGCCGAGAGCCTGGACATGCTCATCGCCCTCAACAGCGGACTGCCGGGGATGTGCAGCGTCCATGCCAACAGCGCGCACGACGCCGTCACCAAGATCTGCACCCTGCCGCTCCTGGCGGGCGAGAACATCTCCAGCAGCTTCGTGGTGCCGACCGTCGCGTCCTGCATCGACCTGGTGGTGCACTGCGCCCGGCTGCCCGGCGGCCAGCGTCGGGTCACGGAGATCATGGCGCTGGGGCGGCGCGTGGAGAACGGCGTCATCGAGTCCTCCCCGGTGTTCCGAAGGATTGACGGGAGCCTCGAGCTCACGGCCACCGGAATGCCCGCCGAGGAGAAGTTCGCGGCCGCGGGTGTCGACGTCGCGTCGCTCCTGGGGGCGCGCGCATGACCACGGCGGCGGGTGTCGGCGTCGGGGTCGGCCTGTTCCTGATCTGGTGGTCGTGCTGGGAGCGGCCCCCGAGGGAACGCAGGGCGCCCACGCGGCGGCGGCCCCTCGACGATCTCCTCCTGCGGGCCGGGGTCGAGCGGGTGTCGGTCCGCGGACTGCTCGCCACCTGCGCCGCCACGGGACTCCTCGTACTCCTCATCGTGTTCGTCCTGACCCGGTCGGGGCCGATCGCGCTGTGTTTCGCGCTGTTCGGTGGATTCCTGCCCTTCTCGATCGTCCGATGGCGCGCGGCGAGGCGCAGCGCTTCTCTGCGCGAGCTGTGGCCCGACGTCGTGGACCACCTCCGCTCGGCCATCCGGGCGGGCCTGTCGCTGCCCGAGGCACTCATCCAACTGGGCGAGAAGGGGCCGCTCGAACTGCGTCCGGCCTTCCGCGCCTTCGGCTCCGACTACCGCGCGGGCGGACGGTTCGACGACGCGCTCAACCGGCTCAAGGAGCGGATGGCGGACCCGGTCGCGGACCGCATCGTCGAGGCGCTCCGCATGACCCGGGAAGTGGGCGGATCGGACCTCGGCCGGTTGCTGGGCACACTGTCCGAGTTCCTGCGGGACGCCGCCCGCACCCGCAGCGAACTGGAGGCCCGGCAGTCCTGGACGATCAACGCCGCCCGCCTGGCCGTGGCGGCACCCTGGTTCGTCCTCATGCTGCTGTCGACGCGCCCAGAAGCCGTGCGCGCGTACAACACGGCAGGCGGAGCGGTCGTGCTGCTGGGCGGGCTCATCGTCTCCGTCGTCTGCTACCGCGTCATGCTCCGGATCGGGGCGCTGCCCGAGGACGAGCGGGTGCTCCGATGACGCCGGCGGTCGCACTGGCGATGCTGTGCGGGCTCCTGCTCGGTGCGGGTCTGTGGCTGGTCTTCGTCCGCCTCCCGGTCATGCGTGCCACGACCCTGACGGAGCGCATCGCGCCCCAGCTGCGCGCCGTGGACCTGCGGTCCCGGTTGCTCATGGACCCGCCCGGCAATGTCACACCCTTCGGGCCGCTCGAGCGCATCCTACGTCCGCTGCTCGCCGACGCGGTCGCGTGGTCGCACCGCTTCAACCCGGCAACGGCGACCCTCGCGCGCAGGCTCGCCCAGGCGGGACGGGAGCAGACGCCCGCCGATTTCCGGGCCCAGCAGCTGCTCTGGGCCGCAGGGGGACTCGCCGCGTCGACGCTGGTCATGGTGCTCCTGGCGGCCGCGGGATCGATCAACGTGCCGCTCGCCGTGGTGATCGTCCTCGGCTGCGCCGTAATGGGGTTCGTGGGCCGCGACTACCTCCTCTCGTCCGATATCAGGAGACGCGAGGCGCGCATGCTCGCCGAGTTCCCCAGCCTCGCGGAGCTCATGGCCCTGGCCGTCTCCGCGGGGGAGAGCACGACGGGCGCGCTCGAGCGCATCTGCAGGACGGCGACGGGCGAGCTGGCCGGCGAGTTCGCCCTCGTGCTCGCCGCGACGCGCGCGGGCAAGCCGCTCGTGGAGGCCCTGCAAGACTTCTCGCACCGCACCCGCCTCGCCCCGCTCGCGCGGTTCGTCGACGGCATCACGGTCGCGGTCCAGCGCGGCACACCGCTCGCGGACGTCCTCCGCGCCCAGGCCCAGGACGTCCGCGACCTGGCGAAGCGCGAACTGATGGAATCCGCCGGCAAGAAGGAGATCGCCATGATGGTCCCGCTGGTCTTCGGTGTCCTTCCGCTGACCGTCCTCTTCGCCGTCTACCCGGGCATCGCCCTGATCAATCTCGGCCTCTGACACTGCAACCCCGCCACGGAAGGGAAACGCCATGAAGATCATGACCAGCACCTCGCGCCTCGCCCACCTCCTCCTGAGCGCCCTGTCGGTCCTCCTGGCCAGATCCGGGGACCGGGAGCGCGGTGACGTGCCGGGCTGGGTCATGATCACGCTGATGTCGGCGGTCCTCGTCGCCGCGCTGCTGGCGATCGCGGGTCCCGCCCTGGAGGGCCTGTTCAACCAGGCGATCGACCAGGTCTCGCCGTAGGTAATGGTCGTCGCGATGCGCCACCCCCGCCCCGGTCGCTCGCGCTGCGAGGACCGGGAGCGCGGTGCTGCCGTCGTCGACTTCGCCCTCGTCGGAGGCCTGCTGACGGTCGTCTTCGTCGCGATCCTCCAGCTGACGCTCGTCCTGCACGTGCGGAACACCCTCATCGACGCCGCCGCCTCGGGAGCGCGGTACGGCACGCTCGCGGACCGCTCCCCGCAGGACGCCGTGGGACGCGCGGAGGACCTGATCCGCGGTTCACTCGCCGACTCCTACGGGTCCGACGTCTCGGTCGGTGAGAGCACGGTCGGCGGCGTCAGGACACTCGAGGTGGTCGTCCGGGCCCCGCTGCCCGTCATCGGACTCATCGGACCGGCAGGGATCCTGGAGGTGCGGGGCCATGCGGCGCTCCCGTCCTGAGGCGGCGCCCGACCGATCGGCCCTCCGCGCGGGCGCGGGAACCGGTTGTCACCGGGGCCCTCGACTCCGCCGCCCCGGGTCGGAACGGGGGAGTGCCGTCGTGGAGTTCGTCTTCCTGGGGGTGCTGCTCCTCGTACCGGTCGTCTACCTCGTCCTCACGGTCGGGCAGCTCCAGGGTGGCTCGTTCGCCGTCGTCGGTGCCGCCGACCAGGCGGCGAAGGTCTACGCGGACGCGACCACCCCGCAGGAGGCCGACGCGAGGGCGCGGGAGGCGGCGCGCATCGCGCTGGCCGACTTCGGGTTCGGCCCGGAGCAGGCCGTGGTGGACATCGCCTGCAGCGGGGAGTGCCTCACGCCGGGGACGACCGTGACGGTCGTCGTCCGCCTCGAGGTCCCCCTCCCTCTGGTCCCGGCCATCGCGGGGACCCATCCCTCGGCGGCCACCGTGGACGCGACGTCGACGCAGATCGTCGAGCGCTTCGGATGACCCCGCCCGCCGTCAGGGCGAACGCAGCGCGCGGCGAGGACGGGCAGATCGGCGTCCTGGTCATCGGCTACCTGCTCGTCTGCCTCTTCGTCGTCACCGTCGTCCTCGCGGTGTCGGCCGTCTACATCGAACACAAGAAGCTCCTGTCCGCGGCGGACGGCGCGGCGCTGGCGGCCGCCGACAACTACAGCATCGATGTCGGTGGGGGAGGAGGAGGCGCGACGACGCCGCTTCCGGCCCTGCAAGATTCAGGAGTGGAGGAATCGGCGGCGGGATACCTCGCCGCGACCGGGGCAGGGGCCCGGTTCGAGCAGCTGTCCGTCGACCCGTCGACCGGCGCGGAGGATGGACGGACCGCCCGGGTGGTCCTCACCGCCGTCGTCCGCCCACCGATCGTGAACTTCCTCGTGCCCGCCGGCATCCCGATCGTCGCGCAGGCGGACGCCCGCGCCGAACTCGTCCGGTAGACCGGCGGCAGCGCCCAGATATTCCTTCGAATGGCTTCGCTGCCGAACGCAACCGCGATTGCACGACGTCCCCAATGTGCAGTGCAAGCGGCGCTTTCGTCGTCGAACTCGGCTACTTGTCGTCCGCGACTGCAGTGGGTGGAACACCCAGCGTCGCGAGTTGTGCTCCCAACGCTGAAGCAAGCGACATCGAGTAGGTCGCAGTGAGATGGCTCTTGTCACGGAACACCAGGACGTTCCCGATGACCGGAGCGCACTGTTCCGTCGGACAGATCATGTCCGTCAGGTCGATCCAGGATGCACCAGTCGCTTGAACGGCCCGCTCTTGGTCCTGCCGTGCATTGTTCAGAGCTTCCTCGCGGGGGACCGCGCAGTTCGTCATTTGAGTTGGATTGATTTCGACACATTCAGGAACGTTGATTCCCGGAATCGGGATGTCGGCTATCGCCACGAGCGGGATTCCTGCTGCGAGGATGGGTTCCCACGCGCGAGTAAGACCGTCCGAAAGGGAGCTTCCATCGGCAGGATCGTATTCCGCCGTCGACACGACCACTAGATCGGGTCTCTCATCGAGTAGCTGCTCTGTGACGTTGGAGTTCCACGCTGCGCACTCCTCATATTGCGACCCGTCCGTAAGGTTCAGTGGGCTATCCACCAACGGACATGACGACTTGGTGTCTGTTTCGAGCCGGAAACCCTTTTCGGTCGCAAGCTGTGTAAGCGCAGGAGCCCAGTGCGCGGCGTGAGAATCTCCCACGAGAGCGACGGTGTACTGCGCGTCTTCGTCACCGTAAGCGCATGATCTGGGGGTGGTTTCCTCCACACCCAGGTGGCAACCGTCCTCGTACAACGCCGGATTGTCCTTCGGCGCTGCCAGGGCGTCTGGCCTGAACGTGGTCTGGTCGACAGGCATGCCTACAGCGGGGTCGATCGCGAGCAACTCCGCACCGGCAGGTGGGGTCGAGGCTTGATCTCCTTCAGCAGAAAGCCCCGAAGCATAGGCGGTGGTGTCGACGGGTGGGCGTGCAACCACCATGACTGCGATGGCCGCCGAACCGACCATGCACATTGCCAGTGCCCCCAGTCCGAGCGTTCGGAGATTCCCCGCGAGGCGCGGAGTCCTCAGCGCTGGTGTCTCGACGAACCGGAAGCTCAGGTAGGCGGGAATGAGGGAGAGCAGGACGATGGCAATACCTTCATGGAGCGCCAGCCCGCCCAGGAGGAAGGTGCCGATGACTATCAGCGGCCAGTGCCAGAGGTACAGCGAGTAAGAGATGTCACCGATGAACTGCATCGGTTTGAGCGACAATATCCGCGAGGCAGCAGTGTCGTGGTGCATGCCGCCGACGATTACCGCCGCAGCACCGAGAGTGGGCAGCAGGGCGGCGTATCCAGGGAACTGTGTGCCCGCGGAAAAGAAAACGGCCGCAGCGAGCATCGCTGCGATGCCGCCTACACCGATGAGGTTCGAGGCCAGAGGGCCCATGCGAGGCAATGTTGTCGCGGTTACTGCCAGAAGGCAGCCGATGCCGAGTTCCCACATGCGCGTGGTCGTGACGAAGTATGCCGCTCCGGGGTTCGCCGTCGTATAGAAGACGGAATAGGCCAGTGACGGGATGGTGATGAGGAGCGCGGCTGCCAGCGCGTATTTCTGCAGGCGGCCCTCGCTGACGAATTGCCTACGGTGACTCCTGCGCTTACGGGCCAGAACGATGGCGACGACGAGCAGCAGCGGCCAGACCAGGTAGAACTGCTCCTCGACAGAAAGAGTCCAATAGTGCTGCAGCGGACTGGGTGCGTCGCTGCTGCGCAAGTAGTCCGTTGCCGTGCCGGCGAAGACCCAATTCACGACGCTGAAAACGGAGCCCAGGAGTTGAATCCCGAAATCGTCCCACCGTGACCTCGGCAGGATCGTGATCGTCAGCAACGTCGTCACGGCGAGGACTATCAGCGCTGCAGGAAGGATCCGTTTCGCTCGGCGGGCATAGAAGGACAGCAGAGATATCCTGCTGCTCTGTCGTGCTTCGCGGAGGAGGATGCCCGTGATGAGGAACCCGGAAATCACGAAGAATATGTCGACACCGACGAAGCCGCCGGGCAAGAAGGGCGCTCCTGCGTGATAGATGAGGACGAGCCCTACCGCGATTGCTCGCAGCCCCTGGATGTCCGCGCGCCGACGATGCGGCGCGGAAACCGCATCAGGGCGCGCGGGAGTGGTGGTTTGAAAGGACATGCTTCCCCTGAACGTTGGAACCTGCACCGATTATGCCTCACTGCGCTCCGGCCCAGCTCAGCGGCTCCGCTGCCGTCGGACCAAGGGGTCAACCGCGGCGTGGCAGTGGGGCAGGTCGGATCCGGCTCGTTCGCGGTCATCGAGGACGCCGATCAAGGTAATCGTCGCGGAGGCGGACGCCCGCGCCGAACTCGTCCGGTAGACCGGCGGCAGAGCCCCATGACGTAGGCTGGACGGACCATGGCAACCACTGATTTTCCCGCAGAGATCCGCGCCCTGCGCGCCAAGTACCAGTCGATCGAGCAGGTCTCCGACGTCGAGGGGATTCGCAAGGACATCGAGGAGCTGAGCGAGGAAGCGGGAGCCCCGGACCTCTGGGACGACCCCGCGGCAGGGCAGAAGGTGACCTCGAAGCTGTCCCACCGCCAGTCGGCCCTCGAGCGCCTCGAAACGCTCGAGAGCCGCATCGACGACCTCGAGGTCCTCGTCGGGCTCGCCCAGGACGAGGGCGACGAGGACTCCCTCGCCGAGGCCGAGCGGGAGCTCGTCTCCCTCGGGAGGTCCCTCGATGACCTCGAGATCGTCACGCTGCTGGCCGGCGAGTGGGACGAACGCGAGGCCGTCGTGACCATCCGCTCGGGCGCCGGAGGCGTGGACGCCGCCGAC
Organism: Arthrobacter sp. Ld5; assembly: GCF_051172775.1. Classification (NCBI taxonomy): domain Bacteria; kingdom Bacillati; phylum Actinomycetota; class Actinomycetes; order Micrococcales; family Micrococcaceae; genus Arthrobacter; species Arthrobacter sp. Ld5. The sequence goes on from NZ_JBPKBO010000016.1 coordinate 12,711, forward strand.
TTCGCCGAGATGCTCCTGCGCATGTACCTGCGCTGGGCCGAGCGCCACGGCTACCCGACGCAGGTCCTCGACACCTCCTACGCGGAGGAGGCGGGCCTGAAGTCCGCGACGTTCGAGGTCAAGGCGCCGTACGCTTTCGGCACGCTGTCCGTGGAGGCCGGGACGCACCGCCTCGTCCGCATCAGCCCCTTCGACAACCAGGGCCGGCGCCAGACCTCCTTCGCCGCGGTCGAGGTCATCCCGCTGATCGAACAGACGGACGTCATCGAGGTGCCCGACAACGAGATCCGCGTCGACGTCTTCCGGTCCTCCGGGCCCGGAGGACAGTCCGTCAACACCACGGACTCCGCGGTGCGCCTGACGCACCTGCCCACGGGGCTCGTCGTCTCCATGCAGAACGAGAAGTCGCAGATCCAGAACCGCGCCGCCGCCATGCGGGTCCTCCAGTCGCGGCTGCTGCTGCTCAAGAAGGAGCAGGAGGACGCCGAGAAGAAGGCGTTCGCGGGCGACGTCAAGGCGTCCTGGGGCGACCAGATGCGCTCCTACGTGCTCAACCCCTACCAGATGGTCAAGGATCTGCGCACCAACCACGAGGTCGGCAACACGTCGTCGGTGTTCGACGGGGAGATCGACGACTTCATCGACGCCGGCATCCGGTGGCGCACGAACAACCGCAACGAGGCCGGCTAAAAGGTACGCGTCTTCGGGCGCAAACTACCTGTTTACCGCGGAAATACTTGCCTGCGACACACCGCGGATGTAGTGGGCGATTGCGGGCGAATCGTTATAGTCGAGTAGCCGGCGTCCCGTCCCCGAACCAATGCCCGTGCCCCGGCGATCCACGGGCGCAGAGTGATCATGATTCGATTCGACGACGTCACGAAGACCTACGACCACACGTCGCAGCCCGCCCTCGATGCCGTCTCCCTGGACATCGACCGCGGCGAGTTCGTCTTCCTCGTGGGCGCTTCCGGGTCCGGCAAGTCGACCTTCATCCGCCTGGTCCTCAAGGAGGACCGGGCCTCGCGGGGCGCGGTCTACGTGGCCGGCCAGAACGTCGCGAACATCCCCAGCTGGCGCGTGCCCCGCCTGCGCCGGGGCATCGGCGTGGTCTTCCAGGACTTCCGCCTCCTCCCCAACAAGACGGTCTTCGCGAACGTCGCCTTCGCCATGCAGGTCATCGGCAGGAGCCGGGCCGTCATCCGCGAGACCGTGCCGGACGTCCTCGCCACGGTGGGCCTCGAGGGCAAGGACAACCGCATGCCGCACGAGCTGTCCGGCGGCGAGCAGCAGCGCGTCGCGATCGCCCGTGCGATCGTCAACCGCCCCGGCATCCTGCTGGCCGACGAGCCCACCGGGAACCTCGACCCGACCACCTCCATGGGCATCATGAAGATCCTGGACACCATCAACCAGAACGGCACCACGGTGGTCATGGCCACGCACGACGACGACATCGTGAACACGATGCGCAAGCGCGTCGTGGAGCTCCGCGGCGGGTCCGTGGTGCGCGACGACGCCCAGGGCATCTACGTGGGCCGGTCCGAAGTACTCGCCGGATGAGGGTCGCCTTCATCCTGTCCGAGATCGGCTCGGGCATCCGCCGCAACCTGTCCATGGTCACCTCGGTGATCCTGGTGACCTTCATCTCGCTGACCTTCGTGGGCGCGGCCGGCCTGTTCCAGCTGCAGATCAACCAGATGAAGGGCTACTGGTACGACCGCGTCCAGGTGACCGTCTACCTCTGCGTGGACAACTCGTCGGAGGCGAGCTGCGCGGCAGGGCCGGTGACGGAGGACCAGCGCGAGGCCATCGAGGCGAAGCTCGAATCCCGGCAGTTCGCCCCGTACGTCGACACCGTCACGCACGAGACCCAGGAGGAGGCGCTCGTCCACTTCCGCGACCAGTTCGCCAACTCGCCGATCGTCGACTCCGTGACGGCCGATCAGCTGCCCGAATCCTTCCGCGTCGGCCTCGTCGACGCCGAGAAGTACGAGGTCATCAGTGAGGCGTTCTCCTCGGAGCCCGGCGTGGACGCGGTCAGCGACCAGCGGGACTTCCTCGAGGCGATCTTCCGCTACATGAACTGGGCGTCCGTCGTCGCGCTCGGGATCGCCGGGGTCATGACGTTCTGCGCCGTCCTGCTGATCGCCACGACCATCCGGCTCTCGGCGTTCAGCCGACGCCGGGAGACCGGCATCATGCGCCTGGTCGGCGCGTCCAAGGCCGTCATCCAGCTGCCGTTCATCCTCGAGGGCGTGATCGCCGCCGTGATCGGGGCGGCCCTCGCGTCCGCGACGCTGTGGGCGGCCTCCCGCTTCCTGATCGACGGCTGGCTCGTGAACACGTTCCCGCAGACGGCGTTCATCTCCTCGCAGCAGGTCCTGCTCCTGGTCCCGGCGCTCATCCTGCTCGGCGCCCTCCTGGCAGGGATCTCGTCCCTGCTCACTCTTCGACGATACGTGAAGGTCTGACAGCGATGATGCTCAGTGCCAGGGGACACACATGCTCGCCGGGATCGTCGTGGCGGGCGCGCGGGGACAAGCGGACCGTCGCAGTCCGTGGAACGGCGGGGGTGTCGATCGCGCTCGCCGCCGCCCTCGCCTTCGGCTCCGGTACCCCGGTCGTGGCGGACGAGCTCGACGACCGCAAGAGCGCCCTCGAGAAGGAGGTCGCCGAGGTCCAGCAGTCCATGGAATACCTCGACGGGGACATCGCGGAGACCATCGGCGCGCTCAGGACCTACCAGGACCAGCTGCCCGCGGCGCAGCAGTCCCTGGCCGATGCCCAGGGCCGGGTCGAGACGGCGGCGGACGACGTCGGAGCCCTCGCGGTGCGCGTCGACCTGGCGCAGGAGACGAAGACGAAGATCACCGAGGAACTCCGCGCCGACCGGGAGGAGATGGACGAGACCCGCGAGGTGATCGGCCGGATCGCCACCGAGGCCTACAAGAACGGCGGCGTGCCCACCAACGTGTCGCTGCTGCTGGGCGCCGACGGCGTCGAGGACTTCACCCGCTCCATGGACATGGTGGACCAGGCCCTGCGCAGCCAGAATGCCGCGATGGCACGGTTGTCCGAGCAGAATGCGACGAACGAGAACAGCCAGGCACGCCTCGTCGCCGTCGAGGCCGAGATCGCGACGCTCAAGGAGGAAGCCGACGCCGCCCTGGCCGCCGAGCAGTCGGCGCGCGACGCCGCGGCAGGGGAGAAGGCCAAGGTGGACAAGCTCGTGGCCGACACCTCCGCGCTGTCCGCGGAGCTGCAGAAGAAGAAGCCGGTCATCGAAGCGAAGCTGGCCGGGGTCGAGAAGGCGCAGCAGAAGGTCAACGCCGACATCGCCGAGCGCCAGCGCCGCCAGATCGAGGAGGCGCGCAAGGCCGAGGAGGCGCGCCAGAAGGCGGAGCAGGAACGCCTCCGCGCCGAGGCGGAGGCAGCGGCCGCCGCCGAGGAGGCCCGCCGCAGGGCCGAGGCGGAAGCCGCCGCAGCAGCCGAGACGGCTCGCCGGGCAGCGGAGGCGGCGGCCGCCGACAAGCCCGCGCCCGCGCCGGTGCCGCCGAAGGTCGTCGCCCCGGTGGCGCCCGTCATCCCGGAGCCACCCGCCCCCGCGCCGTCCGGCCCCGCCGGGTTCGGCCTGAGGTCACCGGTCGGCGCACCGATCTCGTCCGGCTTCGGGTACCGCCCGACGCCGTTGGGCACCATCGACTTCAACGGCACGGGTGGCTACGTGCACACCGGGATCGACTACGCCGTGGGCTGCGGCACGCCCCTGTACGCGCCGGCCGCCGGCGAGGTCTGGTACGCGGACTCGGGCGTCCTGCCCGGCGCCGGCAACCGGATCGTCCTCAACCACGGCGTGGTCGGCGGCAACGCGCTCGCGACCAACTACTACCACCTCACGAACTACGTGGTCTCGGTGGGGCAGCGCGTCAGTGCCGGGCAGCTGATCGGGTACACGGGCCGCACGGGGAACTCCGACGGCTGCCACCTCCACTTCGAGACGATGCTGAACGGCACGCTCGTGGACCCGCTCGGCCTGCTCGGGTCGTAGGATGGAAGGCACTGCCCACCCGCGGGCCGCCGTCCGCAGCAGTGTCGCGAGAAGGAGTAACGCCGTGCCGAAGGAAAGTGGCCGGAAAGTGGTGGCCACCAATCGGAAGGCCTTCCACGACTACGCCGTGCTCGACACCTACGAGGCGGGGATCGCCCTGATGGGCACCGAGGTGAAGTCGCTGCGCGCCGGACGCGCCTCCCTCGTCGACGGCTACGCGGTCTTCTACAACGACGAGCTCTGGCTCGAAGGCATCCACATCTCCGAGTACTCGCAGGGCAGCTGGACCAACCACGCCGCCCGCCGCCGGAGGAAGCTGCTCCTGCACCGCGAGGAGCTCACCAAGATCTCGCAGAAGATCCGCGAGTCCGGCTTCACCCTCGTCCCGCTGCAGCTCTACTTCCTCAACGGCCGGGCGAAGGTCGAGATCGCCGTCGCCCGGGGTAAGCGCGACTACGACAAGCGGCAGACCCTGCGCGAGAAGCAGGACAACCGCGAAGCGCTGCGCGCCATGCGTGAGAAGAACCTCGGCGCATGAGCGACGTCTTCTGGGAGACCCAGGAGGACGAGGATCCCGAGCCGTCGGAGCTGAGGTTCAAGCGGCCCTGGTGGGTGACGCTTGGCGCCCTGGTGGACCTGGTCCTGCTGCTGATCGTGGTGCCCGTCGGGATCCTCTCCCTGATCCCGTTCGTCTTCCTCGTCTACGTCTTCTTCGCGCAGGTCCTCGTCTGGATCTCGCCCGTGCTGCTGGCCCTGAACGCGGCGATCTTCTGGTGGGGGTTCCGCCGCAAGCAGGCCGCGACCACCGCCCTGGCGGCCCTCGGCATCGCCTTCGTCACCCTGGCCTTCGTGGTCGTGCGCCTCTGGCAGTCGCCGGTCGTCATCCTGGGCATTCCGCTGGGGCAGTGACCCGCCCCGTTCACCGGTGGCGAAGCCCCGCCGGCGGGTTCCGCGGGTGGGGTAGCATGGAGGAACTGGACGGCCGGTGGGCCGGACGGCACAGGGATCACTTGATAACTGAACATGGGGATGACAGGTTTCGACGATGTTAGTCGCGACAGGGGAAGCGGGCCGAGGATACAGGGTTATCTCGTAAACGCTCCTTGTAAAACAATAAGTGCCGAACAAAAGCGCACTGACTTCGCTCTCGCTGCCTAAGCAGCCTAGCTAGTCCGTCAGCCCGGGTTTGCTCTCGCCCCGGATACTGGCGTCATTTAGAGGGCCACTGCTCCCGGTCCTCGTTGTAGGGACCGGGGGGACTCTTATGCAACTGGGCTCGGCAGTCACCCGTTCGCAGGATGACTGGAGCCGAGAAAAACCGACGCGAACTGCGCCCGGAGAAGCCCTGACTACACTGCATCGGACGCGGGTTCAATTCCCGCCATCTCCACCACTGATGAAACGCCTCGCCGGTCCCCGGCGGGGCGATTCGTCGTCCGCGGCCGGGGAACCCTTCTCCCGGACGGTGGACGCGTCTACCCTTGATCCCACGCCGACGTCCGGGGGACGGAATGAACCGCATACTCGTGCACCTCCTGACCGCCCTGTGCTGTGCCCTGATGGCGGCCGGCAGCCTCGCCACGGCGCCGCCGGGCCAGGCCCTCACCGCGATCGACGCACGGTATGCGCAACTCGGCGGCGCCGCAGGGCGCCTCGGGGCTCCCGCGGGTGCCGAGTTCTGCGGGCTCCGCAACGGAGGGTGCCAGCGGAACTACCAGCGCGGTTCCATCGTCTGGTCGCCGGCCACGGGAGCGCAGCCCTCGTACGGTGCCATCCGCCAGACGTGGCTGGCGTACGGCTCCCAGAACGGCCGCTTCGGGTATCCCACGGGGCCCGAGGTGTGCGGGCTGCGCGATGGTGGCTGCTACCAGAACTACCAGGGCGGGTCGATCATCTGGTCGCCGACCACGGGGGCGCGCATCTCCGTCGGGGCGATCCGGGCACGGTGGGCCTCCACCAACTTCGAGAACGGCGCCCTGGGCTATCCGGTCTCCAACGAGGAGTGCAGTGCGGGGACCTGCAAGCAGCGGTACCAGCGCGGCCTCATCACGTGGACGGCCAGGGCTGGAACGGTGCTGTCCCGCGACATCGACGTCGCCTCGTCCTCGGTGGTCGTCGTCAACAAGCGCCGCCCGCTGAGCCCGGCGCGGTACGCCCCCGGTCCGCTGGTGGGAGTGGGCGGTCCGTCGCTGCGCAGCGACGCGGCGCAGCAGTTCACGCGGCTGCTCGCCGATGCCAGGGCCTCGGGCGTCGCGATGGTCCCGGTCAGCGGATACCGCTCGTTCGACACGCAGGCCTCCCTCTACACCTCCTACGTCAATCAGTACGGGCGGGTGACGGCGGACCTCATCTCGGCACGCCCCGGCTACAGCGAACACCAGACGGGCCTGGCCATCGACATCGGGAACAGCAACGGGGCGTGCGGTCTGCAGGAATGCTTCGCGGGCACGCCGGCCGGGGCCTGGGCGGCGCAGAACGCGTGGCGGTACGGGTTCATCATCCGCTACCCGCGGGGCCAGACCTCCGTGACCGGGTACGCGTACGAGCCGTGGCACCTGCGGTACGTGGGCACCACGATCTCCTCGGAGATGCGCGCGCATCGGCTGCCGACGCTCGAGCACTACATGTCGCTCCCGGCGGCGCCGTCCTACTGACCGGTTCCCCGCGGACCGGGAGCCCGGCGCGCGAACTACACTGGGGCGATGAGCTGGACTGACAGGACGCCGTCGTGGCTCCCCCCGCTACCGCCGCCCCGCCGGGGACGCGGCCTGATCGTGCTCGGCTGGATCCTCGTGGGGAGCACCTTCGTGTACATCTTCGTCATGAGCTATCTCGGCGGGACCCACACGCTCTACACGCTCATCCCCCTCCTGCTCGGCCTCCTCTGCCTGATCACGGGCCTGCTCCGGCGGGACACGCGCACACGGTAGGCGTGTTGCCGCGGCTTTATTTACGCGATAAAAATAAGGAATGACCTCCCAACCGCTCCACCTCTCGCGCGGCTGCACCAGCGTGGTGCTGGACCCGCATCCCTACGGCATGCCCACCATCGCGTACTGGGGCCCCGACCTCGGCGACGTGAGCCCCGACGAGCTGCGCGGGATCACCACGGCACACCAGCCCCAACGCGTGTCCGGCGGGATCGACGTCCCGGCGCTTCTCACCCTCCTGCCGCTCGAGTCCGCGGGCTGGCAGGGGACACCGGGGCTCCTGGGTGACCGCGCGGGCGCCCAGCTCTACCCGCGGTTCACGGTGACCACGATGGAGCGGCAGGACGGCGGCGCGCTCGTCGAGGCGCGCGACGACGACGCCGGGCTCTCCGTGCGTGCGCGCCTCGCCCTCACGGAGGCCGGCCTCTTCACACAGAGCCTGGAGGTCACGAACACGGGCGACGACGACTACGAGGTGCGCGCCCTCAACCTGTTCTTCCCGCTGCACCACACGGCGGCCGAGATCCTGGACACCACCGGCCGGCACCTGCGCGAACGGTCGCCCCAGCGCCACGACCTCACCACCGGCACCTACGCGCGGACCAGCCGGCGTGGCAGGCCGGGGGCGGACGCCACCGTCCTGCTGGCCGCGGGTACCCGCGGGTTCGGGTTCGAACACGGTCTCGTCCAGGGCATCCACCTCGCGTGGAGCGGCAACCAGCAGGTGCTCGCCGAGAAGACCCCCGCCGGCTCCGTGTTCCTCTCGGCCGGCGAGGTGCTGTCCCCCCGCGAGGTCGTGCTGGCGCCGGGGGAGAGCTACACCACGCCGCCCGCCGTCGGATCCTGGGGGCACGGGCTGAACGAGCTCTCCGGCCGTTTCCACCGGGACCTCCGGGCACGGGACTCCCACCCGCGGCGCCCCCGCCCGGTCACGCTCAACACCTGGGAGGCCGTCTACTTCGCCCTGGACCTCCCACGCCTGCTGGCCCTCGCGGACCGCGCGGCGTCCCTCGGCGTCGAACGGTTCGTGCTCGACGACGGCTGGTTCCGCGGGCGTCGCGACGACACCTCCAGCCTCGGCGACTGGTTCGTCGACGAGACGGTGTGGCCCGACGGGCTGGCACCGATCATCGACCACGTACGGAACCTCGGCATGGAGTTCGGCCTGTGGTTCGAACCCGAGATGGTCAACCCGGACTCGGACCTCGCCCGCGCCCATCCGGACTGGATCCTGCAGGCGGAAGGCCGGCTGCCGCTGCCGGGACGCCAGCAGCAGGTCCTGAACCTCGGCCATCCGGACGCCTACGCGTACATCCTCGAGCGCCTGGACGACATCCTGACGGCCAACGACATCGCGTACGTGAAGTGGGACCACAACAGGGATCTCCTCGAGGCCGCGGATGCGAGGACGGGCCGGGCCGCCGTCCACCGGCACGTCGAGGCGCTCTACCGCCTGCTCGACGAACTGCGGAGCAGGCATCCGGGCCTCGAGATCGAGAGCTGCGCCTCGGGGGGTGCACGCGTGGACCTGGGGATCCTCGCGCGGACGGACCGCATCTGGACGAGCGACTGCATCGATCCGATCGAACGGCTCGTCAACCAGAAGTACACGGGCCTCGTCGTGCCGCCGGAACTGCTGGGCATGCACATCGGCGGTCCGGTCTCGCACTCGACCGGCCGCTCCCACACGCTGCCGTTCCGGGCTGCCACCGCGATCTTCGGCCATTACGGCATCGAGTGGGACATCTCCGACCTGACGGAGGCGGAGTACGAGATCCTCGGCCGCTATGTGGCCCTCCACCGGTCCTGGCGCGACGATCTGCACCGCGGCAGCGTGGTGCACGCCGAGTGTCCGGACCCGGCGATGGACCTGCGGGGGATCGTGTCCGCCGACCGGCGCCGCGCCCTGTTCGGGTACTCGCTCACCGCGTCCAGCGCGAGCTACCCGCCCGGCCCCCTCACGTTCCCGGGCCTCGACCCCGAGGTCCTCTACGAGGTGCGTCCCGCGGTCCCGGAGGAGGGGCATCCCGGCAACGGGCAGTCGCCGCTGGCTTGGCTGCAGCGGGCCCTCGAGGGGGAACCGGTGCGCCTGTCCGGGCGGTCCCTGGCCCGGGCGGGCGTCCAGGCTCCCGTGCTGCTGCCCGAGCAGAGCCTGCTGATCGAGTTCCGCGCCGTCGACGGCTAGGCCTGCGTCGGGACGACGGTGGCCACCGCCGTCGTCCCGACGGGCAGCGCCCGGTCCTCACGGTTCGAAGGTGAGCGTCTCCGTGTAGAGGGACAGCAGCGCCTGGGTTCCGCCCTCGTGCATGGCGCGGCGCTGGCGCTGCGCGCCGGTGCCGCGCTCGGCGACGGTCTCGAGGCCCGCCTTCACCCACTCCGTGTCGCCCTCGGCCTCCAGCGCGGGGCCCACGTGCTCGAGGAACGCCGCGAGGTGCCGGTCGGCGGGCACGGGCTCCGCCGTCGCGAGGTCCATGAGGTGGCGTCCCATCCCGTCGCGCGCGGCCTGCCAGAGGGCGGCGTCGAGCAGCTCCGGATCCGGGACGAGGGGAGCGGTGTCGGCCTCGGCCGCCTGGAGCTCCGTGACGACGAGCGCGCGCGTCAGGGCGCCGAGCAGTACCGAGTCCTGCGCCTCGAGCTGGACGTCGCACGCCCTGAGCTCGAGCGTGGGGTAGTGGTCGGAGAGCCGGGCCACCCAGGTGAGGACGCCGCGGTCGAGGATCGCGCCCGTCGCGGCGAGCCGCGTGATCCGGCGCTCGTAGTCGGCGGCGTCCGCGAAGTACGGGGCGATCCCCTGGACGGCCCAGCGCCGGTAGTGGATCACCCGCCAGCTGTCGAACCCGCTGTCGCGGCCCAGCCAGAACGGGGAGTTCACGCTCAGGGCCGCCAGCAGGGGGATCCACGGGCGGATCCGGTTGAGGGCCTGCACGCCCCGTTCGGGATCCGGCACCCCCACGTGGACGTGCAGGCCGTTCACGAACTGGTCGCCGACGATGCCGGGCGCACTGGCCCGGAGGTCCTCGTAGCGCTGCTTGTCGGTCAGCTCCGGGTAGGCCTGCGGGATCCGCGGCGCCGTGCCGGTCGCCGCGCCGATGCTCCCCGTGCGTGCTGCCGCGTCCGCGAACCTCCTCCTGAAGTTCAGCAGCGACTCCTCGGCCTCCGTCAGGGTGGAGCAGACCGGGGTGGCCGTCTCGATCTGGCACGAGAGCAGCTCGCGCTGGATCTCGTCGGCGCCGACCTCCGGGTGGGATTCGAGGATGCCCTCCACCTCGGCGGCGTGAGGGGCGGGCAGCCCCGATTGCGGGTCGAGGAGGAGATACTCCTCCTCCAGTCCGAGCGTGGTCATCGGAACACTCCGTTCAGCGGGCAGGGCGCGGGGCATTGCAGGTCCCGACCAGTCTAGGAGGGCGTGGCGTGCTCCCGTGACCCGGCGTCGACCGTGCAGCCCGCGTGGGGGGCCGTGCTCTCGATCCACAGCGACCGCGCGAGGGCGGCGTCCACCGGCAGGCTCGGCCCGGAGGCGTCCGCGCCGACGCGCAGTTCGATCAGCGCACCGGCACCGTCCCGGGCCAGCAGGAGGTCGGCGTCGAGCGCGATGCCGTGCCGGTCGAGGAGGCGCAGCACGTCGGGGTCCTCGTCGCTGACCCGGGCGAGACGGCCGAGGTGGCCCTCGTCCAGGCCGTCGAGCCGATGCGCCGGAGGGTAGCGGACCCGGCCGTCCGCGCCCGGGATCGGATCACCGTGCGGATCGCGTGCGGGCCGTCCCAGTTTCAGGTCCAGGCGCTCGACGAAGGCGTCCGAGACCGTGTGCTCGAGCAGCTCCGCCTCGTCGTGCACCTCGTCCCAGCCGTAGCCGAGTTCGGTGACGAGGAACGTCTCGATGAGCCGGTGGCGGCGGACCATCGCGAGGGCGAGCGCCCGGCCGGACGGCGTCAGGCTGATCGGCCCGTACTTGCGGTGCTCGGCCAGGCCCAGGCCCACGAGCTTGCCCACCATGCCCGTGACGGACGAGTTCGCGACCCCCAGGCGGGCGGCCAGGTGCGACGCCGTGATCGGCTCCGCCTGCCATTCCGTGAACGCGTAGACGGTCTTCACGTAGTCCTGCACGCTGGTCGATTCGATACTGAGCACGGCGCCCCGGCGGCCCGCCATCAGGCGCCCCGCAGCCGTGCGTCCGGCGTGCCCGAGGGGGCGGCCGCCGTCCGTCGCCGGCGTGCCTGCCACAGCACGCCGTCGGGCCTGCCGACGAGGTAGACGACCGCGAACACGAGGGCCTGGCACAGCACGACGGCGGCACCGGTGGAGATGTCCAGGTAGTAGCTGGCGTAGATCCCGGCCACGGACGCCGCCACGGTCAGCACGACGGCGATCACCAGCATGCGGTCGAAGCTCCGGGCGAGCAGGAACGCCGTGGCGCCGGGCGTGATGAGCATCGCCACGACGAGGATGATGCCCACGGCCTGCAGGCCCACGACGACGGTCGTCGCGAGCAGGCCGAGGAGCAGCGCGGACAGGAACCGCGTGTTCAGGCCGATCACGTGGGCATGCGTGCGGTCGAAGGCCAGCAGGGTGAGGTCGCGGCGCTTGACCAGCAGCACGACGAGGGTCAGCACACCGAGGACGAGCACCTGCCAGACGTCGCCCGCGGACACCCCGAGGACGTTGCCGAACAGGATGTGCATGAGGTCGATCTGCGACGGCGTGGCCGAGACGATGGCCAGGCCCGCGGCGAAGAGGCCGGTGAAGACCACGCCGATCACGGTGTCCCCCTTCAGCTTGGTGGTCGACCGGACGAGCCCGATGAGCGCCACGGCCCCGACGCCGAAGACGAAGGCGCCGATGGCGAAGGGGATGCCGAGGATGTAGGCGAGGGCGACGCCGGGCAGGACCGCGTGCGACACGGCGTCGCCCATCAGCGACCACCCCATGAGGATGAGCCAGCAGGAGAGCACCGCGGCGACGACGGCCGCCGCGACGGTGACGGCGAGGGCCCTCGTCAGGAAGCCGTACTGGAGCGGTTCGAGGAGGAACGCGAGGACGTCCATGTCAGGGTGCTCCGTTCGGGGAGGAGGGATGCGGGCCGAAGGCGAGTGCGAGGTTCCCGTGGGTGAGGACCTGCGACGGGTCACCCTGCGCCAGGACCCGCTGCTGCAGGAGGACCGCCTCGTCGCACAGGTCGGGGACACCCGCGAGATCGTGCGTGGACACCAGCACCGACCGCCCCTCGTCACGCAACGCCTTCAGCAGCGCGGTCATGGTGTGCTCGCTCGACCGGTCGACGCCCGCGAAGGGCTCGTCGAGGAGCAGGAGCCGGGCGTCCTGGGCGATGCTCCGGGCGATGAACACGCGCTTGCGCTGCCCGCCCGAGAGCTGCCCGATCTGGCGCTTCCTCAGCGCGGCCAGGCCCACGCGCTCGAGGGCGTCGTCGACGGCCGCGCGGTCGGCCGGCCGCAGGCGGCGCGCCGTCCCGAGCCGCCCGTACAGTCCCATGCCGACGACGTCGGACACCGACACCGGGAACGTCCAGTCGACGCCCTCCGCCTGCGGCATGTAGGCGACGAGCCCGCGCTTCCGCGCGGAGGCGATCGAGGTGCCGAAGAGCTCGACGGAGCCCGCCTGCGGCGTGAGGAGCCCCATGAGCGAGGTGAAGAGCGTCGACTTCCCGGATCCGTTGACGCCGATGAGCCCGCAGATGCTCCCGGGCGCGAGCCGCAGGCTGACGTCGTCGAGGGCGAGCACGTCGGTGTAGCGGACGGTGAGGTGCCGTGCGTCGATGACGGGTGGGACGCCCGTCTCCCCGGAGGTGGTCATCGTGCGAGTCCTTCCGCGATGGTGTGCAGGTCGTACCGGATGAGGTCCAGGAAGGTCGGCACCGGGCCCTCGGGCCCGGACAGCGAGTCGACGTACAGCGTCCCGCCGAGGCGCGCCCCGGTGGCGAGGGCCACCTGCTCCTGGGCGGAGGGGTTGACCGTGGATTCGCAGAAGAGCGTCGGCACGCGGTTCTCCTCGACGAAGGCGATGACATCGCGGATCTGCCGCGGCGTCCCTTCGGAGTCGGCGTTGACCGGCCAGATGAAGGATTCCCGGAGCCCGGCGTCACGGGCGAGATAGGAGAAGGCCCCCTCGCAGGTCACCAGGGCCGCGGCGTCGACGTCCGCGAGGTCCTCCCGGAAGTCCGCCAGCAGGTCCGCCAGGTCCGCCTTGAGCTCGCGTCCGTTCGCCTCGAAGTCGGCGGCGTGCTCCGGGGCGAGCCCGGAGAGGGCGACGACGGTGTTGTCGACGTAGGTCTGCGCGGCGACGGGGGACATCCACGCGTGGGGGTTCGCCCGCCCCCGGTAGTCGCCGGTCCGGATGTCGATGGGCTCGACGCCGTCGGAGAGGACAACGTGGGGTGCGTCCACGGAGTTCAGGAACCGCTCGAACCAGCGCTCGAGCCCCAGCCCGTTGTCGATGACGAGGTCGGCGTCCTGGGCCCGGACGAGGTCCGACGGCGTGGGCTCGTACCCGTGGATCTCCGCGCCCACCTTGGTGATCGACTCGACGCGGACGTGCCCGCCGCCCACGGTGTCGACGAGGTCGGCGAGGACAGAGAAGGTGGTCAGCACGTGCGGGCGGTCGTCCGGGGAGGACGGCGGTGCCGGGCGTGCGCACCCGGTCGCCACGACGGCGAGGAGGAGGCATGGGAGGACCACGCGCAGGAGGGGCGAGCACCGCCGGCTTTGAGGCATGCCTAAATCTAGCGTTTAGGCATGCCGAAATCTACGGCGTCCGCAGGGACGCGCGCCAGGCATGGGTGTAGTACGGCAGCGTGAGCGAGGCGTCCGGACCGAACGCGAGGTAGTCGGTGAGGTACCACCGCAGATTGGCCTCCACACGGGCCTGCAGGGCGGGCGCCGCCCGCCGGTAGTAGCTCCTGGACCGCGCGAGGTCGAGGACGCCGGCGACGTCGAGGTCCTGGGCCCAGTGCACCACCAGGTCCTCCGGTGCGTCGAAGGCGTCCCCGAACGAGGGGCGGTAGGAGGGCGAGAACACGTCGCCGGCGTGCATGATCCTGGACAGGCGGTGCACCCACGGGATCGAGACGTCGAGCTGGTTCCAGACGAGGGCGAGCCGGCCTGCCGGCGTCAGGACCCGCGCCGCCTCCCGGACCGTGGCGGCGTGGTCGCACCAGTGCCACGCCTGGGCCAGGGTGAGCAGATCCTGGGAGGCGTCCGGGAGGTGCGTCTCCTCGGCGGGGCCCCGGACGGCGGGCACGCCGGGCAGCCTCCCTCCGAGGACGGCCAGCATGTCCTCGGAGGGATCCACCGCCGTCACGGCGAGTCCGCGCTGCACGAGCAGTTCCGTGAACAGGCCGGTGCCCGCACCGAGATCGGCGGCGCGGCGGGCGTCCGGAGGGACCACCCAGTCGGCGACGGCGTCCGGGTAGCCGGGGCGGACGCGGTCGTACCGGCCGGCACCGGACAGGTAGGCCGCGGCCAGGTCCCTCCGGCGGTCCTCGGCGAGCCGGGGCCCGCCCGTCACCCTGCCGGTCCTGCGGCGCGGCGCCCGCTGCTAGAGCAGGTCATCCACATCGGGGTTGAGGGTCCGCAGCACCTCGCTGTGCAGGGTGCCGTTGGTCGCGAGGGCGTTGCCGCCGTGAGGTCCGTCCTGGCCGTCGAGGGACGTGAAGCGTCCCCCGGCCTCGGTGACGATCGGCACGAGCGCGGCCATGTCGTACAGGTTCAGGGACGGCTCGCACGCGATGTCCACCGCGCCCTCCGCCACGAGGCAGTAGGACCAGAAGTCACCGTAGGCACGCGTGCGCCAGACCCGGTCCGCGAGATTCACGAATTCGGCGAGCGTCCCGCGTTCGCGCCAGCCGGACAGGCTGGAGTAGGACAGCGAGGCGTCCTCGAGGCGGGAGACGTTGGAGACCCGGAGGCGCTGGGCGGCGGCGAGGGACTTCCCGGTGTAGGCGCCGGTGCCCTGGGCCGCCCACCAGCGCTTGCCCAGCGCGGGAGCGCTGACCAGGCCGACGACGGGCTTGCCGTCGTCGATGAGCGAGATGAGCGTGGCCCAGACCGGCACGCCACGCACGAAGTTCTTGGTGCCGTCGATGGGGTCGATCACCCAGCGGCGCGAGCCGGAGCCGGTGCTGCCGAATTCCTCACCGAGGACCGCGTCCCGGGGCCGGGCCCGGGAGAGCTGTCCGCGGATGGCCTCCTCGGCGCCCTTGTCGGCGTCCGTCACGGGGGTGAGATCCGGTTTGGTCTCCACCCGCAGGTCGAGCGCCTTGAAGCGCGACATGGTCTGGTCGTCCACCGAATCGGCCATGATGTGGGCGAGACGGAGGTCGTCGTTGTAGCCCTGCGTGAAACTCATACCGTTCAACCTATCGTCTCGGTGGGCGCATCCCGTGCGGGGCGCGGGACCTGGCCCTGGACAGCAGAAAGCCACCGCGGGCTCGCGCCGCACGGTGGCTTTCGGGCCGTCACCGCCAGGCGGTGTCGGAAGAATCAGAGAACGGTGATGTTCTCGGCCTGGGGACCCTTGGGGCCCTGGGTGGTCTCGAAGTTGACCTTCTGGTTCTCTTCGAGGGAACGGTAGCCGTTCGAGTTGATCGCGGAGAAGTGGGCGAACACGTCGGCGCCGCCGTCCTCGGGAGCGATGAAGCCGAAGCCCTTTTCGGCGTTGAACCATTTCACAGTGCCAGTAGCCATTGAGAATTCCTTACCTGGTGGGAGCGTCCCGACGTTCGGGGGCTCGTCGTGCAGTTCGTTACCCGCTTATCAAAAAAGCTGTCGAACTCCAGGTGGAGGGTCAAGGCTTAGAGATGTAATGCGCAAACAACAACAGGATCGACCCTACCAGTGATCGCGCCGATCACTGGTGTCCGAGTTCCTTGGCGTCGTGTGAGCTGCCTCGCGCTTCGGCCGTGCCGGCACCGAGCAGTCGGCGCAGCGAGGCCAGGCGCACCGGCCCGGACTCGCCCGCGAGTCCCTCCGCCACGTAGCTGTCGAGGCCGCACCCGACGGCGTGGTCGTCGTGCCGGCAGCCGCGCTCGCAGCGCTCGGTGCCCGGCTCCAGGTCGGGGAACGCCTTGAGGATGCGATCCGCCTGCACGTGCGCCAGGCCGAAGGACCGGATGCCGGGGGTGTCGATGATCCAGGTGCCGGGCGCGGCGTCGGCGGCTTTCAGGGCCAGCGCCGAGGAGGACGTGTGCCGCCCCCGGCCCGTCACCGCGTTCACGCCGCCGGTGGCGCGCGTGGACCCGGTCAGGGCGTTCACCATGGTGGACTTCCCCACACCGGAGTGGCCCAGCAGGACGCTCACCTGTCCGTCGAGCTCCTCCCTCAGGGCGTCCACGGCGGCGGAGGACAGCCGCGCGGACTCGCCGTCGTCGGAGGTGGCGGCGACGCCGGTGCCCTCGTCGGTGCCGCTGATGATGACCCGGAGATCCAGGTGCTCGTAGTTGGCGAGCAGGGGCGCCGGGTCGCGGAGGTCGGCCTTCGTGATGCACAGCAGCGGTTCGATGCCGGCGTCGTAGGCGGCGACGAGCGCCCGGTCGATGAAGCCGGTCCGCGGTTCGGGGTTGGCGGCCGCGACGACGATCACGAGCTGGTCCGCGTTGGCGACCACCACGCGCTCCACCGGGTCGGTGTCGTCAGCGCTCCTGCGCAGGACCGTCGTCCGGTCCTCGATGCGCACGAGGCGCGCGAGGGAGTCGGGGCCGCCCGAGAGATCGCCGACGAGCGCCACGAGGTCGCCGGCGACGACGGCGTTGCGGCGCAGTTCGCGCGCACGGGCGGCGATGACCGTCCTCTCCTCCGGTGTGCCCTCGTCCACCACGGTGGTGTACCGCCCGCGGTCCACCGTCACGACGCGTCCGGTCACGGCGTCCTCGTAGGCGGGGCGGTTCTTGGTGCGCGGGCGGGTCCCCTTCTTGTTGGGGCGGATCCGCACGTCGGACTCGTCCCAGGCCCGCGATCCGCGACGGGTGCCGGCCTCGCTCATGCCGTGGCCACGGGTGGGGCGGGCGACGGCGCGCCGTCGGGCCCGTCCGCCGTGCGGACGACGGCGGCCCACAGCTCGGGGAACTCCGGCATCGTCTTGGCCGTGGTGCCGATGTTCTCCACGTCCACGCCGTCGACGGCGAGGCCGAGGATCGCGCCCGCGGTGGCCATCCGGTGGTCGTCGTACGTGCTGAACAGGCCCCCGTGCAGCGGGGCCGGTCGGATGACGAGGCCGTCGGGCGTCTCCTCCGCGTCCCCGCCGAGGTTCTTGATCTCCGCGACGAGCGCCGCGAGCCGGTCCGTCTCGTGGCCGCGGAGATGCGCGATCCCGGTGAGGGTCGACGGCGTCGCGGCCAGTGCGCACAGCGCCGCGACGGTCGGTGCCAGCTCGGAGGTGTCGGCGAACGTCCCGCCGGCGATCGACGGGCCGCCGGTGACGGTGAGCACCCCGCCGCGGAGGTCCGCGGTGGCGCCCATCAGGGGCAGGATGCGCCGCCAGGCGTCGCCGACCTGCGTGGTGCCCTCGGGCCAGTTGCGGATGCGGACGGTGCCGCCCGTGACGACGGCGGCCGCGAGGAAGGGGCCGGCGTTGGAGAGGTCGGGCTCCACCGCGACGTCGAACGCGGCGATGGGGCCGGGGGAGACGCGCCAGTGGTTCGGCACGGAGTCGTCCACGGCGACGCCGACGGCCCGGAGGGTCTCGACCGTCATGCGGACGTGGTCGAGGCTGGGTACGGGCTTGCCGACGTGCTCCAGGTGCAGCCCGTCCGTGAAGCGCGCGCCGACGAGCAGGAGCGCCGAGACGAACTGCGAGGACGCGGAGGCGTCGATGACCAGGCGG
This sequence comes from Arthrobacter sp. Ld5, assembly GCF_051172775.1. Classification (NCBI taxonomy): domain Bacteria; kingdom Bacillati; phylum Actinomycetota; class Actinomycetes; order Micrococcales; family Micrococcaceae; genus Arthrobacter; species Arthrobacter sp. Ld5. The sequence continues at coordinate 30,522 of NZ_JBPKBO010000016.1, forward strand.
CCGCCGCGCACCTGCCCCTCGCCCCGCACGGAGAAGGGGAGGGCGCCCGCGCCGCCGTCGTCGATGCTGAGGCCGAGGCCGCGGAGGGCGTCGATGATGCTGCCCATGGGGCGGCGGCGCGCGTGCGGATCGCCGTCGAACGTGGTGGTGCCGGTGACCAGGCCCGCCAGCGGGGGCACGAAGCGCATGACGGTGCCCGCGAGGCCGCAGTCCACGGTGCGCGAGGCCGGTCCTCCGCCCTGCAGGGGGGTCACCCGGAGGTCCGGGCCGAAGTCGCCGTCGCCGGGGACCTCCTCGATGACGGCCCCGAGGCCGCGCAGCGCGGCGATCATGAGGGCCGAGTCACGCGAGTGCAGGGGCCGGCGCAGGCGGCACGGGCCGTCGGCCAGGGCGGCGAGCACGAGGTAGCGGTTGGTGAGGGACTTGGAGCCGGGGACCGAGAGGTCGGCGTCCACGGGACGGGTCAGGCGGGGCGCCCTCCACCCGGTCCGGGAGGGTGCCCCGCCTGATGACGCTGCCATGGGGCCTAGGAACCCACGACGTCGGACGCCGTCTTGCGGACGGCCTTGTCCGCCTTCTTCAGCTGCTTCCGGGCGTCCGTCGCGAGGTGCTCGGCGCGCCAGGCGATGCCGGGGCGTCCGTTGGTGTCGACGGCGGCGAGCAGGACGGCGCCGATCAGGGAGAGGTTCTTGAGCAGCTGCGACCGGCGGGCCTTCTTGCCCTCGGAGGTCGATGCATCCGCCGAGCGGTAGTCGACGAGCGCGTTCACCGTGGTGGTGACGGTCAGCAGCAGGGCCGCGACGCGGGAGAACCGGCCGATGCCGAGGAGCACGGCCGCGCCGACCTGGGTGGCGCCGAGGACCTGGCCCACGAGCTTCTCGTTGCCGGTGATCGCGCCGGCCGAGGGGACGACCTTCGTGACGCCGGTGAGGACGGGCTTGAGCTGCGGGGCCGTGGCGCCCGCCGTGCGGAGACGCTCGACGCCGCTCACGACGAAGCTGCTGGCGATCAGGGGTCGGGCGATTACGCGGACAAGGGTCATGACTGCCTCCTGGGTGCCGGCGCGTCGGCCGGACATGGGTTTCGAGTACGAAGCACGCTGGCTCTAGTTTTGCATGCCCTCCCACCGGTCACGCTCCGCGCCCCCGGCCGGTGCGTGGGGTTGCGGACGGAGCCGGGGCCCCGGCCTGTGCCCGGACAGGAATAAGGGGATGCGGCGAGGGGTTGGAACAGGCGTAACGGACCGCAGGACAGTGAAGGGGATACCGGAATGGCAGGGGCACGGACCGCGACGGCCGAGAGACCGGATTTCCAGTTGTCGACCTCGCCCCGGCGGGCCGACACCCCGGCGCCGCGACGGCGGGGGCGCGTAGACTTTCGCTCGATGGATACCACAGCCCCCGCAGGCAGCAGCCCGGCAGAAGATGCACAGTTGGACGTGTCCACGGAGTCGGAGGCGGACCGCAAGGCGCGCTTCGAACGCGACGCCATGCAGTACGTCGACCAGCTCTACTCGGCAGCCATGCGCATGGCCCGCAATCCCAGCGATGCGGAGGACCTGGTGCAGGAGGCCTACACCAAGGCGTTCTCGGCCTTCCACCAGTACAAGCCGGGGACGAACCTCAAGGCATGGCTGTACCGCATCCTCACCAACACCTATATCAACCTGTACCGGAAGAGGCAGCGCGAGCCCCTGCAGTCGCACTCGGACACGATCGAGGACTGGCAGCTGGCCAAGGCGGCCGAGCACACCTCCCTGGGACTCCGCTCGGCCGAGGTGGAGGCACTCGACCACCTGCCCGACTCGGACGTCAAGGACGCCCTGCAGGCGATCCCCGAGGAGTTCAGGCTCGCGGTGTACTTCTCGGACGTCGAGGGCTTCGCGTACAAGGAGATCTCGGAAATCATGAACACGCCCATCGGGACCGTCATGTCCCGGCTGCACCGCGGCCGCAAGCTGCTCCGCGAGCATCTCGCGGAGTACGCGCGCGATCGCGGGCTGGGTGCCGGCAGCGGAGCCGGCACGAAGGCCACGGTCGCAGCGGGGGCGAAGGGCAAGGAACAGGAGATGGAGAAATGAGCGATTGCGGGAGCATGGGCGACTGCGCCGATGCGAGGATCGAGCGGCTGTACGAGTACCTGGACGGCGCGCTGTCCCACCAGGATCTCGTGGAGATCAAGGATCACCTCAACGACTGCCCCCAGTGCGCCGAGGAGCACGACCTCGAGTGCGTCATCCGATCGGTCGTGAAGCGGTCCTGCACCGAGGTGGCGCCGTCCACCCTGAAGGCGAGCATCCTGGACAGGATCAGCCACCTCAAGACCGTGGACCACTGAGCCGCCGGACGCAGCACCGGCAGGACAGGGAATCCGATTAAGCAGAGAACCTCCGGCCCAGGGGCCGGAGGTTCTCTGTCGGTACGTCCTCGAAGACCGGGGACGCCGTGTACGCCTGGACTCAGGTGTTGGGGCGCTTACCGTGGTTCGCGCCACCACGCTTCCGGTCGCGACGCTTGCGTGCTCGCTTGCTCATGGCTGCCTCCTTCTTCTTCAGGCACTGGGAAAGTGCAGAACTGCACCCCAGTCTCCCACACGGCGACGGGCGTCACCTAAACAGGGGCCCGGCCTAGGATGAGGGGATCATCCATGATCGAAGGAGCTTATGTATGCGCGCTGTCTACGCCGCAACCCAGTCCGCGGACGCCCCGCTCGCAGGCCTCACGGTCGGGGACCTCGAGACCCCCGCAGCGCCCGAGGGCTTCGTGCGGGTGAAGGTCGTCGCCTCCTGCCTGAACCACCACGACCTGTGGTCCCTGAAGGGCGTCGGGCTCCCGCAGGACAGCCTGCCGATGGTCCTCGGCTGCGACGCGGCCGGGATCGACGACGACGGCAACGAGGTGATCGTGCACGGTGTCATCTCCTCGGACGGCTGGCGCGGCGACGAGACCCTCGACCCGAAGCGGTCCCTGCTCTCCGAACGGCACCCCGGCACCATGGCCGACTACGTCTGGGTGCCGGAGCGCAACCTCGTGCCCAAGCCGGCGGAGCTGTCCTTCGAGGAGGCGGCGTGCCTGCCCACCGCATGGCTCACGGCGTACCGCATGCTGTTCACGGTCTCTCCTGCAGCACCCGGCTCCACGGTGCTCGTCCAGGGCGCCGGAGGCGGGGTCGCTTCCGCCCTGATCGCGCTCGCGTCGGCGGCCGGCTACCGGGTGTGGGCGACGAGCCGCAGCGGGGACAAGCGGCAGCGCGCCCTGGAGCTCGGGGCCGAGCAGGCGTTCGACGCCGGGGCCCGCCTCCCGGAGCGCGTCGACGTCGTCTTCGACTCCGTGGGCGAGGCCACCTGGGCCCACTCCCTGAAGTCCCTCGTGCCGGGCGGCACCGTGGTCACCTGCGGGGCGACGAGCGGCCCGGCCCCGTCGGCGGACCTCAACCGGGTGTTCTTCCTGCAGTTGCGGGTGCTCGGCTCCACCATGGGCACGCGGGACGAGCTCGTCAGGCTGACCCGCTTCCTGGTGGCCACCGGGGTGCGGCCCGTCATCGACGCGGTCCTCCCGCTCGACGACGCCGCGCAAGGCTTCCGGCGCATGCTCGACGGCGAGGTCTTCGGGAAGATCGTCTTCCGCCACTGAGCGGACAGCGCGCCCGACGACGAAGGCCCCCTCCACGCGGAGAGGGCCTTCGTCGTCGGGCAGGGGACTGCTACTCCGCCGCGCCGGCCGCCAGGATGGCCGAGCGCTGCCGGCGCCGCAGCGCCTGCTCCGCCGGGTCCGGTACGGGCGCCGCTGCGAGCAAGCGGCGGGTGTACGGATCGCGGGGGTACTTCAGGATCTGCTCCGTGCTGCCCTGTTCCACGAGCACGCCCTTGTTGAGCACCGCGATGTGGCTCGCGAGGAGCTCGACGACGGCGAGGTCGTGGCTGACGAAGAGGCAGGCGAAGCCCCGCTCCCGCTGCAGTTCCTGCAACAGATCGAGGACCTTCGCCTGCACGGAGACGTCGAGGGCCGACGTCGGCTCGTCCGCGACCAGGAGGTCCGGCTGGAGCGAGAGGGCGCGGGCGATCCCGACGCGCTGGCGCTGGCCGCCCGAGAGCTCGTGCGGGTACCGGTTGCGGAAGGCGACCGGCAACTGCACGTCCTCCAGCAGCGACGCGACCCGCTGGTCGAGTTCCGCCCGCTTCAGCTTCTCGTGCAGGAACAGGGGCTCCCCGATGCTCTCACCGATCGACAGGCGCGGGTTGAGGGAGGCCGCCGGGTCCTGGAACACGATCGCGAAGCGCTTGCGCAGCGGCAGGAGCTGCCGGGCACTGAGCTGCGTGATGTCCGTGCCGCCGATCCTGACCGTGCCCCCGGAGGTCCTGATCAGGCCGGTGACGGCGCGTGCGATCGTCGACTTGCCCGAGCCCGACTCCCCGACGAGGCCCAGCACCTCGCCCGGGTTGATGGTGAGCGAGACGCCCGTGACCGCCTTGAAGGCCGGCTGGCGGAAGCGCCCGGGGTACTCGATGTCGACGTCCGTGAGTTCGAGTGCCGGGACGACGCCGGACGCGGTGTGCGAGTCCCTCCTGCGCAGGGCCTCGGCGGCGTACTCCTCGTGGATGCTCAGGTGCCCGTCGACGACCTCGACGTCGGTGAGGACGCCGCCCACCTTCGAGCCGAGGTGGGGGACCGACCCGAGGAGCTGCCGGGTGTAGTCCTCGGCCGGGGCCGCGAACAGCTGTGCGGTCGGCGCGGCCTCGACGATCCGCCCACGCTCCATGACGACCACGTGGTCCGCGAGGTCGGCGACGACCCCCATGTCGTGGGTGATCAGGAGCACGGCGCTGTTGAGCCGTTTGTTGAGCTTGCGCAGGAGGTCCAGGACCTCGGCCTGCACGGTGACGTCGAGCGCCGTCGTCGGTTCGTCGGCGATGAGCAGCATCGGGTCGTTGGCGAGCGCGATGGCGATCATGGCCCGCTGCCGCTGGCCGCCCGAGAACTGGTGGGGGAAGTTGTCGTAGCGGCGTTCCGGCTCGGGGATCTCCACCAGGCGCAGGAGCTCGATGGCGCGCTGCTTCGCGTGCGTGGGGGACAGCTCGGTGTGCTGCTCCACGGCTTCGCGGATCTGCTCACCGACGGTCAGCACCGGGTTGAGCGCGGTCATGGGCTCCTGGAAGATCATCGCGATCTCTTTTCCCCGGACGCGCCGGAGCGTGCCCTGCGAGGCGCCGATGAGCTCCTTGCCGAGCATCTTCGCGCTGCCGTGCGACCGCCCGTTGCGGGGGAGGAGGCCGAGCAGGGCCATGGAGGACATGCTCTTGCCCGAGCCGGATTCACCGACGATCGCGAGGATCTCCCCGGGGTGGATCTCGTAGGAGACGTCCTCGGCGGCCATGACCCACTCGTTGTCGACGTTGAACTCGACGCCGAGGCCCTGGACCGCGAGGATCGGGCCGTTCGCCGGTGTGGTCTGTTCGTCCGTGATGGTGACGGTGCTGGAACTCATTACTGCTTCACCCTTGTCTGCTTGGGATCGAACGCGTCACGCAGGCCGTCACCGATGAAGTTGACGGCGAGGGCGATGCCGATGATGAACACTCCGGGCCACAGGAACAGCCACGGCCGGACGGTGAGGGCGGAGCGGTTGTCGTTGATGGCCTTGCCGAGGGAGGTGTCGGGTGCCGTGACCCCGAGACCCAGGTAGCTCAGGGCGGTCTCGAGGAGGATGGCGCTGGAGATGGCCAGCGTCGTCGACACGATGATGACTCCGACGGTGTTGGGCAGGATGTGCCGGAAGATGATGCGGCCCGAGCTCGCCCCGACCGATTTCGCGGACTCCACGAACTCCTTCTCGCGCAGCGACAGGAACTCGCCCCGGACCAGGCGCGCGAGCCCGGTCCAGGTGACGAGGCCGAGGAACACGGCGAAGGGGATGATGCCGTTCTTCGCCACGATGCCCGCGACGGCCGCCGCGATGACGACGGTCGGGATGGTGATGACGACGTCGGTGATGCGCATGAGGAACGCCTCGGTCCAGCCCCGGAAGTAGCCGGCGACGGCGCCCACCGTGGTGCCGATGACCATGGCCACGATCCCCACGACGAACGCGATGATCAGGGAGGTCTGGATGCCGCGCATCGTCAGCGCGAAGTAGTCGCGGCCGAGCACGTCCTGGCCGAACGGATGCTCGCCGAGGCTGAAGGGCCACAGCGTCAGAGTCGGTTTGCCCTCGTTGAAGCGGGCGGCGAGGACGTCGTAGTCCTTGTTCCACCAGCCCGGGATGCCGGCGAAACCGATCGAGGTGAACGCGAGGAGGAAGATCAGCACGAGCAGCGCGATGCCGACCAGTGCTCCCTTGTGGCGGAAGAAGCGTTCACGGACGAGGCGCCCCTGGCTCTTGGCCTCGGTCGTGCGGATGCGGTCGGTCTGCGCCCGTGTGGGGACGGCGGTGGCGATGTCCGTGTCCTGGCTCTGCAGGGTCATCTCGGACAGCTCGACCGACGGGCGGGCGTCGTCCCGCGGGTTCTGGTGATTGCTCATGATCGGGTCCTAGCTCAGGGTGATGCGCGGGTCGAGGAACGCGTAGGCGATGTCGGCGAGCATGTTGAAGAGCACGGCGGCCGTGCCGACCACGAGGAAGAAGGCCATGACCGGCCCCGGATCCACGTGGTTGATGCCGTCCACGAACATCTTGCCCATGCCGTTCCAGCCGAAGACCTGCTCGGTGATGACGGCGCCGCCGAGGACGCCGGCGAAGTCGAACGCCATCAGGGTGGTGATGGGGATCATCGCGTTGCGGAACGCGTGCTTGACGAGGACGGTGCGCTCGCTCAGGCCCTTGGCCCGCGCGGTGCGGATGTAGTCCTGGTTCATGACGTCCAGCTGGCTGGCTCTCGTGTACCGCGTGTACGTGGCGAACGAGATGAGGGTCAGCGCGATGGTCGGCAGGATCAGGTGCAGTGCGTAGTCGAGGTTGATCTCCCAGAAGGTCCCCGCGAGGTTGGCCGACTGCGATCCCGTCGTCGGGATGGGCCGCCCGCCGGCCTTGGCCGAGAGCGTCGGGTAGGCCTGGAGGAGGCGGTCCAGGACGATCAGCAGGCTCACCGACACGGCGATGACCGCCCCGATCTTCGCGGCCTGCGCGCGGAACGGACCGCCGACCGCGCCGGCGACGACGTAGGCGAGCACCGCCGTGACGACCACGAGCGCCAGCACCACGAGCCAGTTGGGATCGTCGAACAGGACGAGCGAGACGAGGTAGCCGAGGTAGCTGACGCCGGCCGCCGCGAGGGCGCCGTTCAGGACGCGCCGACGGCGGAAGCCCGCGAGCAGGGCCGTCCAGAGGACCGCGATGCCCGCGGCGGAGACCAGCATGCCGACGACGCCGAGGCCCGGGCTGACGAACCAGCCGGTGACCAGGAGCAGGTACAGCGCGACGGCGGTGGCTGCGGCGGCGATGCCGAAGGTGGTCAGCCTGCGTCTGCGGTCACCGCCGACGACGACCGCCCAGATGACGCCGGCGACCACCCCGATCAGGACGATCGTGAGGTAGGAGAACTGCGGATTCGCCAGCCATGTGTTGAGGTCGATCGCCAGGTACTGCTTGAGCAGGGTGGAGAGCCAGAACAGGGGCAGGGAGAACAGCAGGAACGAGATGAACGTGACCGAGTAGTCGAAGGTGCTGTACTGGCGGATCGCGGTGACGATCCCGACGATCACGCCGAGCACGAGGGCGAGCACGGTCGCCACGACGACGAGGCGCAGCGTCGAGCCCATCGCGTTCTCGAGTTGCGGCAGGACGGCGGCCCCTGCGCGGTCCGTGCCGAGCGTGCAGCCCACGCCGCCGGGGACGAGGCAGTAGCCGACCTCCTGCAGCCAGAGGAAGTAGCGGGGGATGGGCGGGACGTCGAGGTTCATGGCGGCGGTGCGCGCGGCGATGGTCGCGGCCTTCTCCGGGCCGCTGGCCTCACCGAGGTCCTCGAACGGGTCGCCCGAGTTGATGGTGAGGAAGTACATCAGCGTGGTGGCTGCGAGCATGATGAAGAACGAGATGATGGATCGCTTGGCGATGAAGTAGAACACGTGGGGGCTCCTTGGAGGCGGTGCAGGCTGTCGCGGCGCCGGGCACAGGGACGGGCAGGCCCGAGGGCCTGCCCGTCCTTCTGCATCAGCGGAGAGGCTGCAATCAGTTCTGCTTCGTCCAGCTGTAGGCGTTCCAGGTTATGCCGGTCTGCGTCGGGTTCAGCTCGACGCCCTCGAGCTTCGAGGAGTACCCGGCGATGTTCGGGTTGGCGTAGAGCACCACGTTGTACTGCGTCTCCGCGAGGCGCTGCTCGAGCTCGGTCTTGAGCGGGATGACTTCCTCGGAATCCGTCGTGGTCACGATCTCGTCCCAGAGACGGTCGACCTCGGAATCGGTGTAACCGCCGAAGTTCTGCTCACCGCCGGTGATGTAGATGGACTGGCCCGAGGCGACGAGCCCCGAACCGGCCCAGCCGAAGACCACGGCATCCCAGGCGCCGGGCTGTGAGAGCTTGGCGCTCCACTCGGGCTCGGGCTGCGGGGTGATCTCGAAGCCGGCCTGGTCGCAGGAGTCCTTGACCAGGGCGACCTGGTCGGCGCGCAGCTGGCTGGTGGATGCGAACATCATGGAGACCTTGACGGGCTCGGTCTTGCCGGCCTCCTCGAGGAGGGCCTTGGCGCCCTCGATGTCGGCGACGCCGTCGCCCTGGGCGGCCTCCGCGCCGTCGAGCACGGTCTGGTAGTCCTCCTGTGCCGGCTGGTACTCGTGCAGGTTCATGACCGTGCCCTCGGGGTCGACGGGGGTCACGAACTTGTCGACCATGTCGGCCCTCGGGATGCACTTCGCGAACGCCTGGCGGACCTTGAGGTCCTCGAAGACGGCACCGGGCCGCTGGTCGAGGTCGACGTGCGAGAAGGTCAGCGACTGTCCGGTGTCGACCGTGACGGTCTCGCCGATCTGCTCGAGGGCGGTCTTGGTGTCGACCGTCGGGCTGGACGGCTCGATGATGTCGACGTCGCCGTTCTGGAGGGCCTGGACGGCCTCCTCGTCGACGATGGTCTTGAAGACGATCGTGTCGGTCTTGCCGGCCCGCTCCTCGCCCCAGTACTGGTCGTTCTTCACGAGCGTCAGGGTGCCGTTGGTGGCGTTGTCCAGCTTGTAGGGGCCGGAGGAGGGGAGGATGGCCGTATCGGGGAGCTTGGGGAGGTCGGCTTCGTAGTTCCAGCCGGTGTTCCAGAATTCGGCAACAGGCGTGAGCGCCTCGATGTCGGTCGCCTGGATGGCCTCGACGAGCTCGGCGCCGTCACCCTCCGGCGACATCCCGCCCTGCTCTGCGGCGATGTGCGCGGGCAGGAAGACGCCGGTGGTGAAGAGGGCCTCCCAGTCGGCGTAGGGCTCGTCGAACACCGCCTCGAATTCCTTGGAGCCCGGCTCGCCCTCGATCATCTTCATCGACGCGAATCCGTTGGTGGAGGCCGCCTGGAACAGGTCGGCTTCGGCGCCCGTGTCCGGGTCCTTCTCGCCGGTCGGGTGGGTGCCGGACATGGCGGCCCAGGTCAGCAGGACGTCGTCGTAGTCGATCGCCGTTCCGTCGGACCACACAGCATCCTCGTTGATGGTGTATTTGACCGTGAGCGGATCGTCGCTGGTCTTCTCGTAGGTGCCGAATTCCTCGTTGGGCTCGAGGTTGCCGTTGGCGGCGAACGCAGCGAAGCCACTCGATGTCAGGTTGTCGACATAGGTGTTGTACACGGCGTTGGTTGCCGCGGTCTGGCCGTTGTAGGCCGTAGGAGCCTGGCTGATCGCGATGTTGATCGTCGATGCGAGGTTCTCCTCGGCACCTTCGGAGGCCGGGGTCTCGGCCGTCCCGCCCGCCGATCCACAGGCACTCAGCATGAGCGCTCCGATGGACAGTGCGGCGAGCGTCATTGTGCGCTTATTACGCATTCGATAGTCCTTACTGTGCTGGGCGCGAGGGACGAAGATAGGTCCCACGAGGCGGATTCCCAGTGACGGCAATCACACGGGGACAGCATAGCGAAGGATCGTTGCCTTCGGACACTCAGTAAGCCGTTGATAACCCATTTGTTACCCCTGCGAAACATAAGGCTCCTGAACAACGGAAAAGGCCCCGGGAACAGCGTGTCCCAGGGCCTTCCACTGCCTGCATGCCTTACTCTGGCGCGGGTACTTCCAGCCACTGGAACCAGCCGCGGTGCAGGACCAGCCAGGCCATGAGGCCGTAGCCGGCCTGGCCCGGCGTCCCGCCGTTCGCCGCGAGGTCGTGGCGCCACTGCTCGTGCGCGAGCAGCGGGGTGAAGGTGTCCACGAAGACGTGCTTGCGGCGCGTGGTGACATCACCGAAGGCCGCGGAGAGGTCGGCGAGCCGGCGGTTGCGTTCGGCGTCGAGCCCGGGGGGAGGCCCGACGACGAGGGCCTTGACGCTCGACTGCGAGGCGCCGTCGAGGATGTTCGCCAGGTTGAGGCGGCTCCTCGCGGTGGACAGCTCGAGGTCGAGGTCGCAGTCGGACAGGCCGACCACCAGGCGGTTGTCGTAGCCGTCCGCGAAACGGCGTCCGGCCTCCTGCAGCCAGCGGTTCGCCAGGGCCTCGGTCCCCTCGCCGGGGGCGGCCAGGCTGTAGGCCTCGACGGCCACGTTGTCGGGCCTGGTCCGGGCCATCACGCGACCGAGCCAGCCGAGAGCCCGCGGATCACCGAGCCCTGCGAGGAGTTCGTCGCCCACTGCTGCTAGCCGGATTCTGCGTTGTTCCACTGGTTCCTCGGTGTGCTCGTCGGAGGTACATGGCTGTCCGGACACGCCGGTGACAGGCCCTTAAAGACATCGGGTGGGGCCTCGAGCCCCACCCGACATCATACTGATCGCTTGCTATTCCCGGCCGAACGCCCGCTTGACCAGGAGTTCCTGCTCCTTGGCGTGGTTCTTGGCCGACCCCGTCGCCGTGGACGCCGAGGCGGGCCGCGAGGCGAGCCGGACGGGCCGGTCGAGCTCCTGGGGGAGGTTGAGCCCGATGAAGGGCCACGGCCCCTGGTTGGCCGGCTCGTCCTGCGCCCAGACGATCTCCGCGCCGGGGTAGGTGTCCAGGGCGGCCCGGATCTCCTCCACCGGCAGCGGGTAGAGCTGCTCCACGCGGACGATGGCCGTCCTGCCGTCGTCGAGCTTCTGGCGCGAGGCCAGCAGGTCGTAGTAGAGCCGGCCCGAGACGAGGATGACCCGCTCGACGTCCTTGCCCGGTGTGCCCAGCGTGTCCGGGATGACCGGCCGGAAGGTGCCCTGCGTGAAGTCCTCCACCGAGCTCGCCGCGGCCTTGAGGCGCAGGAGCTGCTTGGGGGTGAAGATGATCAGCGGCTTCCTCGGCCGCGTGTAGGCGTGCCGGCGCAGGAGGTGGAAGTGCGAGGCGGCGTTGCTCGGGTTGGCGACGACCATGTTCTCCTCGGCGCACATCTGCAGGAAGCGTTCGATGCGCGCGGACGAGTGGTCGGGGCCCTGGCCCTCGTAGCCGTGGGGGAGCATCAGGACCAGCGAGGACCGCTGTCCCCACTTCTGCTCCGCCGAGCTGATGAACTCGTCGATGATGGTCTGCGCGCCGTTGACGAAGTCACCGAACTGCGCCTCCCAGATCACGAGGGCGTCGGGGCGCTCCACCGAGTAGCCGTACTCGAAGCCCATGGCCGCGTATTCGCTCAGCAGGGAGTCGTAGATCCAGAACTTGGACTGGTCCTCGCTGAGGTCGTCCAGCGGCAGCCACTCGTTGCCGGTGGCGCGGTCGTGGAAGACGGCGTGCCGCTGCACGAAGGTGCCGCGGCGCGAGTCCTGGCCCGCGAGCCGCACGGGGACGCCCTCCATGAGGAGCGACCCGAAGGCGGCGATCTCGCCGAAGCCCCAGTCGATCCCGCCCTCCCGCGACATCTGCTCGCGCTTGTCGAGCAGCGCCTTGAGCTTCGGGTGGACGGTGAAGCCGTCCGGGATCGCCGTGTGGGCCGCGCCGATGCGGGCGAGCGTCTCCGTGCTGATCGCGGTCTCCGGGACGGCGGCGTCGCCGCCGTCGGACTGCTGGGCGTAGGGCCGCTCGAGGTCGGAGACCGCCTGCGGGTCCTTGGCCAGGACGGGGAGGGGCGAGGTCTGGGCCGCATGGGTCTCGGCGAAGACGCGCTCGAGGCGCTCCTGGTAGTCGCGCAGCGCCTGCTCGGCCTCCTCCTGCGTGATGTCGCCGCGACCGATCAGGGCCTCGGTGTACAGCTTCCGGACCGAGCGCTTCGCCTCGATCAGGTTGTACATCATGGGCTGCGTCATCGAGGGGTCGTCACCCTCGTTGTGGCCGCGACGGCGGTAGCAGACCATGTCGATCACGACGTCCTTGTGGAACCGCTGGCGGAACTGGTACGCCATCTGGGCCACGCGGACCACGGCCTCCGGGTCGTCGCCGTTCACGTGGAAGACCGGTGCCTGGACCATCTTCGCGACGTCCGTCGAGTACACGGAGGAGCGCGACGACGTGGGACTCGTGGTGAAGCCCACCTGGTTGTTGACGATCACGTGGATGGTGCCGCCGGTGCGGTAGCCGCGCAGCTGCGAGAGGTTGAGGGTCTCCGCCACGACGCCCTGGCCGGCGAAGGCGGCGTCGCCGTGGATGAGGATCGGCAGGACGGGGAACGTCCCGCGCTGGTCGAGGAGGTCCTGCTTGGCGCGGACGATGCCCTCCAGGACCGGGTTCACCGCCTCGAGGTGCGACGGGTTCGCGGCGAGGTAGACCTTCGTCTCGTTGCCGGCGTCGGAGGTGAACGTCCCCTCGGTGCCGAGGTGGTACTTGACGTCACCCGATCCCTGGACGGACCGCGGGTCCTGGGTGCCCTCGAACTCGCGGAAGATCTGGGCGTAGGTCTTGCCGGCGATGTTGGTGAGGACGTTGAGCCGGCCGCGGTGCGCCATGCCGATCGCGACCTCGTCGAGCCCGTCGTCGGCCGCCCCCGAGATCACGGCGTCGAGCAGCGGGATCAGGGATTCACCGCCCTCGAGGGAGAAGCGCTTCTGGCCGACGAACTTGGTCTGCAGGAACGTCTCGAACGCCTCGGCCGAGTTCAGCTTGTGCAGGATGCGCAGCTGCTCCTCGCGGCTCGGCTTGGAATACGGGTGCTCCAGCTCGTCCTGGAACCACTGGCGCTCCTCGGGATCCTGCAGGTGCATGTACTCGACGCCGGTGGTGCGGCAGTAGGCGTCGCGGAGCACTCCGAGCATGTCGCGGAACTTGAGCGAGGGCTGGCCGCCGAAGCCACCCGTGGGCCACTCGCGGTCCAGGTCCCAGAGGGTGAGGCCGTGGGTGCGGATGTCGAGGTCGGCGTGCTTGCGCTGGACGTACTCGAGCGGGTTGGTGTCCGCCATGAGGTGGCCGCGCACGCGGTAGGCGTGGATGAGCTGCTGGATCCGGGCCACCTTGTTGATCTGGTCCATCGGATCCACCTGGATGTCCGCGCTCCAGCGCACGGGCTCGTAGGGGATGCGCAGCGACTCGAAGATCTCGTCGTAGAAGTTCTGCTCGCCCAGCAGCAACTGGTGGATGATGCGCAGGAACTCGCCGCTGCCGGCGCCCTGGATCACGCGGTGGTCGTAGGTCGAGGTCAGCGTGATGGTCTTGCTGATGGCGTGCTTCGCCAGCGTCTTCTCGCTGGACCCCTGGAACTCGGCGGGGTACTCGAGGGCACCCGCGCCGATGATGCAGGCCTGGCCCTTGGACAGGCGCGGCACGGAGTGCACCGTGCCGATGCCGCCCGGGTTGGTCAGGGACACCGTGGTGCCGGCGTAGTCGTCGGCGCCGAGCTTGCCCGCCCGGGCCTTCTTCACGAGGTCCTCGTAGGCGTGCCAGAACTCCGAGAAGTTCATGGTCTCGGCCTTCTTGATGTTCGGGACCACGAGGGAGCGCGTGCCGTCCGGCTTCGGCATGTCGATGGCGAGGCCGAAGTTCACGTGGGCGGGCTGGACGGCGGACGGCTTGCCGTCGACGACGTCGTAGTAGACGTTCTGGGAGGGGAACTGGGCGAGTGCGCGGATGATCGCGTACCCGATCAGGTGGGTGAAGGACACCTTGCCGCCGCGGGCGCGGGCGAGGTTGTTGTTGATCACCACGCGGTTGTCGATGAGCAGCTTCGCGGGGATGGCCCGGACGCTCGTGGCCGTCGGGACGCTGAGGCTGGCCTCCATGTTGGTGGAGATGGCCTTCGCCGGGCCGCGCAGCACGCTGACCCGGTTCTCGTCCATCTCGGCGTTGCGGTCCGAGGCGGGGAGCTGGGCAGGGATGGGCTTCGCGGCGGGCTTGTCCTGGCGCGACGACTCCGGCTTCTTCGCCGGCTCGTTCGGCACGGGCGGCTTCCCGCTCTGCTGGGTGCTCGCGGGGGACTCGCCGGAGGCCTTCGGTGCCGGGGCCTCCGCCTTCACGACCGGCAGTTCCCGCGTGGGGGGATTCGCTGCGGACCGGGCGGACGACGGCGGGCTCGCCGGTGCGGGTGCGGCCGGGGTGGCGACGGCGGGCGATGCCGCCCCGTCGGCCGGGGCGTCCGTGGAAGGCCGGGCGTCTCCCGACGGCGCGCCGTCGGCGTCGAACGAGTCGAAGAGCTCCCACCACTTGCGGTCCACCGAGTGGCGGTCGCGCTGGAACTGCTCGTAGAGCTCGTCAACAAGCCACTCGTTTCCGCCGAATTCTTCAGGTAGACGGTGGCTGGTCTGTTCTGGCACTTGGTATACGCCTCTTCCGTGGATCGCCATGAGCGCGGTGCGGTCTGCAGGCTCGGCGCGACGCCGCGCCCGGACCCTGTCCAAGTGTAGTGACAGGAGTTACGAACAATCCAATCAGCCGGGCCGGACGCACTAGACTTTCTGCGGCTGTCTATCAAGGAGAACCATGCGCTTCATCAACCCGCCCACCACCGATCTCACCTACTCGGACGTGTTCCTCGTCCCCTCCACGTCCGAGGTGATCTCCCGGTTCGACGTCGACCTCTCCTCGGACGACGGCACGGGCACCACGATCCCGCTCGTCGTGGCCAACATGACGGCGGTGACGGGGCGGCGCATGGTGGAGACGATCGCGCGGCGCGGCGGCATCGGGGTCCTGCCGCAGGACGTCCCCGCGGAGGTCATCGCCGAGGTCACCTCGTGGGTCAAGGAGCGCCACCCGGTGTTCGAGACGCCGCTGCAGCTCCGGCCCGGCAACACCGTGGTGGATGCGCTGCATCTCATGCACAAGCGCGCGCACGGGGCGGTCGTCGTCACGGACGACGCGGGGCGGTGCGTCGGGGTGGTCGACGCCGACGACTGCGAGGAGGTGGACCGCTTCGCCTCCCTGGAGTCGGTGATGCGCCCGGCGCCCGCTGCCTTCGAGGCGTCCATGTTCGACGCCGACCCCGCGGCGGCGCTGCAGAAGGCCTTCGAGGACCTCGACGGATCGCGCGTCTCGCTGGCGCCCGTGGTGCGCGACGGCGTGCTGCAGGGCGTCATCACCCGCACCGGGGCGCTCCGGTCCACCATCTACGACCCGGCGCTCGACGCCGCGGGCCGGCTGAAGGTGGCGGCCGCCGTCGGCATCAACGGCGATGTGGAGGCGAAGGCGGCCGCGCTGCTCGACGCCGGCGTCGACGTCCTCGTCGTCGACACCGCCCACGGGCACCAGCGCAAGATGCTCGACGCGCTCGCCGTCGTGCGCAGCCTGGACCCGACGGTGCCGATCGTGGCCGGGAACGTGGTCAGCGCCGAGGGCGTCCGCGACCTCGTCGCGGCCGGCGCGTCGATCATCAAGGTGGGCGTCGGGCCCGGCGCCATGTGCACCACGCGGATGATGACGGCGGTCGGCCGCCCGCAGTTCTCCGCGGTCCACGAGTGTGCGCAGGCGGCCGCCGAGCTCGGCGCCCACGTCTGGGCCGACGGCGGTGTGCGGTACCCTCGCGACGTGGCCCTTGCCCTCGCGGCCGGCGCGAGCCAGGTCATGATCGGCTCCTGGTTCGCCGGGACGTACGAGAGCCCGGGCGACCTGCAGACCGACAGCACCGGACGCCGGTACAAGGAGAGTTTCGGGATGGCCTCCGCCCGGGCCGTGCAGAACCGGACCCGGACCGATGACGTCTTCGCGCGGGCCCGCAAGGGACTCTTCGAGGAGGGGATCTCCACCTCGAAGATGTACCTCGACCCGGCACGCCCCGGCGTCGAGGACCTCCTCGACATGATTACGGCCGGAGTCCGCAGCTCGATGACCTACGCCGGAGCGACGACGCTGGGCGAGTTCCGCGAGCGCGCGGTGGTCGGGGTGCAGTCCGCCGCCGGCTACGAGGAGGGGCGACCCCTTCCGCAGAGCTGGTGAGATCCCGTCCCGGGCGCTGACGTGCCCGGGACGGTGCATTGCGCTGTGAGCGAAGAACCCGGAGCGGCGCAGCCGATGCCGTCCGCCGGTCGCCGGGCGGGCCCGTAAACTGGGAGCCTTATGGACAGTCCTTCCAGGGGCCGGCTCGACGCCGGCGCACCCTCCCTCCTTGCCCATCCGCTGCCCGGAGCCGACTCCGGACGGGCCGCGGACGCCGATTCCGACCAGGGCGCCCCGCCCGCCCCGTCGGACGCCGCGGACCCCCTCAAACCCGGACCGCTGCTCTCCCGTCCCGGCCTGACCGAGGAGGGGAAGTAGCGGTGGAATGGATCTACCTGGCCGCCGGCCTGCTCCTCGTCCTCGGCACGGGATTCTTCGTGGCCGTCGAGTTCGCCCTCGTCGCCCTCGACCAGACGTACGTCCAGCGGGCGGTCGACGAGGGGGACACGAAGGCCGTCCCGCTGCTGCGCTGCCTGAAGTCGCTCTCGACCCAGCTCTCCAGCTGCCAGCTGGGTATCACGCTCACCACGCTGCTGACCGGCTACGTGATGGAACCCTCCGTGGGGAAGCTCCTCGAGACGCCGCTCACCGCGCTCGGCCTCTCCGAGGCCCTGGTCGCCTCCGCCTCGCTCATCCTCGCGATGATCCTCGCGACCCTGCTGTCCATGCTCATCGGTGAACTGGTCCCCAAGAACCTCTCCATCGCGCTGCCCTTCAGGGTCGGCCGGGCCCTGGCCCGTCCGCAGCTGGTGTTCACCGCCGTTTTCAAGCCCGCCATCCTCGTGCTGAACGGCTTCTCCAATCGCATCCTCAACATCTTCGGGCTGGAGGCCAAGGAGGAGATCTCCGGGGCGCGGACGCCGTCGGAACTCTCCTCGCTCGTGCGGCGCTCCGCCGAAATGGGCACGCTCGACCAGGGCACCGCCAACTTCCTGGCGCGCACCTTCAGCTTCTCGGAGCGGACGGCGGCCGATGTCATGACCCCGCGCATCCGCATGGAGGTGATCGACTCGGACCAGTCCGTGGCCGACGTCGTCGAAGCCGCACGCCGCACCGGCTACTCGCGCTTCCCGCTGATCGGCGACTCCGCGGACGACATCCGGGGAGTGGTCCACGTCAAGAAGGCCGTCGCGGTCCCGCGCCACAAGCGCGCGGAGCTGCCTGCGGGCACCATCATGACCGACGTCCTGCGCGTTCCCGAGACGGTGCACCTCGATTCGCTCCTCAGCGAGCTGCGTGAGGCGAACCTCCAGCTGGCGGTGGTGCTCGACGAGTACGGGGGCACCGCCGGTGTCGCGACGCTCGAGGACCTGGTCGAGGAGATCGTCGGCGAGGTCGCGGACGAGCACGACAAGCTGAAGCTCGGGGTGCTCCAGAGCGCCGCGGGTGACTGGTTCTTCCCCGGTCTGTTGCGCCCCGACGAGGTCACGCTGCAGATCCCGGGCCTCGTGGTGCCCGACGAAGCGGGCTACGAGACCGTGGCCGGGTTCATCATGGCCGAGCTGGGCCGGGTCCCGGCGCCCGGAGACGCCGTCGACGTCCCCGCCGGCACCCTCACCGTGGAACGCATGGACGGGCGGCGCATCGACCGCGTCCAGTTCCGCCCGGCACCCACTCCCGAGATCGGCCACGGGAACGACGCCGAGAGTGCGGTCGTCCCCGAGCACCAGGCGGTGCCCCATGGGCCCTCCGGTGCCGCGCAGGCTCCCGGCCCCGTCCTCGCCGGCAGCACGGCCTACCGAAAGGACTCCCGATGAGTGACTGGGCGGGAATCGTCTGGCTCGTCGTCCTCCTGGCCGGCAACGCCTTCTTCGTCGGCGCGGAATTCGCCATCATGTCGGCGCGCCGCAGCCAGATCGAACCCCTGGCGGAGTCGGGCTCGAAGCGTGCCAGGACCACGATCTGGGCCATGGAGCACGTCTCCCTCATGCTCGCGTGCGCGCAGCTCGGTATCACGGTCTGCTCGCTGCTGATCCTGCAGGTCGCGGAGCCGGCCATCCACCACCTGCTCGTGGTGCCGCTGGAGGCCGTCGGCGTCCCCGAGGGCCTGGCCGGCGGCCTGGCCTTCGCGATCGCGCTGATCCTGGTGACCTTCCTCCACGTGACCTTCGGCGAGATGGTGCCGAAGAACATCTCGGTCTCCGTCGCGGACAAGGCGGCGCTCGTCCTGGCCCCTCCGCTCGTGATGATCGCGAGGATCGTCAACCCGGTGATCGCCTCCCTGAACTGGGCCGCGAACCACATCCTCCGCGCCCTTCGGGTGGAGCCGAAGGACGAGGTGTCCTCGACCTACACGCTGGAGGAGGTGCAGTCGATCGTGGAGGAGTCGACGAAGAGCGGACTCGTGGACGACGAATCGGGTCTGATCACCAGTGCACTCGAATTCTCCGGGCAGACGGCCGCGACGACGATGGTGCCGCTCGGGGAGCTCGTCACCGTCCGCACCGACGCCACACCGGAGGACTTCGAGCGCGCCGTCGGACGGACCGGGTTCTCCCGGTTCGTCATGGTGGACGAGGACGACAACCTGACCGGTTACCTGCACCTGAAGGACATCATGTCGATGCCCCAGGCCATGTACCGCCGGCCCATCACGGAGAACAAGGTCCGCACGCTGGCCAACCTGTCCCTGCAGGACGAGATCGAGGACGCCCTGACGGTCATGCAGCGGACCGGGTCCCACCTGGCGCGCGTGCTCGGTCCCGATGGGTCGACGCGCGGCGTCCTCTTCCTCGAGGACGTGATCGAGCAGCTCGTCGGCGAGATCCGCGACGCCACCCAGAACCAGGGCGCGCGGAGATCGGGGGAGGGCATCGGCGGCCCCGACGCGTGACGGACGGCCCGCAAGCAATGCGAACCGTTCGCGTTTAGGCTATGCTCGAAGCCCTAACCTGAACAGTTCTCATTAGTCAGATCGAGGTCCCATGCCTGTCTCCCGTCGTCTCGCCCTTCCCGCCCTCGTGGCCGTCTCGGCCCTCGGCCTCGCCGCGTGCGGAGACGGAGGAGCCGACGCCGCGGCCGGGCAGGCGGGGGACTCCGGCGACGCGGCGATCACGATCGTCACGTCGACGAATGTCTATGGGGGCATCGCCGCCGCGGTGGGCGGCGACGACGTGGAGGTCACGTCGATCGTCGACAGCCTGAGCCAGGATCCGCACTCGTACGAGCCGACGGTGCAGGACAAGCTGTCCGTCTCGGAGGCGGACCTCGTCATCGAGAACGGCGGCGGGTACGACGCCTTCCTCGGGCGCCTCGCGGACGAGACCGGCGTCGGGACGGTGCTCAACGCCGTCGAGGTGTCCGGCCTCGACGAGCACGCCGGCGAGGAGCCTGCCGGGGACGAGCATGCCGACGAGGAGCACGCGGGCGAGGAGCACGCCCACGGGTCCTTCAACGAGCACGTCTGGTACGACCTCGCCGCCATGGCGACGCTCGCCGACGCCGTGGCGGACGAGCTGGCCCGCCTCGACGGACCCAACGCCGATGCCTACCGCCAGCGCGCCGACGCCTTCATCGAGGACCTGCAGCCCGTCCAGGAGCGTCTCGCCGCGCTGGCGTCGGAGAACGCGGCGAAGGACGTCGAGATCGCCGTGACCGAGCCCGTCCCCGCGTACCTGCTGGAGGCCGCCGGCCTCGAGGACGTGACGCCGGAGGGGTTCATCGAGGCGATCGAGGAGGAGTCGGACGTCCCGGTGGCGGCGCTGGAGGAGATGAAGACCCTCGTCTCGGGTGGCGGTCTCGCCTTCCTTGCCTACAATGGCCAGACCGAGGGAGCGCAGACGGAAGCCGTCCGTTCCGTCGCCGAGGAGGCGGACCTTCCCGTCGTCGAGTTCACCGAGACCCTGCCCGACGGCGAGGACTACGTGTCCTGGATGGCGGGCAACACGGACAGCATCGAAGCCGCCCTCGGATCCTGAGGACCCCGCACCACGCACCACCCCCGCACCGTGACCCACGACAGACTGGAAGCCGCACCGCATGACCTCGACAGTGCCCCGGTCCGCGCCCCCCTCCGGGGGGACGGGCGTGCGACCGGCGATCAGTCTGCGCGACGCGGCGCTGTCCTTCGGCAGCCGCACCCTGTGGGAGGGGCTGGACCTCGACATCATGCCCGGTGAGTTCTTCGCCGTACTGGGCCCCAACGGGTCGGGCAAGACGAGCTTCCTGAAGGTCCTGCTGGGGCTGCAGGCCCTCGACTCCGGCACCGCGACCGTCGACGGCGGCCCGGTCACGCGCGGCAGCCGGGCGCTCGGGTACATCCCCCAGCAGAAATCCTTCCCCGCCGAGACACCGCTGCGGGCCCGCGACCTCGTGGGGCTCGGAGTGGACGGCCACCGCTGGGGGCTGCGCGTGAGGGGCCGCGGATACCGCGAGCACGTGGACCGTCTCCTGCACGCCGTCGGCGCCGAATCCTATGCGGACGCGCCGGTCGGGCTCCTCTCGGGCGGCGAGCAGCAGCGGCTGCGGGCCGCGCAGGCGCTCGCGACGGACCCGGCCGTCCTCCTGTGCGACGAGCCGCTGCTCTCGCTGGACCTGAACCACCAGCAGGCCGTGAGCGCCCTCATCAACCGGCAGTGCCACGAGCAGAACAGTGCGGTGGTCTTCGTGACCCACGAGATCAACCCCGTGATCGACTACGTCGATCGCGTGCTCTACCTCGCCGACGGGAAGTTCCGGGTGGGCAGCCCCGCGGAGGTCATGACCAGCGAGGTGCTCTCCGATCTGTACGACAGCCCCGTCGAGGTGCTGCACAGCAACGGGCGGATCGTCGTCGTCGGCCTGCCGGATGCCACGACCCACCATCATGAGAGCGCCTAGGCCATGGACTTCCAGGACATCCTCGACGCCGTCTTCACGTTCGACAACTACGCCCAGCTGCTGCCGCTGGTCAGGAACTCGCTCATCGCCGGTGCGGTGCTCGGCCTCCTCGGCGGGCTGATCGGCACCTTCGTCATGATGCGCGACCTCGCCTTCGCGGTGCACGGCATCGCCGAGCTCTCCTTCGCCGGGGCCGCGTTCGCGCTCCTGGTCGGGGCGAACGTGGTGGCCGGGTCGCTCGTCGGCTCGGTCCTCGCCGCGCTCGTCCTCGGCCTCATGGGCATCCGCGCGCGGGACCGGAACTCGATCATCGGCGTCGTCATGCCCTTCGGCCTCGGCCTCGGCATCCTCTTCCTCGCCCTCTACGAAGGGCGTGCGGCCAACAAGTTCGGTCTCCTGACCGGGCAGATCGTCTCGGTCGACGACGTGCAGCTCAATCTGCTCGTGGGGTGCGCGGTCGTCGTCATGCTCGCCCTGGCCGCGATCTGGCGGCCGCTCACCTTCGCGAGCGCCGACCCCGACCTGGCCGAGGCCCGCGGCGTGCCGGTCAGGGGCCTCTCGATCCTCTTCATGGTGCTGCTGGGCATCTCCGTCGCCCTGTCCATCCAGGTCGTCGGCGCCCTCCTGGTCCTCGCCCTGCTGATCACGCCCGCCGCCGCCGCCCTGAAGGTGTCGTCGTCGCCCGGCGTGGTCGTGCTGCTCAGCGTGGTGTTCGCGTGTACCTCCGTGGTGGGCGGGATCCTGCTCGCGCTCGGCGGCCGCATCCCGATCAGCCCGTACGTCACGACCATCTCCTTCGCCATCTACCTCGTGTGCCGCGTGGTCGGGTCCCGCCGTGCGGTGCGGAGATCCCGCCGGTCGGGGAGCGGCATCGGATCGCAGCGGACGACGGCGGGTGTTCCCGCCTGAGGGCGACGACGCAGGAGCGGACGAGCCCCGGCCGAGAGTCCAAGGACTAGTTGGACGAGGAACCGGCGTCGTGATCCGGCTGCCGGACGGCGTCGGCGATCGCCTGTTCCATGTTCCGCAGGAAACGGGTGACCGTCTCGGTCTCCTCGCCCGTGAGGCCGTCCGCGGCGGCGAGGACGCCGCGCTTCTCGATGTCGAAGGCGGATCTGAACTCCTCCGTGGCCCTGTCGCCGGGTCCCAGGATGACCCCGCGGCGGTCGACGGGATGGCGGCGCCGCCGGGTGAATCCGGCCCTCTCGAGCCGGTCGATCACGAGGGTGGTCGATGCGCTCGAGATCCCGAGGGCGGATGCCAGTTCCTTCGGGCTCGCCCCCTCGTCCTTCTGCCAGACGCCGAGGAGGTAGCGCAGGGCGGCGAGATCGGTCTCGTTGATACTGAGCCGCTCGCTGAGCGCCCGGCGGAGACCGCTCTCCACGGTCCGGTAGGCCCTGAGTGCATTGAGGACGTCCACGCCCGTCGCGGCCTGGTGGGGGGCGCCTTCCCCGGACGGGGGATACCAGTAGCCCGCTCCCTGCCGCGCGTCCGAAGGTCTCATGGATTTATCCTAGACCATCTAGTAGTCAGCCCGCCTAGCTACATGGACCCCGGCTGTTCGGCCGGGGGGTCGGCGGTCCCGACCGCCGGGAACTCCAGGTCGGGCAGTGCACGGCTGAGGGCGACGAGGAACCGGTGGATGGTGGCGCTGTCCTCGGGCGGAAGGGCGGAGGCGACCTGCATCATCCGCTCGTGCATCGTGCCCATGGTGGACCGCACCTCGTGCTCGGTCGTCGCTGTCGGCCAGATCTCGATCGCCCTGCCGTCGGCGGCGTTCCGGCGTCGTTCGGCATGGCCGCTCCGCTGCAGGCGGTCGATCAGCACGGTCGTCGCGGCGGAGGAGATCCCGAGTTCACGGGACAGGGCCGCGGCGCTGACCGGCCGTCCGGCCTGGCCCGCGCGCAGCATGACGCGCAGCGCGGTCATGTCCGTCCTGCCGAGGTGCATGGAGTCCCGGCTCTGGCCCCGCATGGAGCTCTCGGCATCCCGGTAACGACGTATGGCGTCCACGAGATCGTGGACGGGATCCGCGCGCTCGGCGCCGTCGGGGGACATCACCGGACCAGCCTAATGGACCGCACCGACACCGTCTGTACTCCGCCGTGATGACGAGGATGACAGTCGTGCGGCTCCGTGCGGTGCCAACCGCTCAGGGGCGGCCCGCAGCCGCCGTGCAGTCCGGACACAGGCCGTGGATCTCGACCGTGTGGGCGGCGTCGGTGAAGCCGTGGTCCGCTGCGACCCTGGCCGCCCACTGCTCGACGGCCGGCGCCTCGATCTCCACGGCGCGTCCGCAGTTCCTGCAGAGCAGGTGGTGGTGGTGGTGCTCGACGGCGCAGCGACGGTAGACCGCTTCGTTGTCGCCGTTGCGCAGGACATCCACGAGGCCGTCGTCGGCCATGGACTGGAGGATGCGGTACGCGGTGGCGAGCGAGACCGATTCGCCGCGCTCGTGGAGCACACGGTGGAGTTCCTGCGTGCTCACGAAGTCGTCGAGGGCGTCGAGGGCGGCGCTCACGGCACGCCGCTGCCGTGTGACGCGCTGCTCGGAACCCCTGCGCGTGGGCGGCGCCGGCGGCGTGGGCCGCGCGGAGGGCGCGGCCGGGACCGCCCTCGTTCCTGCCTCGGAAGTCCCTTTCGGCGTCATGTCCTACCCTTCCTGCGGGCTCGGGTGCCCGGGATCAGAGTCAAGATTATCAGCGCGGACGGCGGTAGTCTGAGGCGATGCTGCTGACCAAGTACTCCCATGCATGCGTGAGGCTCGAACGGGACGGGTCCGTGCTCGTGCTCGATCCCGGAACCTATTCCGAGGTCGAGGAGGCACTCTCGGGAGCCGCTGCCGTCCTCATCACCCACGAGCACCCCGACCACATCGCCGTCGACCGCGTGGTCGCCGTGCTCGCCGCGCATCCTTCGGTGGAGCTGTGGGCGCCCCGGAGCGTGGCGGACGCCGTCATCGAGGGCCTGGGGAACGCGACGGGGGAGCGTGTCCACGCCGTGGGCGGAGGGGAGGAGTTCACGGCCGGCGGGTTCCGGGTGAGGACCTTCGGCGGGCAGCACGCGCTGATCCATCCCCTGATCCCCGTGATCGCCAACGTGGGTTTCCTCATCGAGGACGCCGTCTACCACCCCGGCGACTCGCTGATCGTGCCGGACGGGATCGGCGTCGAGACGCTCCTGGTCCCGGTGCACGCGCCCTGGTCGAAGCTGGCCGAGGTCGTGGACTTCGTGGCCTCGGTCAGGGCACCCCGTGCCTTCCAGATCCATGACGCACTCCTCAACGAGGACGGGCTCGACATCGTCGAGGGCCACCTCACGCGTCTGGGTGCGGGGTACGGCACGTCCTACCGCCACCTCGCCGTCCGTGAGGCCGTCCAGGTCTGACCGTCCCGTTCACCACCGGGCCGGGTCCTTGGAGGGCGGAACCCCGTGTGGTGGACTGACCTGCATCAGGACCGGTCGCGGTGAACCCCGTGGTCCGGTCGCCCTTTCCGACAGGAGATCTCGATGAAGACTCTGATGGATGTGCAGGAGCTGCGGGACCGGATGACCTCCGGCCGGCAGACCATCCTGCTGGATGTGCGCTGGTCCCTGGGTGATCCCCACGGCCACCGGCACTACCGCGAAGCCCACATACCCGGCGCCGTGTACGTGGACCTGGAGACGCAGCTCTGCGCCCCGGGCGGTCCTGGACTCGGACGCCACCCGCTGCCCGACCCCGAGGCACTCCAGGAGGCCGCCCGCCAGTGGGGGCTGAGCGACGGCGACACCGTGGTCGCCTACGACGACTCCGGAAATCTCGCCGCCGCACGTCTCTGGTGGCTCCTCCGCGACGCAGGCTTCGCGAGGGTCGGTCTCCTCGACGGCGGGCTGAGTGCCTGGCGCGGGGCGGGGTACGACGTCGAGGGCGGGGAGGAGCAACACTGCGTGGGCAGCGTCCACCTCGCTTCGGGCCGGATGCCCGTGGTCTCCATCCCCGATCTGCTCGACCCCGCGCAGGATGACGTGGTGCTCGACGCCCGCGCCGGTGAACGCTTCCGCGGCGAGCACGAGCCGGTCGACCCGAAGGCCGGCCACATCCCCGGGGCCGTCAGCGCCCCGGCGACCGACAGCCTCGGCGACGACAGCCGCTTCCGGTCCGCGGAGGAGCTCCGCCGCCGGTTCGAGGGTCTGGGCGCCGGCCGTGGCCGCACCGCGGTCTACTGCGGGTCGGGCATCACGGCGGCGCACTCGATCGCGGCGCTCGACATCGCCGGGATCGACGCGGCGCTGTTCCCGGGCTCGTGGTCCCAGTGGTCGACGACGGAGGGATTGCCCGTCGCGACGGGCGCCTGACCCACCTGGGGCGGTCCTGCGGCGGGGTTCACGGTGGCCCCGCCGCACGACGGCGCGGTAGCGTCGGATCATGACCCCAGGACGACCCGCACCGCCTCCCCTGCGCGGCGGCATCCCGCTGCCTGCCGGCCGGGCGCGCGGCGGTGTTCCCCCGGCAGCAACCCCAGGAGGACCGATGACCACTCTCTTCACCAGGATCATCAACGGCGAGGTGCCCGGGCGCTTCGTGTGGCAGGACGACGACGTTGTCGCGTTCCTCACCATCGCTCCGATCACCCCGGGACACACGCTCGTGGTCCCGCGGCGGGAGATCCCGCACTGGCTCGAGGCCGATCCGGAGACCCTGACCCGCGTGATGGCCGTGGCCCAGACCATCGGCAGGGCGCAGGAGGCGGCTTTCGGAGCCGAGCGCGTGGGCGTCCTCCTCGAGGGCTACGAGGTGCCGCACCTGCACGTGCACGTCTGGCCCACCCGGTCACCGGAGGATTTCGACGTCAAGCGCGTGGACCACGCGCCGGACCCGGCAGCGATGGACCGGAACGCCGAGGTCCTGCGGAGCGCGCTGCGGGATGCCGGCCATTCCGCGTCCGTCCCCGACTGAGGGGCCTTGGACCGCTACCGCTGACCGCTCGCCGCTGGTAGGTTCCCGGAGCATGGAAGCGATCGAGAGAATGCTGTCGGGTGGGCACCCCAACTCGATGGGACGTACGGTCGAGGTCGTCGAACTGGTGGCGGCGGACCGGTCGCGACTGCAGGAGTTGTTCGACTGCTACGGCAGTGAGGACCCGGTGGTCCGGCTGCGCACCTCCAGCGCCTTCAAGCGCCTCGAGGCCGCGCGGCACGAGTGGCTGGTCCCGTTCGCCGATCGGCTCATCGACGACGTCGGGACGCTGGACCAGCCCTCCGCGCAGTGGACGCTCGCGAAGCTCTTCCTGCGCCTCACGGCGGACCTGACGCCGGACCAGCGCGACCGCGCGACACTCCTCCTGCAGCGCAACCTCGAGCGGGAGCACGACTGGGTGGTCCTGATCAACACCATGGAGACGCTCTCCGCATGGTCCGACGGCGATCCCGCCCTGCGCGCGTGGCTGGACCCCCAGCTGGAGCGCCTGGCGGAGGACCCTCGGACGTCGGTGGCCGAGCGGGCGCGGAACCTCGCTGCCAGGGCCAGGGGGGACCGGGAGCCGTCCGGCGCTCCGGCGTCCGACGGCGGCGGACGCGTCGCGGTCACCGCGTCTCGGCGAGGGCCTCGTTGAGGGCTGTCCGCACGCGTTTCTCGGACACCGAGTAGGCGGTCCCGAGGTCCTGGGCGAACAGGCTCACCCGCAGCTCCTCGATCATCCAGCGGACGCGGGCCAGGGACGCGGGCCGGTGCCGTCCGGCGGCGAGGGACGCGACGGCGTCGTCGTACTCGTCCTCGAGACGCTGGATGACCGCTGTTCCGAGGCCGTCGCGCTGCACGTTGGTCGGGAGCTTCTCGAGTCGCACTTCGATGGCCCGCAGGTACCGCGGGAGGTGCGCCAGCTGGGCGTAGCCCGTGGCCGCGACGAAGCCGGGGTGCACGAGGTGCTCGAGCTGGCTCCGGACGTCGTTCAGGGCGGTGATCAGCGCCGGGCTCGTGGTCCCCTTGAGCTGCTTCTGGATGCGCCGGTTGCTGGAGAGCACCTTCTCGACGGTCGCCGTCACGATGAAGACGGTGTCGATGAGCTCAGCACGCACCTCCTCGTAGAGCCGGTCGAACGCCGCCTCGCTCCAGGGCAGCTGCTCGGGAACGAGCTTGTCGATCGCCGCGAGCGAGCAGTCGCGGATGAGTTCGGCGACACTGCCGTGCGGGTTCTGGCTGAAGGTGAGCTTCTCGGTGTTGCTGAGGTGCTCCAGCACGTACTTCGCGGGACTCGGGATGCGCAGGGACAGGAGCCGGATGATCCCGGCGCGCATCGCCGTCGCCTGCTCGCCCGTGGTCGGGAACACCCGCAGGCCCACCGACGTGCCCTCGTCGACGACGGCGGGGTACCCGGTGACCCGGTGTCCGGCGACGGTACGGGATACCTCGCGCTGGAGCTCCCCGAAGACCCAGGTGCTCTCACCCGTCCGTTCCGCGACCGCCGGTGCCTCCGCCACGGCCAGCCCGCCACGGGACGGTGACGCTCCGTGCGCGGACGGCCCGCCCCCCGTGGAGGCGTCCACCGCGGGCGTCCGGCCGGACCCGCGGCCTGCCGGTCCGGTGCCGCTCCGGCCGGCGGGACCGGCGGAGGCCTTCACGCGGCCCCCGCGGCCCGGGCCGCCCGCCGGCCGGGTGCTGCCGGGCGTCGCGCCGAGGGACTCCGCGATGGCGCGGCTGACCGCGGACGCCAGGGCCTCCCTCAGTGCCTCGAGGTCGCGGGACTCGTCGAGCACGCGCCCGGCGGCGTCGACGATCCGGAACATCATGAGCAGGTGCGGCGGCACCGCGGACCAGGTCCACGACCCCGGCGGGATGACGTGGCCCCGCAGGCGGCGCAGCGCGAGCTCGAGGGACGTCTCGAGATCGTCCTGCGCGGGATCGAAGTCCGTCGCGAGGGCTGCGACGGCGCTTCGGGCGACGTCGGGGGCGGGCACGAAGTTCTTCCGTATCTGCTTCGGCAGTGACTTGATGAGCGCGGTGACGAGTTCCACGCGCTGTCCGGGGATCTGCCAGCGGAACGGCTTCGGGTCCAGCTGGTTCAGGAACAGGACGGGGATGGTGACGGTGACGCCGTCGTGCGCGCCGGGGGTGAGCGGCGAGAACTCATAGGTCAGGGGCAGCTCGAAGCCCGCCTGGTGCCAGGTGCTCGGGAAGGCCGTCTCGTCGAGTTCCGCCGCGTCCTCGCTGAGCAGCTTCTCGGGGTCGAAGTCGAGCAGGTCCGGGGACGTGTGGCGCGCCTTCTTCCACCAGGAGTCGAAGTGCCGCTCGGAGACGACCTCGGGGCCGATCCTCTGGTCGTAGAACTCGAACAGGGTCTCGTCGTCGACCCGCAGGTCGCGCCGTCGGAGGCGGTTCTCGAGCTCTTCCACCTCGGCGAGGCGGGCCTGGTTGCGGCTGAAGAACGTGTGGTGGGTCTTCCAGTCGCCCTCGACGAGGGCATGCCGGATGAACAGCTCGCGGGCCACCTCACGGTCGATGCGCCCGTAGTTGATGCGGCGCTGCGGCACGATCGGCACCCCGTAGAGCGTCACCTTCTCGTACGCCATGACCGAGCCCATCTTCCGGGACCAGTGCGGTTCGCTGTACGAGCGCTTCACGAGGTGCGGCGCCACCTGCTCCGCCCACAGCGGGTCGATGCGCGCCACGACGCGGGCCCAGAGCCGGGAGGTCTCCACGAGCTCCGCGGCCATGACCCAGTCGGGTGACTTCTTGAACAGGGCCGATCCCGGGAACACGGCGAAGCGGGTCCCCCGGGCGCCGGAGTACTCGCGCTTGCGCTGATCGTAGAGGCCGATGTTGCCCAGCAGGCCCGAGAGCAGGCTGATGTGGATCTGCTCGTGGAGGCCCACGGGATCCACGGGGCCGGCCGGCAGGGTGATGCCGAGCGGCTTCGCGAGCTGGCGCAGCTGCTGGAAGAGGTCCTGCCACTCCCGCACGCGCAGGTAGTTGATGAACTCCGTGCGGCACAGTTTGCGGAACTGCGTCGAGGAGAGCTCGTCCTGCTTCTCCTGGAGGTAGCGCCACAGGTTGAGGTAGGCCGTGAAATCCGAGTTCTCGTCCACGAAGCGCTTGTGCTTCTCGGCGGCCTGCTGCTGTCTGGCCGGCTGGTCCGCCGACGGCCGTTCCCGTGGATCCTGGATGGTCAGGGCCGCGGCGAGCACCATGACCTCCTTGACCGAGCCGCGCGCCCCGGCCTCGACGATCATGCGCCCCAGGCGGGGGTCGACCGGGAGCTGCGCGAGTTTGCGGCCCACCGGGGACAGCCCGCCGTCGTCCTTCAGCGCTCCGAGTTCGCGGAGCAGCGCGACGCCGTCGTTGATCGCCTTCGTCTCGGGAGGCTCGACGAACGGGAAATCCGCGATGTCCTTGGGGCTGCGGGTGACCCCCATGGCCGCCATCTGCAGGATGACCGCGGCGAGGCTGGTGCGGAGGATCTCCGGCTCGGTGAACGGCCGTCGCGACGCGTAGTCCTCCTCGGAGTAGAGGCGGATGGCGATGCCGTCGGACACACGGCCGCTGCGGCCCGACCGCTGGTTCGCGGAGGCCTGGGAGACGCGCTCGATGGGCAGGCGCTGCACCTTCGTTCGGTGCGAGTACCGGGAGATCCGGGCGGTGCCGGTGTCGATGACGTACTTGATGCCGGGCACGGTGAGCGAGGTCTCCGCGACGTTCGTCGCGAGGATGATGCGGCGGTGGCTGCCGGTGGGTCGGAAGACGCGGTGCTGCTCCTCGAGGGAGAGCCTCGCGAAGAGGGGGAGCACCTCGGTGCCG
Organism: Arthrobacter sp. Ld5; assembly: GCF_051172775.1. NCBI lineage: Bacteria > Bacillati > Actinomycetota > Actinomycetes > Micrococcales > Micrococcaceae > Arthrobacter > Arthrobacter sp. Ld5. The sequence goes on from NZ_JBPKBO010000016.1 coordinate 60,477, forward strand.
CGCAGGCGGGTGGTGGACTGGATGCGCGCGCGGAGGGCGTCGGCGGCGTCCCGGATCTCGCGCTCGCCGGAGAAGAACACGAGGACGTCGCCGGGGGCTTCCAGGGACAGCTCGTCCACCGCGTCGCAGACGGCGTCGAGCGGGTCGCGTTCCTCCTCGAGTTCGCTGTCCGCGCCGCCCTCGCCGTCGTCGAGCCCGCCCGGCGGCTGGTCGAGGGGCCGGTAGCGGATCTCGACCGGATACGTGCGGCCCGAGACCTCGATGATCGGGGCGGGGGAGGTGTGCGCGACGGCGGCATCGGCGGCGAAGTGCGCGGCGAAGCGCTCGGGGTCGATGGTGGCCGAGGTGATGATGACCTTCAGGTCCGGCCGCTCGGGAAGGATCCGCTTGAGGTAGCCGAGGATGAAGTCGATGTTGAGGCTGCGTTCGTGCGCCTCGTCGATGATGATCGTGCTGTACTTGCGCAGCATCCTGTCGTGCTGGATCTCGGCGAGGAGGATGCCGTCCGTCATCAGCTTGATCTTCGTCTTCCGGCCCACCGATCCGGTGAAGCGGACCTGGTAGCCCACCTCGTCGCCCAGCGGGACCTGCAGTTCCTCGGCGATGCGCTCGGCGACGGTGCGGGCCGCGAGGCGCCGGGGCTGGGTGTGACCGATCAGCCCGTGCTCCGCGAGGCCGAGCTCCAGGCACATCTTGGGGATCTGCGTCGTCTTTCCGGACCCGGTCTCACCGGCGATGATGGTGACCTGGTTGGCCGCGATGGCGGCCATGATGTCGGCCCGGCGTTCGGAGACAGGAAGATCCGCGGGGTAGGAGATTGTCAGTGGCATAGTTGCCTGCCAGTCTAGTTCCTCGTGCCGGGTCGCAGGCCGGATGTTCACCGAGGGCGGGGGCCCGGCGCTCCGTCGACCTATGGCTCCCGCGGTGCCGCACCCGTCGCGCGGCGGAGCCGGTCGGCGACGACGGCGGCGCGCTCGCGCATCGCGGCCGGTTCGAGGACCTCGAAATCAATGTCCCAGCTCGCCAGGTAGGCGAGCGGGAAGTCCAGGGAGTCGAAGCCCGCCCGCAGGATTGTGTGGTGGTCGCCGTCGGCCTCGAGGGTGCCCGTGCTGGGCGGGACGTGCGGCTCCAGCTCCTGGAGGGGCGCGTGGAACCGGATCACGGCGTCGTAGGAGAAGGGCGAGCGTGTGATGGACTCCTGCACGTAGACCGCGAGGTCGGGAGCGGGCAGGGGACGGGGCAGGAAGCGGTCCCGGGCCGCCGGCACGCTGCGGCACCGGTCCACCCGGAAGGTCCGCCAGTCCTCCCGGGACAGGTCGAAGGCCACCAGGTACCACCGCCGTCCGGTGTCCACGAGCCGGTAGGGCTCGACGACGCGCCGCGAGGACTCGCCGTCGTGCCGGTCGTAGCGGAACGCGACGCTGCGGCGCTCGGTGATGGCTACCGAGAGCGCGGTCAGGATCTCCGGATCGACCGGTGTACTCACCGCCGCCATGCGTGTCACCGCCGAGCGCAATCCAGCGAAGCGGGGCCTGAGCCGGGGAGGCAGTACCTGCTCGAGCTTGGTGAGCGCTCGCACGGAGGCTTCCCCCACGCCGGAGACCGGGCTGGCCGTGACCGCGGTCAGGCCGATCGCGACGGCGAGGGCCTCGTCGTCGTCGAGCAGGAGGGGCGGCAGCTGGGCCCCGGCGCCGAGCTGGTACCCGCCGGCCACGCCCGGAGAGGCGTTGATGGGGTAGCCGAGCGTGCGCAGCTTGCCGATGTCCCGTCGGACCGTCCGTTCGGTGACGCCCATGCGCTGTGCGAGGGCGGGGCCGGTCCACTCGCGCCGGAGCTGGAGGAGCGAGAGGAGCTGCAGCAGACGCGCCGACGTCTCGATCATGGACCAACGGTACGGCGAAAAGCGGACGGGAGCTGTCCTCGATCTATGCCTTCTGGCCGATCCGGTGGCCAGCGGCCGGCGTGGCACGTCGGGGGTGGCGGCCGGTGGCCGACGCCGGAAGGTCTGGAGGTCTCGATCGGATCGGTGTAGGTCGGCGGCGATAACCGGCGAATCGGTGATTCGCACCGATTACTTGACGTCGGAAGTTCTGGAGGTCTCGATCTGATCGGTGCAGACCGTCGGCAATCGCCGGCGCATCGGTGATTCACCGCTGGATTTTGTCGGCTGACCGCGGGGCTGTCCGAGGTGGCGCTGCAATCGCCAGCCCGTCGATACGGACCGGTGGGTGGAGACGGTGTTCTTCGCAGTCGGCGGTGGTGATGGACGAGGTGGTGGGCGGGTGCTGAAGGGTCGTTCGTCTGCGAGGTATCGGTCTGTGCACAGGGGTCGCAACCGACCTGAAAATGTCGGTGGTGGTTGGGAGAATTCGGTATGGACAGCAGCCGGAATGCTCCTCCCGTCACCGCCGACAGCGGTGGTGCTTCGGGGGTGGGTGTCTCGTCGGCTCCCGGCCGGTCGGCGTCAATCTTGTCCGGCGCGGTTCCTGCGGCTGGCGTGCGTTCCACGGCGCCGGCTGTTCGGGTGCGGGAGCTGATCGGTGCGGTGCGGTCGCTTCCGGTCGGCACGGTCGATGCCAGTGGTGTAGTCGGCGCGGCTGGTGCGGACGGTGCTGAGCTGATCGATCTTGTCGGCACGTTGGAGGAGTTGAAGTCAGCGATCGCCGGGGTCCAGGCGCGGGCGGCGGTAGCGTTCGATCTCGCCCAACGCCAAGCGCAGGCTCAGGCAGGTGTTCCGGCCTCCGAGCAGAGCCGTGGGGTGGGCGCGCAGCTCGCTCTCGCACGAAAGGAGTCCCCAGCCCGCGGAAGCCGACTCCTGGGGTTGGCGCGGGCGCTGGTGACGGAGATGGCGCACACCCTCACCGCCCTGGACACGGGCCAGTTGAATGAGTGGCGGGCGACGCTGCTGGTCCGGGAGACGGCGTGCCTGTCGGCGGCGGATCGGTGCGCGGTCGACGAGGACCTGGCAGCGGACAGGGGAACCTTCGAGGGCGCCGGGGATAGGACACTCATTGCCGCGGCGCGGGCGGCGGCGTACCGGCGGGATCCCCGCTCAGTGACCCAGCGGGCGTCCCACGCTGCCAGGGACCGGCATGTGAGTCTGCGTCCGGCGCCGGACACCATGACGTACCTGACAGCCCTGCTCCCGGTGGCGCAGGGCGTGGCGATGCATGCGGAGCTGACCCGGCACGCCGACACCTGCCGCGCGGCAGGCGATGAGCGCAGCCGGGGGCAGTTGATGGCGGACGCCCTGGTGGAGCGGACCACCGGGACACCGGGTGGGTTCTCCCGGGTGGAGGTGCAGCTGATCATGACCGACCGTGCCCTGCTCCAGGGCGACAGCGAACCGGCACGGCTACCCGGGTACGGGATCGTTCCCGCCGGCTGGGCCCGGAACCTCCTCACCGGCGAGAAGCCTTCGACGAACACAGCCGATCCGGCGGCCACCCGGGGGTTCGAGATCTGGCTCCGACGCCTCTACACGGCACCCGATTCTGGGGATCTGATCGCCGCCGATTCCCGGTCCCGGCTGTTCACGGCCGGGCAGCGCCGCTTCCTCCAGGCCCGGGATGATCTGTGCCGGACCCCGTACTGCGATGCCCCGATCCGGCACTACGACCACATCATCGCCTGGCACACCAACGGACCCACGAGCCTCGCCAACGGGGCAGGGCTCTGCGAGGCCTGCAACCACACCAAGGAACTCCCCGGCTGGAAGGCCACAGCACCACCCAGCCCCTGCCCCGGCCCCGGGTTCAGTGCCCGGCACACCCTCACCATCAGCACACCCACCGGCCACACCTACTCCTCCACCGCACCACCCCTCCCCGGCAGCAGACCGAACAGGACGGACCACGAACAACGAGAACGGCAAGGGCAGCGCGGCAGTGAACCGAGCCACCCGCCGATGCCGGACGGCCACAGGCGGAACGATGGCAGTACACCGACACGGCCCGTCCGCGACTCCCGCCGGGCCCAACTGCTCCTCGCCTGAGCCACGCCGTGGAGCCGCGAAACCGCGTGATGGACCTGCGCCTGATGAGGACTCGCGGAAGACTGCATCATCGTGGTCCTGCGGATCACCCCCGTGTGCGTCCAGCGACGAGCCAGACCGCCCACGCGAGCAGGGCCGCCACACCGATCACCACCACGGGGAGGCTGGACCCGGCATCGCCGACCAGCAGCGCGAGTACGGCGACTGGTTGCGCCAGGGCCTGGATCCGAAGGAAGGACAGAGCGAGCTGACGCAGCGCAGCCGCGCTGATCCATCCCCGCAGCGGCAGATGCAGGAGCAGGAGGTAGAGGACGAAGACAGCGTGCAACCCGGCCACGAACACGAGGAGCCACGCGGATCCTGCCGGCACATTCACCGCGTACGCAATAGAGAGCAGCAGCAGGGACAGCGTGACCAGGCCGACCGACGGGAGGACCGCCGCCCCCGCCGCCACGACGACGGGCAGGACGATCCAGACGGAGCCGCTCCACGCAATACTGCCGAGAAGGACGGCGAGGAGTGCCGTTGCGCTGCGGATCACCCACAGGGGAACGAGGTCGCGCCGATCGGGCACCGCAGGCGAGCCTGCGGACCGGGCAGACCGCTGCATCCTCACCGGAACCTCCATCCCGAGCCCTGGCCGGTACGCCGGACGGTCTGGCGGGCCAGTAGCCGGAAGCCGGTATCGAGGTCCGGTCCGTAGGGTGCATCGAGGCCGTCCCGTGGGATGCCGTGCTGCGCGTCGGCGGTCGCTCCGGCGATCACGGGGATCCCCTCGGACTGGAGGCCCTCGAGCAGCAGCCGACGCCGCAGGAGCGTGAGCCGCACGGCCTCGGCCTGCGCCGTCGTCGTCTCCGTGCGGTGCAGCGGCAGCATGCAGTCGACACCGGCCACCACATGCCCCTGCGCGTGCCAGAGGCGCAGCAGGCGTGCCGGCTCGGCGTCCAGGAAGGCGGAGAAGACGACGACGACGGCGCCCTGCGGCGGCACCGGGTCCCTCCGTCGCCGACGCCGCGGCACCACGGATGTGCCCGCCAGCCGGACCCGGACCTGTTCGAGGTGGCGTGCTCCGGCCGCCGAGCGCAGGGCGCGCCGCGTCCCGGACAGGTCGTCGAGGCCCACCCGGTCACCGACGGCGAGGTAGGACGCCGCGACCGTCGCCGCAGCCGTCCTGGCCACGTGCAGGGAGCCGGCTGCCAGGCGCGGAGGAGCCGCGGCGAACCAGTCGGCCGTCGAGGACGGCAGGTCGTGTGCCTGATCGACCACCAGGAAGACGGAGGCCTCAGCGTCCGCGAAGCTGCGTCGAACCATGATCCGGTCCTGGTCGGTGGACCGCCGGGCCGTGGCGCGCCAGTCGATGCGGCGCAGGGGATCTCCAGGCTGCAGCGGGGCAACGGACCGCAGTTCACCGCCGTCGCCCGGGCGGCCCGACCGGTGCGTCCCGGCGAGGCCCACGAGCCGGCGGGACACCGGTCGCGCGAGTGTCGGCCCGACCCGCGGCAGGATGCTCACACGGACCGGCGGCGCCGGCGCGAAGGCGGTGGGTCGGGCCAGGTCGGCCGTGAAAGCCGCGGCACCGTACGCGAGCACGTCCCGTTCCCCCGAAGGCGGCGCATCCGCGAGGAGCGGGCACTCCTCGCCGTCCAGCAGGACGACGGCATCCGGGGGACATGCGGGAGCGGCCAGGACGGTGGCCACCAGGCGTCCGGGTACCCCGCTGCCGCCCGCCTCCCGCGGGGCGAGCCGCAGGCGCAGGCGCGGGCCGACGGCGGCCGACGATCGGTACGGCTCGACGTGCACCGCGCAGCCGGTGCCCGGTACCGTCCCCGCACGACCGGCGAGGGCGAGGAACGCGAACGGCGCGGCGAGCGCCACGGTGTCCGGACGTCCGGACACCAGGCCCGCCACGATGCACACGAGCATGAGGATCACCGCGAGGGCCCAGACGGGCGACCGGGCGGCCGGGGCGGCGCTAGCCACGCGGCACTGTCGGTGGGGTCGGCACCTCGGCCAGGACGTCCCGCACCACCTTCTCCGTCGCAACACCCTGAGCCCAGGAGGACGGTGTCAGCGTCAGCCGGTGGGCGAGGACGGCCTCGGCGCCCTCCTTCACGTCCTCGGGGAGCACGAAGGTCCGACCGTCCAGGACGGCGAGCGCGCGGCCGAGCAGTACCAGCGCCTGCGACCCGCGGGGGGAGGCCCCCACCTCCACTGCCGGATGGGTCCGGGTCGCGGCGGTGAGCCGGACCGCGTAGTCGATGACGTCGTCGTCCACGCCCACGGACTCGGCGGCGGACTGCAGGCGCGACAGACCCTCGGCCGTCGTCACGTTCGCCACGTGCGTCTCGTCCTGCTGCCGCGTGATGCGCCGCGAGATGATGTCCTGCTCGCCGCCGGGACCGGGGTAGCCGAAGCGCAGGCGCACCAGGAAGCGGTCCAGCTGCGCCTCGGGCAGCGGGTACGTGCCCTCGAACTCGATGGGGTTGGAGGTGGCGAACACATGGAACGGCCGCCGGAGCGGCAGGGTGGTGCCTTCCACGGACACCTGTGCCTCCGCCATCGCCTCGAGGAGCGCCGACTGGGTCTTCGGGGACGTCCTGTTGATCTCGTCGGCGAGGAACAGGCCCGTGAAGATGGGACCGGGCCTGAACTCGAACTCCCGGGTGGCCGGGTTGAAGATCGACGATCCGGTGACGTCCGAGGGCAGGAGATCCGGCGTGAACTGCAGGCGCCGGAAGTCGAGGCCCAGCGCCTGGGCCAGCGTCTTGGCTGCGAGGGTCTTTCCGAGACCGGGCAGGTCCTCGAACAGGACATGGCCCCCCGCGAGCACGGCTGCGAGGGCCAGGCGGAGGGCTTCCTCGGCGCCGACGACGACGGTCCCCACACGGGCGAGGACCTCGCGGCCCACTTGGGCCGCGTCGGCGGTGTCCGTGCCCGTCATGTCGGCAGGGGTGCCGGTCAGCACCACTCCCTGGTCGCGACCGGCGTCCGGCGGCGTGGGGTTCGGCTCGGTCATGGTGCCTCCTGGGAAGGGATCGGCTCGAGCGCGGGGGAGAGGACGATGCGCTCCAGTTCCGCGCCGAGCGCCTGGAGTTCGCGGTGGGTCAGCGCCGGTGGCCGGCTGGTCGCGACGAGGTCGTCGAGCGCCCGGCTCCGGGGAGCGTCGGGCCGTGCCGCCGCCACGGAGAGGGCGAGGGCGTGTACCTCGAGGACGGCGCGCATGCCCGGCTCGGTCGAGGCGAGCGAGAACTCGAGCGCCTGCAGGTCGGCGAGTCCGCGCTCCGGTTCGGGCGGGCGCGGCAGGACGGCCCGCGGGACGTCGACGCCCTCGAGGACGCCGTTCGCGATGCCCGCAGCGCCCGCTGCGCCGACGACGACGACGGCGTGCCGGGCATCGAGGCCGAAGAACCATACGGCGACGAGCGCCAGGCCGACCAGCCCGGCCGTCACGGCCCACGCCGACCGCCTCACGTCCGGGCCTCCGGGTGCCGGGCACCTGCGGCGAGGGAGCACTCCAGCTGATCGAGGCTCGCTGCTGCCGCGTCGCGGTCGCCCGGGCCGAGGGGGCCGGCGGGGCGGTCCCCGTCGGCCTGCCCGAAGCGGGCGCGCTGGTACAGGCGGTTCAGGGTGGTCAGCGGCAGGGATGGAAGATCGAGCGTGACCGCCACCGAGGATGCGAATTCCGACGTCGTCTGCGTGGAGGTGCGGCCGACGCCCGCGTCGGCGCAGAGGCGCTCGAGCTCGAGCCAGCAGCGGATGACCGTGTCGGAGGTGCTGCCGCCGCCCGCCAGCGCGGCCCGCGACGTCCTGGCCCACTCGGGTAGGGCCTCGGTCGTCAGGGGGACGGTGCCGACATGGAGAGGGCCGGACCGCTCCGGCGGATCCCCGTCGGGTCCGTGACGGCCGCGGAAGCGCAGCAGGAACCGTACCAGCAGGGCCAGGGCGAGCATGAGCAGCAGCAGGGTCACCGCGGCCAGCGTGCCGCCGTCGACGACGATGCGCTCCCCGTCGGCCAGCGACGGTGCCGTGCCCGTCGCGGTCGGGGCCGGCGCGTCCGTCTCCTGGGGGGAGGAGTCCGGCGGAACCATCACGGGGTCGGCGGAGAAGTCGCCGAGGAAGCCGGCCGCGAGCACACCGAGGACGAGGACGATCAGGGTGAGGACGGCTGCGGCGCGCGGCGGTCCGGCTGTCGTCCCCACGTTCCCCCTGCCGGTAGGTGCCCGCGCGGGTCCCGAGGGCCGCGTTCCGTGGAGCCTACCAAAACAGAACCGCCGCCGGCCTGATGGCCGACGGCGGTGGATGTGCCCTCGATAGGATTCGAACCTACGACCTTCTGCTCCGGAGGCAGACGCTCTATCCCCTGAGCTACGAAGGCAGATACGGAAACTCCCGTACCCGTAAGGGACTCATCGAGCTTAGCAGGTGGCGCAGGGAGGGGAAAACGCGCCCGCCCCGGGTGGGGCGATTCTCCTCCTAGACACGGCCGAGGGTGTCGATGTCCTCCAGGAAGTCCTGGTAGACCTCGTCGCTGACGGTGGTCCGCGTCTCCCCGATGGCGTCGAGGTAGTCCTGCGTCGTGGGGCCCTTGCGGCCGCCCTCGTGGACGGACAGGGTGCGTCCGGCGACCAGGCCACCGTCGTCGTACACAGCCTTTTCCAGCGCGCGCTGGGAGGCGCTGCGAGCGGCGTACTCGATGTCCGCGGGGGAGAAGCCCTGCGTGCGGTCCACGAGCAGTGCCACGTCCACCGCATCCACGACGGGAACGGGGATGAAGCGCCGCCACATGGCTTCGCGGGCCTGTCGGTCGGGCAGGCCGATGGGGATGACGTAGTCGAACCGCCCGTGCCTCAGGAACGCCGAGTCCAGGGCCCGGATGAAGTTGGTGGCGCACACCAGCAGCCGTCCGGGTTGTTCGCGGAAGGCCGGGATGATCTTCAGGAGCTCGTTCGTGACACCCTGCAGGGGCGACGGCGGCTCCCCGGAGCGGTGCGAGGCGATCTCCTCGACCTCGTCGATGAACACCACGGCGTGTTCCAGCTCCGCGATCTCCAGGAACGTCTCGCGGAGGGCTCCGGCCAGCCCCTGGGGATCGGCCGCCAGGCGGGAGGGGAACACCTCCACGAAGGGCCATTCCAGCCGGGAGGCGATGGCCTTCGCGAAGGTGGTCTTGCCCGTGCCCGGCGGGCCGAAGAGGACGACGGCGCGCGGCGGCACGACACCGAACTCATCGGCCAGGTCCGCCTCGGCGAGGGGGAGCACCAGGCGGCGTTCGAGCAGTTCCTTCTCCTCGCGCATGCCCGCCACCTTCTCCCACTGATCGCGGGCCAGGATGCGGCCGCCCAGCTGGCCCAGGGCACCAAGTTCCTGTCGCTGCACGGGGATGGTGCGCTCGAAGTACCGCAGGTTCTTCTTCAGGGCGAAGCCGCGGCTCAGGAACGCCTCGACCCTCGTCTCCGACTCCGGCATCAGGGCGGAGAGCCTGTTCAGCCCGTGCGGCGACATGCTGTTCTCGACCGCCGTCAGCAGCGACGTGCCGATACCCCGCCCGCGATACTCGGGAAGAGTGGCCAGGAAGACGATCCACCCCTGGTCGTGGGCGGCACGCGCGACGGCGGCACCGACCACCTGGTCGCCCTGGACGGCGACCACGGCGTGATCCTTCTCGCACGACGCGAGCACCTCGGAGAGTGCATACACCGGGTCGACGTTGCTCGCCTTGAGGGTCTCCCACAGGTGCAGGATCCCGTCCAGGTCCGCCGAGTGGAAATCCCTGATCCGCCAGCTGGTCATTCATGTCTCCTTGGGGTTTCCTACCACGCTGGGATGAAGGAGCGCCCATGTCAAACACGCCTGTCATGGGCCGCCACACTCCACCGATGCGCGACCCCGGGGTGCGTGACGCTCCCGGAGCCTGGTTCACCCGCAACCGGTGATGGTTGCGGGCACCGGAGGTACTAGCTTGGCAACCGTGTGATCACCGGCTTCTGTCACCCGTCCCGCACCGACGACTCCGGTCGTCGGCGGGCGGCCAACGGAAGGAGGAGGAGTGCCCAGCTCGAACCACCGGCGCACCGGCCCCTCCTCGACGGCTCACCCCGCACCAGGACGTCCGGCATGAGCGTGCCTGCCGCGGCGTCGCCCGGTGTCGATCCGATCGCCGTCCTCCGTTCCCGGTCGTACATCACCGCGCTCGTCCTGGCGGCGGTCCTGGGCGTCCCCATCTCCGTCCTGGCCTACGGCTTCCTCGCTCTCGTCGCGGCGGTCCAGCAGTTCGTCTTCGTCGGCCTGCCGAGCGGACTCCTCGGGGGTACTGCTCCGGCCTGGTGGCCGGTGCCGTGGCTGGTGCTGTGCGGGCTGCTGACGGCGGCGACCATCCGGTACCTGCCGGGTACCGGGGGCCATTCGCCGTCGGCCGGATTCGCGACGGGCGGCGCCCCGCCGAGCGGCCGGGAACTGGTGGGCATCGTCCTCGCGGCGCTGACCACGCTCAGCCTCGGGGCGGTGCTGGGACCGGAGGGCCCGCTGATCGCCATCGGTGGAGGCCTCGGGGCGCTGGCGATACACCTGGTGAAGAAGGACGCTCCGCCGATGGCCCTCACGATCATGGCGTCGGCCGGCAGTTTCGCGGCGATCAGCACCCTGCTCGGATCCCCCGTGCTCGGCGCGTTCCTGATCATGGAGGCCGCCGGGATCAGTGGGATGACGCTGAGCCTGGTGGCCCTGCCCGGGCTGCTCGCCGCGGGCGTCGGGGCGCTGGTGTTCGTCGGGCTGGACGGCTGGACCGGGCTGGGCAGCTTCTCGCTCGCGCTGCCCGCGGTGCCGCCCGCCGTGCCGCCGACCGTGGCCACGCTGGGCTGGGCGGTCCTCATGGGCGTCGTCGGTGCCCTGTCGGGATGGGCGATCCGCTGGGCTGCGCTGTCGCTTCGCCCGATCGTGCACTGGAATCGGGTGCTGGTGACGACGGCGCTCGGCGCGCTGATCGGGGTGACCGCCATGGCGTACCAGTTGATCTCCGGGCTCAGCTTCACCCAGGTGCTGTTCTCCGGGCAGGATGCACTGCCCGAGCTGGTCGGGAACGCGGCGGACTACTCGCTGCCGGTGCTGGTCCTGCTGATCGTCTGCAAGACCCTGGTCTATGCGTTCTCCCTCAGCGCCTTCCGTGGCGGTCCGGTATTTCCTTCGATGTTCATCGGCGCGGCGCTCGGCCTCGCGGCGAGTGGGTTGCCGGGCATGGATCCTGCTGCCGGGATCGGCATGGGGATGGGTGCCATGTGCACGGCCATGCTGCGGCTGCCGCTGACGTCGACGCTGCTGGCCACCCTGTTGCTGGGCGTCGACGGAGTGGCCGTGACACCCCAGGTGGTGGTGGCCGTGGTGGTGGCCTTCGTGGTCATCAACGTGCTGCCGGCCCCGGGGCCGCAGGAGCGCGGGTCGAAGGAGCCCGGCCCGCCGGGCGACATCGCCGCCGGGCACCATAGGGCTCCCATGAACACCGGCGCGACGGCTGCGGTTGCGGCTCCGGCCCGGCCTGCCCGCCGGGAACGGCAAATCGCGTGGCTGTTCATCATCGGCTCGGGGCTGTTCGCCCTCGGTGCGGTGCCGCCGTACGCCGACGCCGTGGGCGCGCACCTGTGCGGACTCACCTTCTTCACGGGCTCCCTCTTCTTCACCGCCGCGGCGTACCTGCAGTACCGCGAGGCCGTCGACGCGCTCCCGCTTCCCGACACCCGCCGTCATTCGTTCTGGGCGTGGGCACCGGGGAATGCCGTCTGGTTCGCCGGGGCGGTCCAGCTCGCCGGCACGCTGTGGTTCAACTGGAGTACGGCGAACGCACTGCTGACGAATCTCAGTGCCGCAGTGGCCGAGCAACGGGTATGGCGACCCGACGCCCTGGGGTCCGTGGCCTTCCTCGTGGCGAGCGGTCAGGCGCTGCGGTATGCCCGATCCAGCGCCGTCGCGGGCGGGCCCACGCCCCGGTCGTGGACGATCAGCGTGATCAACATGGCCGGATCCGTCGCGTTCGGCATCTCGGCTGCCGCATCCTTCGTCCTGCCGTCGAGCGGCGACGTCCTGAACGCCGGTCTCGCCGGTTTCGGCACCTTCGTCGGAGCCCTGTGCTTCCTCACCGGCGCGATCCTGATGCTGAGTCCCGAACCCGCCGGCGCCCCGGTGCCGGCCGACCGGGGAACCCGTCCGTGAAACCCAGCCAACCGTTTCCGAAGGAGCAATGATGTCAAGAGATTCCCAGAAGCTCGACGCCGACGCGGCACTGTTCGGCAACCGATTCGTCACCCAGGAGGTGCCGAGCCGTGAGTTCCCGGAGACCGGCATTTCCGCCCAGGATGCCCTGCGCCTCGTGTCGGAGGACCTCGCGCTGGAGGGCGACCCGGCCCGTAACCTGGCCACCTTCGTGACGACGTGGATGGAACCGGAGGCCCAGCGGATCATCGCCGCGAACCTGCACCGCAACTTCATCGACCACGCCGAGTATCCCCGCACCGCCGAGATCGAGCAGCGCTGCATCCGGATGCTCGCCGACCTCTTCCACGCCCCCGGCGAGACGACAGGGGCACGGACCCAGGGGTCGTCCGAGGCGATCATGCTCGGCGGTCTGTCCCTGAAGTGGAACTGGCGCAAGCGTCGCGAGGCCGCCGGCGGGTCGACGTCGAGCCCCAATCTGGTGTTCGGCGGTGACGTGCACGTCGTGTGGGAGAAGTTCTGCCGCTACTTCGACGTCGAGCCGAGAATCGTGCCCCTGGCGCCGGGGAAATACACCATCGGCCCGGACGACGTGCAGGCGTACATCGACGAGAACACCATCGGTGTCGCAGCCGTCCTGGGCACGACGTTCACCGGTCACAAGGACGACATCGTCGGCATCAACGACCTGCTCCTGCGGATGAGGAAGGAACAGGGCCTCGACGTGCCGATGCACGTGGACGCGGCGAGCGGAGGGTTCGTCTGGCCGTTCCTCTACCCCCACTCCGAATGGGATTTCCGGCTCGAGCAGGTCCACTCGATCAACGTCTCCGGACACAAGTTCGGGCTCGTCTACCCCGGCATCGGCTGGCTGATCTTCCGCGAGACGGCCGACCTCGCCAGGGACCTCGTCTTCGAGGAGAACTACCTCGGCAAGACCGACTCGACCTTCACGCTGAACTTCTCCACCGGCTCCGCGATGGTCCTCGCCCAGTACTACAACCTCGTGCGCTACGGTCGCGCCGGCTACACGTACATCATGCAGAACATGCAGACCAACGCCCGCGTCCTCGCCGAGAAACTGGCCGCCATGGGCCGCTTCGAGATCATCGACCCCGCCGAGGAGCAACTTCCCCTGGTCGCGTTCCGGCTCGCCGAGGACACCGGATACGACGAGTTCGACATCGCCTGGCAGCTCTCTGCCGAGCGCGGCTGGATGGTCCCGGCCTACACGTTGCCGCCGAACGCCCAGGACGTCACGATCATGCGGGCGCTCGTCAAGGAGACGATGAGCCGCGAACACGTCGACACGCTCGCCCGCGACATCGAGGAGGCGTGCTCCACGCTCGCGAAGAAGGGCGGCGCGCACGAATCCGAGCGGAACAAGATCCGGACCGGACCGGGTCACTGACCGATGTCCCACGACGCGCGGGGCCGGACGGATTCCGGCGGGGAGCCCGGGGCCGGGCCGCCGTCGTGCTGGCGGTCCTGGTGCTGGCGTCACTCACCCTGCGGTGCCAGACGCCGTGACGGGGCCCGGGCGGGGAACCCGGAGCGCCGGGGTGACCTGCCGCGTGCCAGTACGTACCGTTGGACCAGGGCCATCCCCGGGCCCGCGTCATCCCCTGAGGAGCAGCCATGACCGCCTTGTCCTCCAGCATCGTCCGTCGGGTGTCGGCGGCGGCGTCGGGTGATCCGTCCCGCCAGGCGTTCACCTGCGTCGCGGCCGCCGCCCAGGTACTGCTGCCCACGTTCTACGGCCCCCGGTTCCGGGGTGAGGATGCTCCGCCCAACGTGATCCAGCCCGCCCCGTACGCCTTCGCCGTCTGGTTCCCGATCTTCGCCTCGTCCATCACCTACGCGGTCCACCAGGCTCGCGGCCCCGCCCGCACCCGGGATGTCTGGCGGGCGGCGGGCTGGCCCCTTGCCGGGGCCTTCGCGGCAGCCGGTCTCTGGGCCCCGCTGGCACGGTCGCGCCGGGTCTGGGGCGCGCAGGCGGCGCTGGTTGCGCTCGCCGTCCTGGCGGAGACGGGACGGCGCCGGATCGCCCGGGCGGAGGTGGAGGACGGGCTGAGCGGTGCCGAAGTGGCTGCCGCGGCTCCCGCGGCAGGCATGCTGGCGGCCTGGGGGCAGGCGGCATGTGGCGTGAACCTGGCCTCCCTGCTCGTCGCCGAGGAGATCGTTCCTGCAGGGCCGAAGGCTGCCACGCTCGGAGTCGCCCTCCTCGCGGCGCTCGGCGCGCTCGGCGCCCGGGTCGTCACGGGCCCGGAGCGGTCGACCGTCTCGTCCCGGTCCTACACCGGGACGCTCCTCTGGGCGTTCGCGGGCGTGATGGCCGGGCAACGCCGGCGGTCGAGGTCCGCTGCTGCAGCCGCGGTGGGTGCCGCCGTCGTCCTCCTGGTCGCCTGGAGCCGGGAACGGTGACGGCCCCCTCGCCGTCCGTGGCATCCCGTCCCGTGAAGGCCACGCAGGGCAGCACCGCATGAAGGCCGTCGTGTACGAGCGTTACGGTCCACCGGACGTGCTGAAGCTCCGGGACGTCCCGGAGCCGGTGCCCGGAGCCCACCAGGTGCTCGTGGAGGTCGCCGCCACGTCGGTCAACCTCTCGGACTGGGAAGGACTACGCGGCACTCCGCTGTACGCGCGCATCGGAGGGCTGCGGACCCCGGCCCGCCGGGTGCTCGGCTCCGACATCGCGGGACGGGTGACCGCCGTCGGCTCCGACGTCACCCGGTTCCGGCCCGGCGATGAGGTGTACGGGGACAACCTCGGGCTCAAGGGCGGCTTCGCCGAGTACGCGGTAGTGCCCGAGACCGCACTCGCCTCCAAGCCCGCCGAGCTGACCTTCGCTGAGGCGTCGACGCTGCCGCAGTCAGGCGCGATCGCTCTCCAGGGGACCGCCCGCGCTCGCCGTGGGCAGCGCGTGCTCATCAACGGGGCGGGCGGTGGGTCGGGCTCCCTCGCGATCCAGCTGGCCCGGCTCTCGGGTGCGCACGTGACCGGGGTGGACAACGCCGGGAAGCTCGGCTTCCTGCGGGACCTCGGGGCCGACGAGGTCATCGACTACCGCAGTCAGGACTTCACCCGGCTCGAGCCCTACGACCTGGTGCTCGACCTCGTCGCCCACCGATCCGCGATGGCCTGCCGGCGGGCGCTGACGCGTGGCGGCCGGTATCTCTGCGTCGGCGGACCCGTCCGGACACTCCTGCAGGTCGCGACCGTCGGAGCCGCTGCGGGCCTCCTCACCGGACGACGGATCGGGATCCTCGCCGTCCGGCAGGGCCCGGCGTCCTTCGAGCCCGTCGCGCAGCGGTGCATCGACGGCGATCTCCGCCTCCACATCGACCGCACCTTCCCGCTCGGCGAGGTGCCGCAGGCCCTCGCCTACGTCGGCACCGGGCAGGCGCTCGGCAAGGTCGTCGTCGTCCCCTGACGCCGCCCGCGATGTGCGTGCCCATGGTCTGCGGACGCAGTTCCGGCGCCCGACGATCAGGTCGAGTTCGTCATCCAGAGTCATGTCGCCACTCCGTCCCAGGTACCTGCCGAGGAGGTCAGCCCGCGCCTGAAGGGCCCTCGGGCAGGACGAACGCGACCCGCTGTTCCGGCGACCAGACGTACGTGTCGTCACACCGGTAACCCCTCAGCCAGGGTTTCCCGTCCACGACCCGGAGGTAGAAGCCTCGGGGGTACTCCGCGTCCTCGCTCACGGGCGCGGACGCGACGTGGAGAGCGCCGGCCGGAGCGCGACCTGCGGACAGGATCGAATCCGGCGCATCGGCCTGGTCCATCAGCGCCAGCCGAAGATAGGGGCCGGTTACCAGGGGGCAGAGCTCCAGGCCCTGACTCCTCGCTGCCGCGAAGACCCGCGACTGGACGGCGCCTCCCACCAGACCGAGGCCCTCGACGGTCCGCTCCACGATTCGGAGGGCCCGACCTCCGGGGTCGTCGAATGCCGCGTGGGCGAGCAGCGTCTCCGCGAAGGCATTGAGTTGCACGCCTGCGCCGAGGAGTGACCTGCGGATCCCGTCACGCGACTGCCCGCCGACCCGGATCACGAGGCCATCCCTCGCAGGGCCCATCAGCTGTTCCCGGCGGTGCTCGGCAGTTCCGCCGCATAGGCGGTGAGAGCCCTCCTGTAGCCGTCGAGCGTGGGGACGAGGGCGAGCAGCGCCGTCCTCAGCGCGTCCCCGTGGCGGCCTTCGTCATGCAGGGCCAGGGCGAGGAAGGCCTGGCGTGCCCCTTCGTCGACGCCGGCGTCGGGCATCGCTTCGGGGATCGCCACCGCTTCGGCGGACCGGCCGACGTTGCGGAGCGTGCTCGCGAGCTGGATGGAGACGCGCAGCGCGCTCGGACCCTCCAGTCCTGCGTCGAGGGCTCGCCGGTACAGCGGAATCGCCTCCTGCTCGAGCCCGAGAGCGTCGTGGACCCCGCCCAGCTCGAAGAGCGCCTCTGCATCGTCCTCGGGCCGGGCCGACACGAGTTCGCGCATCCTGCCGATGGCGCCCTCCGGATCGGCGTCGTCGAACTCCTGCTCGTAGAAGCGGTCGATCTCCCGGTGCCACGCTGCGTCTGCCATCCCGCCAGCGTGCCACGCCGTAGGGGTTGCCCCGGGTCGACACTCCCTCCCGTTGCACACCGGGGGCCGGAAAGCGGGCCGAGGGTCATACCGCATCCGGCCCCAACCGTCAGCCCCGAAGTTGTTGAACAATGCCTTGCACCGATTGTTCAACAACCTGTAGCGTCAGCCGCACCACCCAATGTGACTCCGGTCACCCTCACGCAACGGACGGGCCGATGGCAGATACACAGAACAGACCGAGACTGAGCTCCTCCGCCCGGCGCACCGCGCTGCTGGGTGCCATGTTCCTCATGGCCACCAGCGCCATCGGGCCGGGCTTCATCACCCAGACCACCGTGTTCACCGTCCAGATCGGTGCCGCGTTCGCGTTCGCGATCCTGGCGTCGATCCTCATCGACATCGCGGTCCAGATGAATGTCTGGCGCGTCATCGGAGTCTCGGGACTCCGCGCCCACGAACTCGGCAACAAGGTCCTTCCCGGCGTCGGATGGTTCCTCGCCGGTCTCGTCTTCGTCGGGGGCGTGGTCTTCAACATCGGCAACATCGCCGGCACCGGACTCGGTGCCAATGCGATGCTCGGCATCGACCCGAAGATCGGTGGAGCCGTGTCGGCGGTCATCGCCATCATGATCTTCGTCAGCAAGAAAGCCGGAATGGCACTGGACCGTATCGTGGTGCTCCTCGGTGCGGTCATGATCCTCCTGATGATCTACGTGGCTGTCGTCGCCGCCCCGCCCGTCGGTGAAGCGCTCAGGAACGCGGTCCTCCCCGAACAGATCGACTTCCTCATCATCACCACGCTGGTCGGCGGCACGGTCGGCGGCTACATCACCTACGCCGGCGCGCACCGCATGCTCGATTCCGGCGCCACGGGCGTCGAGAACGTCAAGCACATCACCCGCAGCTCGGTACTCGGCATCCTGGTCACCGGCGTCATGCGGGTGCTGCTGTTCCTCGCGATCTTCGGCGTCGTGGCCGGCGGAGCGGTGCTGACGAGCGACAACCTGGCCGCGGAGGCCTTCGGTGTCGCGGCAGGCGAGATCGGCATGAGGGTCTTCGGTATCGTCCTCTGGGCTGCCGCTCTCACCTCGGTGATCGGAGCCGCGTTCACCTCGGTCTCCTTCATCACCACCTCGAAGACCCCCGAACGCCGGCGGAACCTCATCACGGTCGCGTTCATCGCCGGGTGCGGCGTCGCCTACCTCTTCCTCGGGCAGGCACCCCAGGAACTGTTGATCTTCGCCGGAGCGTTCAACGGCCTGATCCTGCCGGTCGGCTTCGGTGTGCTGCTCTGGGTGGCCTGGCGCCGCCGGGACCTGATGCACGGCTACGCCTACCCCGCATGGCTGCTGATCGTCGGCATCATCACCTGGTTCCTGACCGTGTTCCTGGGCTACACGGCTCTCACCGGGCTGGCACGGCTGTGGGGCTGAACCCCGCCGCCCGCCCGGCCGACCCGGCAGCGATGCTGCCGGCCGACGCGCGAGCCGCGTTCCGTGCAGGACTGGTCACGCCGACGTCGGGCTGGGCCCGCGGGTACGCGCAGGTCAACGTGCTGTCGATCCCGCGTGACCAGGCGTTCGATCTGCTGCTCTTCGCCCAGCGCAATCCCAAACCGTGCCCGATCCTCGGGGTGCTGGAGCCGGGCGAGACCTCCGGGCCACTGCTGGCCGGCGGCGACATCCGGACCGACGTCTCCAAGTACACCGTGTACCACGACGGCGTCCTGGTGGACGAGCCCACCGACGTCCTGGCGCACTGGCGCGAGGACCTGGTGACCTTCCTGTTCGGGTGCTCCTTCACCTTCGAGACGGCGCTGCAGGACGGCGGCGTCAGGATCGCGCACATCGACCAGGGTGTGAACGTGCCGATGTACCGGACGAACCGGGAGGCCGCTCCGGCCGGTGCCATGTCCGGTCCACTGGTGGTGTCGATGCGCCCGGTCCCGGCCGCGCAGGTGGCCGACGCCGTCCGCATCACCTCGCGCTATCCGGCCGTGCACGGCGCTCCGGTCCACGTGGGCAATCCGGAGGAACTGGGGGTCGACGTGGATGCGCCGGACTTCGGTGACGCAGTGCGGATCCCCGAGGGGCATCTTCCGGTGTTCTGGGCGTGCGGAGTGACCCCGCAGGCGGCGGTGATGCAGTCGCGCCCGCCGCTGGCCATCGGCCACGCGCCGGGGCACATGCTCATCACCGATGCCCGGGACAGCGACTACCTGGTGCCCTAGGCGGATGCGCGGCCGGTGCTACCCGGACTCGTCCGCGAGGTGCTCCAGGAGTTCCGCCTCGGACGAGTCCAGGTAGGCGCGCAGCCCGGCGGCCGCCTCCTCCCGGCGTCCGGCCCGGAGACGCTCGACGAGTTGCACGTTGCGGTCCACGTACTGGCTGTGGAAGTCCGGGGCCGAGGCCATCGCGTGGAACACGAGACGCATCTCGGCGAGCACGCGGTCCATCAGCATCAGCAGGGACGCACTGCCGGTCAGGCCGACCACGGCGCTGTGCAGGGCCTGATTGGCGTCGGCCATGTCGGCGACCGCCCCGGCGTCGCGGGCTGCCTGTGCCCGCTCGACGATGGCCTCCATGTCGGCCAGCGCCTCCGGGGTCACTTCGCCCCAGAGTGCCGCCGCGGGCTCGATCATCCGGCGTATCCGGTAGATCTCGCGCACCTCCTCGGCCCCGGGGGAGGCGACGAACACGCCCCGGTTGGGGATCCGGGTGACCATCGATTCGCCGGCGAGCGTCGAGAACGCCTCGCGCAGGGTGTTCCGGGAGACACCGAGCGCCGTCGACAGCGCCTGTTCCGACAGCTTCGACCCGGGTGTCAGCTCACCGGCGGCGATGCGACGGCGCAGGACGGTGGCGATCCACGCCGCCGTGTGCGCATGCCCGGCCGTCCTCATGGTCCCGCGATCGAGCTCCGCTGCTGTCCCTACTGCCATGGTCTTCCCCCATACGTCGTCACCAGCCGATGCTAGCCCACCGCGCCCAGGACCTCGCCGCGGGCGACGGCGGCCCCCGGCTCCTGGCCGCCGCGCTGGAACCTCCCGGCAGCCGTCGACACGACCTCGGTCTCCATCTTCATCGCCTCGACCACCGCGACGGGCTGCCCTGCGTCGATCGCGGCACCGTCGTCGGCCAGCCACTTCACGAGGGTGCCGCCCATCGAGGCGGTGATCGCCCCGTGGTGGTCCGTCGTCGCCTCCACGGAGGGGGCGGCGGGGGCGCCGTTGCCGCCGCTCATCAGCGCGGCGAAGAGCTCTGCGGGGAGGCCCAGCTGCACGGCCTTGCCGTCGATCTCCACGGTCAGGGTCTCCCGCCGGGCCAGCTGCCCCGCCGTCCCGCTCGAGAGGGCTGCCTCGAGGCGTTCGGCGAACGCCGACTCGATCCACGTGGTGTAGACGCCGAGCCGGTCGGGATCGGTGAAGTCGGGGTCCCGGACCACCGCGCGATGGAAGGGGAGCACCGTGGGGAGGCCATCGATCCGCAGTTCGTCGAGGGCGGCGCGGGCGCGGCGCAGCGCCTGCGGGCGGTCCTCGCCATGGACGATGAGCTTGGCCATGAGGGAGTCGTACTCGGCAGGGACGCGGGACCCCGAGCGCACCCCGGTGTCCACGCGGATGCCGGCCCCGGTGGGAGCCTCGAAGACCTCGACCGGGCCGGGGGAGGGCAGGAACCCGCGGCCGGCGTCCTCGGCGTTGAGCCGGAATTCGATGGCATGGCCCTGCGGGGTCGGGTCCTCGGTGATGCTCAGGGGCAGGCCGGCGGCGATGCGGAACTGTTCACGGACCAGGTCGACGCCCGACGTCTCCTCGGTCACGGGGTGCTCCACCTGCAGGCGCGTGTTGACCTCGAGGAAGGAGATCACGCCGTCGGGCGCCACCAGGTATTCGACCGTGCCGGCACTGGTGTAGCCGGCCTCCCGGCAGATGGCGCGCGCCGATTCGTGGATGCGGGCGCGCTGGTCGTCGGTCAGGAACGGCGCGGGGGCCTCCTCGACCAGCTTCTGGTTGCGGCGCTGCAGGGAGCAGTCGCGGGTCCCGACGACGACGACGTTGCCCTGCGTGTCCGCGAGGACCTGCGCCTCGACGTGCCGCGGTGTGGCCAGGAACCGCTCGACGAAGCACTCGCCGCGGCCGAAGGCGACGGTGGCCTCGCGGACCGCCGAGTCGAACGCGTCGTCGATGTCCTCCATCCGGTGGGCGATCCGCATGCCGCGGCCGCCGCCGCCGTAGGCGGCCTTGATGGCGACGGGGACGCCGTACTGGTCCGCGAAGGCGCGGACCTCCTCGGCGTCGGCGGCGGGTCCGTCGGATCCGGGGACCAGGGGGGCGCCGACCTTCACGGCGATCTCGCGGGCCGTGACCTTGTTGCCGAGGCTCCGGATCGCGTCGGGCGACGGGCCGATCCAGATGAGCCCCGCATCCTGCACGGCCTGGGCGAAGTCGGCGTTCTCCGAGAGGAAGCCGTACCCGGGGTGGACGGCGTCGGCGCCGGACCTGGCGGCGACGGCGAGGAGCTTGCCCATGTCGAGGTACGTGTCCGCGCCGGCCGATCCTCCCAGGGGGTAGGCCTCGTCGGCACGGCGGACGTGGAGCGCATCGGCGTCCGGATCGGAATACACGGCGACGGAGGTCAGTTCCGCATCGGTGCACGCACGGGCGATGCGGACGGCGATCTCGCCGCGATTGGCGATCAGGACCTTCTTCATGGCTGCTACTTTCACGAGCTTCGGGTGGGGAGCGGATGGAGCGGCTGGAGGCTTTCGGGATCCACGGCCCGGAACTGCAGCCGGGTGCCGGGCGCCAGCTGGGCGGCGGTTGGCAGGTCCTCGGGAACGACGACGCCGATCACCGGGTATCCGCCTGTCACCGGATGGTCGGCGAGGAAGAGCACGGGCAGGCCCGACGGCGGCACCTGCAGCGATCCGGCGACGACCCCCTCACTGGGCAGCTCATCGGAGCTGACGCGCTCCAGCGGCCCGCCGGCGGCGCCGTCGTGCCCGGTCACGGCGAGGCGGACGCCGATCCGGTTCGATTCCGCGCTCACGGTCCATTCCTGGCCCGTGAGCGCCCCGTGGGATGCGTCGGTGAACCAGTCGTGGCGGGGACCGCCGGTGATCCGGAGCACCACAGGCTCCTGCGTTCCGGGTCGGAGGGCGTCGGGAAGCGTGGAGGGCTCGGGAGCGCCGACCGTGCGGCCCCGGTCGACCGCGCCGACCGGCAGCACGGTCCCGGTGGCGAGGGGAGGCGGGCCGATGCCCGACATCACATCGGTCGAACGGCTGCCCAGCACCTCCGGCACGTCGATCCCGCCGCGGATCGCCAGATAGGAGCGCAGCCCGGCGTCGGGCAGGTCGAGGTGGAGGGTCTCGCCGTCGTGCAGGGCGAACGGTGAGCGCATGGGCGCAGGGCGCGGCCCGTCGTCGCCGACGATCTCGAGGGGCGTGTGGGCGCCGGTCACGGCGACGGTCAGCTCGCCGTGGGCCCTGGCGGTGACACCGCCGAGGACCGACTCGATGACCGCGTCGCCGGGTGCGTTCCCGACGAGTCGGTTGGCCTGACGGGCGCTCGCCGTGTCGGCGGCGCCGGCTTTCGAGACGCCCACGTCGCCGAGGCCGGGCCGGCCCAGGTCCTGGATGAGCGACTGCGGTCCCGGGGCGAGGATCTCCAGGGCGTGGCCCTGCCGTGGCGGGGTCTCCGTGATCGCCTCGGAGCCCCCGGCGTCCGAACCCCCGGCCCGGTGTCCCAGCGTGACCGACTCCCGGACGGCCACGTACTGCACGGTGGTCCCCGGCCTGAGGAGGGCAGGCTGCTCCCGGTCCAGGTCCCAGAGCCGGGACGCGGTCCTCCCGATGAGCTGCCACCCCCCGGGGGAGCGGCGTGGGTAGACGGCCGAGAAGTTTCCCGCCAGGGCCACCGCTCCGGCGGGCACCGCCGTGCGGGGCGTGCTGCGGCGGGGGACCGTGAGCGCCTCGTTCTCCCCGACCAGATAGGCGAACCCCGGCGCGAATCCGCCGAAGGCTGCGGTCCACAGCTGGCCGGTGTGCGCGGCGACGACGGCGTCGGGGTCGAGGCCGGTGAGGCGGCCCACCTCGGCGAGGTCCTCGCCGTCGTACACCACCTCGATCCGCACCGGATCACCGGCGGCGGCGGTGTCCTTCCCGGGTGCCGTGTCGAGCTGCGCGACGGCGGTGCGCGCGGCACGGGCGCTGGTGCCGGAATCGAAGACGGCCAGGACGGTCCGCGCGGCGGCGAGCACGTCGACCTGTCCACGGAGCGGGTGCTCCTGCAGGTGCGCGTGCACCGAGAGGACCGACTCCAGGGAGTCGAGCTGGATCAGGAGGGCGCGCGGCCCGGCCCAGCGGATCTCGGGACGGGTCACACGAAGCTCCGGATCTCGACGCCCGCGGCCTGGAGGTCCCGGCGGACCGCGGCGGACATGGACACCGCGCCGGTGGTGTCGCCGTGGAGGCAGATACTCTCCGCGGTGGTCCTGATCGTCGACCCGTCGCGGGCGATGATCACTCCGTCCTGGGCGAGGCGCACCATGTTGGCGGAGACCTCGTCCTCGTCGCGGAGGACGGCGCCGGGTTCCCGGCGGGAGACCAGGGTGCCGTCCGGGTTGTAGGCCCGGTCGGCGAAGGCCTCGGCCACCCCGCGGAGGCCCGACTTCTCCGCGGCCTTCAGCGCCGCGGAGCCGGGGAGGAGCAGCAGCGGGAGGTCGCCGCCGAACGCCTTGACGGCATCCACCACGGCCCGGGCCTGCACCTCGTGGGTGACGATGGTGTTGTAGAGGGCGCCGTGGGGTTTCACGTACTTGATGGTGCCGCCGGCAGCCCGGGAGATCGCGTCGAGGGCGCCGATCTGGTACAGGACGTCGTCGGCCAGTTCGGTGGGGGAGCAGTCCAGGAAGCGGCGGCCGAACCCGGCCAGGTCCCGGTAGCCGACGTGCGCGCCGATCGTCACGCCGGCCGCCACCGCGTCCCGGCAGGTCTGCGCGATGGTGGACGGTTCCCCGGCGTGGAAGCCGCACGCGACGTTGGCGCTCGAGACGGAGCGGAAGATCGCGGCGTCGTCCCCCATGGTCCAGTTGCCGAACGATTCGCCGACGTCGCTGTTGAGGTCGATCTGCACCATTGTGATCCTCGTCTCTCCTGAGTGGTTCCTCAAGGATGCCCGAGTCCGCCGGATTGTTCAACAATGTTTTGTCCGGGGTCCGCCGGCGATCATCGCCGGAGGGCTTCGACCGCGTCCGGCGTCGCGGGCAGGCTGCCCTCGAACGGTGTCAGCGTGAATCACCCGCCCTCCTGCCGGGTGGCGAAGACGAGAAGGGCACCTCCTCCACCCGCGTCGCCTCGTCCGCCGAGGACAGCGCGCCGGCGTCAGGACTGGGCGTCGTCCGGCTTCGGCTCCATGAGCTGGATGAGGTTGCCGCACGTGTCGTCGAAGATCGCCACGACGGCGGCGCCGATGTCCAGCGGCGGCTGGGTGAAGGTCACGCCCCGTGCGCTCAGGCGTGCGTACTCGGCCTCGACGTCCCCGACCGCGAACTGGGCCAGCGGGATCCCGTCGTGGACGAGGGCATCGCGGAACGGTTTCACGGCCGGGTGGCTGGACGGCTCCAGGAGCAGCTCGGGCCCCTCCGGTGATTCGGGGGACACCACGGTGAGCCAGGAATGCACGCCGAGCGGGACGTCCTGGCGCTTCACGAACCCGAGCACGTCGGTGTAGAAGGCGAGGGCCTTCCGCTGGTCGTCGACGAACAGGCTCGTCAGGGCTATCTTCATGGCTCACTCCTCGTCCTCGCCGACCATGATGTGGGCCAGCGTAGGCCGCACCGCCGGTGTGGAGAAGGGCCGGAGTGCAGCAGCCGGCGGATCAGTAGCCGAGGAAGGCGTCGGTCCTCACCCGCGAGGCGCCCGCCGAGCGCACGGCGGCACGCAGACGTCCGATGAACGCGGGGGAGCCCGAGACGAGGACCGTCCGACGGGCGAGGTCCGGCACCGCCGCGAGGAGGGCGTCCGCCGTCGGCTCCGTTCCCGCGAGGGTCCACCGTCCCGGCAGCGCCGGCACGTCGTCGGAGGCCGGCACGAACAGCACCACGCGCGTCCCCAGGCCGGCCAGCTCGTCGAGGAAGGCGATCTCCTGCCCGCTGCGGACCGCATAGACGAGCACGACGTCGCGCTCCTCGCCGCGCTCGCCGAGATCGCGGAGCTGGCTCATGAACGGCGTCACCCCGATGCCTCCGGCGATCAGGAGCAGGGGGACCGCCGGATCGCGCGGCAGGTGGAAGTCGCCTCCGACGAGCGTCCCCGTGACGTGCGCGCTGTCCGGAAGACCGAGGAGTGCGGTCTTGAAGGAGCTGCCCCCCTCCGTGGTCCGCAGGCCGAAGGTCACGGCGTCACGCTGCTGCGGCGCGGACGTGATGCTGAAGGTCCGGCGGCTGCCGCGGCTGTCGACCCCGCGGTGCGGCAGATTCAGCTCCATGTACTGGCCGGCCCGGAAACGCACGGGGTGCTCGGGTGCGAAGACCAGTTCGGTGCTCGTGGGGGTCAGCTGCCGTCTCCCCGCGAGGGAGAGGCGCACACTCCGACGCTGGCCCAGGGCGAAAGCGAGGGCGTTGCCGAGCACGAGGGCGAACTCGGGCCCGAGGAAGACCGGGCCGACGGAGAGCTGCAGGGCGAACACCACGCCCACGACGGCGGCGACGAGCCACTGCTGCCACCGCAGCGGCGGCAGGGTCAGCGGCTCGGTCAGCATGAAACCGAGCAGGAACAGGACGGGGTACGAGGTCAGGACGAGTTGGAGGCCGGCTCCGGGCATCACCCCGTTCTGCACCAGGCCGAAGAGCAGGACGCCGATGGTCACCACGAGGAACACGGCCGCCATGCCCGCCTTCCGCGTCCTGTACAGCAGGAGCGCACCGCCGACCGCGACGACGGGGAGCATGTAGGCATTCGCGACCCACCACCCGGCAACCCCCACGCCGAACAGCGTGGCGACCACCGCCCCCGCCGCGGCCGGATTGAAGACGTGGCGACCCCTCACCGCCAGGAGGAACTTCGACGCGCCGGCGGCCACACCGGCCGCGAGGATGCCCGCGAGGCCGGCTCCCGTGGCTGACGGGAACATGATCAGGAAGAGGATCAGCCCGGTGATGAGCGAGGACTCGCCATGGGGCCGCAGGCGGAGGATCAGTGCCATCAGCCGGGTGCCGATGATCGTGCCGCCCACCGCAGCCACGAGGGTCCCGCCGATCTCGGCGGGGGTGAAGGCGAGCAGGCCGGCCAGTGCGAGGACCAGCGCCTCGACGGTGAGGATCACCAGGAGCACGAGTGCGAGCCGGTACATGGTCATGCGGCCGAGGAGGCCGTCGAGTGCTGCGGTCATGAGAAGAGGGCTCCTGCGAGGGGTGCGGAACAGCGGGCGCGTCCGTCCGAGTACATCAGGACGTAGTCGAAGGTGAACGCCGTCGCGAGGTCCGCGGGATCGGTGAGGAACAGGGCCGTGCACAGGCCGTCGGCGGTCATGGCGTCCGCGGCGAGGACCCAGGTCGCGACGACGGTGTCGACACTTCGTCCGGTCCTTGCGTCCAGGACGTGGTGCAGGCCGTCACCCCACGCGCGGCGGTTCGACGCGGAGGCGCACAGGGCGCCGGTTCCGAGGCCGACCACGCCGATCGCCGACGTCGGGTCGTAGGGGTGCTCGAGGGCGACGGTGATGGTGCCGTCGGCGGCCCTGCGCATGTCTCCGCTGGCATCGACGACCACGTCGTCGTGGCCCTCGGCGCGCAGATAGTCCACCATGAGGTCGACGAGCTGTCCCTTGCCGGCCGCGCCGACGTCGAGGATCGCCGGTTCCCGCAGGGCGAGGCCGTCGTCCGTCCAGGTCAGGACGTCGTTCCAGGCCCGGGCGGGGGCCGGCTGCTGCGTGGGCGTCAGGGAGTAACCGGCGTCGTAGCCCTGTGCGGCGAGCGGGTCACCGACGAGCGGTGAGACACCGCCGCCGGTGAGCTCGTAGAGCGAGCGCAGCAGGCGTCCGAGGTCGGCGCCGTGGGGCGGGAGGGGCAGCGAGCCGCCCGCAGCGGCGAGTGCCATGACACCGGAATCGGTGCGAAACCGGGAGTAGAGCGCGTCGTACTCCTCGGCGAGGCGCAGCAGGTGTGACCGCTGCCCGGGCAGCAGCGCCGCACCCGTGTCCACGCGCCAGCCGGTGCCGATCGCCTCGAAACTGAACGAATCCGCCATGCCGGCCCGCCTAGAGCCGCGCCTCGCCCTTGATCTTCCCCAGGGCGTCGTTGAACCCGCCGCTCGTCAGGGACGAGCCGGCCACCTTGTCGACGGAGAGTTCGTCCAGCCTCTTCCCGACGACGGCCTCCGAGATCCCGCCCGCGAAACGCCCCTGGTACTCCCTGGTGGTGGGGTTGTCGGGCATCGGCTCCACGTCGACGGCGGTGACGACGTCGGCCTCGAGGGTGAGGGTGACGCCCACCTCCTCCTGCCCGGCAGGGGACTGGTAGCTGCCGGTCGC
This sequence comes from Arthrobacter sp. Ld5, assembly GCF_051172775.1. NCBI lineage: Bacteria > Bacillati > Actinomycetota > Actinomycetes > Micrococcales > Micrococcaceae > Arthrobacter > Arthrobacter sp. Ld5. Next base: position 87,780 of record NZ_JBPKBO010000016.1, read on the forward strand.
GGCATAGGTGCCGTCCTCGTAGGCCCCGGATCCGTCGGCAGCGGGCGTCCCGGCCGGAGCGTCGGTCGCCGACCGTCCGGCGACGGGCTGCTCCGATGCCGGCGCTCCTCCGGCCGGTTCCTCGGCGCCGGCGCATCCCGTGGCGCCGAGGATCGATGCGGCCGCCAGCGCCGTCAGGACCCGCTGGTGGCGGCTGAAGCCGGGCGCGCCGGCCGCGGCTCCCGCAGCGGTTCGGGTGAGGCCTGTTCTGGTCACGGGGTGCTCCTGTCGATGTGCGGCGGCGGGCCGGGCTGGACGTGTGGCCCGTCGATATCATTGAACCTGAAACCGACAGCCGTGGTCAGCCCGACGATCTACTCATCCATTCGTCCCAGCGGCCGCCGCGGACGGTTTCTCCGCGGGGTTCCGCCCGCACTTGACCCACGTCACGAAAATCCGGGCGGTCGGGACCGCGCCGCTATGCTGGACACGTGACTCCCGAAGAACTCTCTGCCGCTATTTCCGCATGCCTGACGGCCGCCGTCGAGGCCGGTGACTTCACGGTCGACCTCCCCTCGGAGGTGCGTGTCGAGCGGCCGAAGAACCGTGAGCACGGGGACTGGGCCACGAACATCGCACTGCAGCTCGGCAAGAAGGCGGGGATGAACCCCCGCGACTTCGCCCAGATCCTCAGCGACCGACTCGCCGGCATCGAGGGCGTGAAGAGCGTCGACATCGCCGGTCCCGGGTTCCTCAACATCACGCTCGACGCCGGGGCGGCCGGCGAGCTCGCCCGGACGATCGTCGAGGCGGGCCCGGCCTACGGCGGAAGCACAGCGCTCGCCGGCCAGAAGATCAACCTCGAGTTCGTGTCGGCCAACCCCACGGGGCCGATCCACATCGGCGGGACGCGCTGGGCGGCCGTGGGGGACGCCCTCGCCCGGGTGCTCCAGTCACAGGGCGCCACCGTGGTGCGCGAGTACTACTTCAACGACCACGGGGCGCAGATCGAACGGTTCGCGCGCTCGCTCCATGCGAGCGCCGCGGGCGGACCCGCCCCCGAGGACGGCTACGGCGGCCAGTACATCGAGGACATCGCGCAGCGCGTCGTCGCCGTCGAGCCCGACATCCTGACGCTCCCGGAGGCGGACGCAGTCGAGCGCTTCCGTGCGGTCGGCGTCGACTTCATGTTCACCGACATCAAGGCCTCGCTCCACGACTTCGGCGTGGACTTCGATGTCTACTTCCACGAGCACTCGCTCTTCGAGAACAACTTCGTGGGCGGCCTGCTCGAACAACTGAAGGAATCGGGCAACCTCTTCTTCGAGGACGGCGCCTGGTGGCTGAAGTCCACCGATTTCGGTGATGACCGGGACCGCGTGGTCATCAAGTCCGATGGTGCTCCGGCGTACATCGCGGGCGATATCGGCTACTTCGTCAACAAGCGCCGCCGGGGGTTCGACCTCAACATCATCATGCTCGGCGCCGACCACCACGGGTACGTGGCCCGCCTCAAGGCTGCCGCAGCCGCTCTGGGCGACGATCCGGACACCGTCGAGGTGCTCATCGGCCAGATGGTGAACCTCATGAAGGACGGCGCGCCGGTCCGCATGTCCAAGCGCGCCGGCACGGTGGTCACGCTGGAGGATCTCGTCGACGCCGTCGGCGTGGACGCAGCCCGGTACACCCTCGCCCGATTCTCGGCGGACTCGAACATCGACATCGATCTGGACCTCCTGACGCGACGCACCAACGAGAACCCCGTGTTCTACGTGCAGTACGCGCACGCCCGGACCCACGCCGTCGCCCGCAACGCCGTCTCGGCGGGCGTGGACACCGGCTCATTCGACGCCGCATCGCTCAGCCACCCCACGGAGGGCGAGCTGCTCGCCGCCCTCGGCCAGTTCCCGGGCGTCGTCGCGCAGGCCGCGACCTTCCGCGAACCGCACCGGGTGGCCCGCCACCTGGAGGTGATCGCCGGGACCTACCACCGCTGGTACGACGCCTGCCGTGTCGCACCGCTCGGCGAGGCGCCCGTCGAGGACGTCCACCGCTCGCGCCTCTGGCTGAACAACGCCACCCAGCAGGTGCTGGCCAACGGCCTCGACCTCCTCGGCGTCTCGGCACCGGAGAGGATGTGACGGCCGTGCCCGCGCCGGACCGGTCCCCGCTCGCCCCCGCCTGGCTCTCCTTCCCGCAGGACCAGGCCCGGCTGGACACGAAGCTGTGGGCCGAGGACGTGGACCGCGGCGACGACGGCGTGCTGCGCATCGACGGCGTCTCCGTCGACGAGCTCGCCGCCGAGTACGGCACCCCGCTGTTCGTGATGTCCGAACGCGACTTCCGCTCGCGCGCCGCGACCTTCCGTGATGCGTTCGACGACGCCTTCCGCGACCTGTGCGGGGGAGTGGACGTGTTCTACGCCGGCAAGTCCTTCCTGTGCACCGAGGTGGCCCACTGGGTGCGCGAGGAAGGCCTCGGGCTCGACACCTGCTCGGGCGGGGAACTCGCCGTCGCGCTCAGTGCAGGCATGCCCGGCCACCGGCTCGGGCTCCACGGGAACAACAAGTCGGCGGCGGAGATCACGCGCGCCATCGACGCCGACCTGGGCCGGATCGTCGTCGACAGCCTGCAGGAGGTCGCCCTCGTCGGGGACCTGGCCGTGCAGCGCGGGCGCCGCGCCAACGTCATGCTCCGCCTGACGCCGGGCGTCCATGCCTCCACCCACGAGTTCATCGCCACGGCGCACGAGGACCAGAAGTTCGGTCTGTCGCTGACCACCGACCAGGGCCCCGGCCAGGCCGCAGGGGAAGATACTTCGCCCGCCGCGCGCGCCGTCGCGGACGCCCTCGCCCACCCCGGCATCAACCTCCTGGGCGTGCACTGCCACATCGGGTCGCAGATCTTCGAGCCCGAGGGTTTCGAACTGGCGGCACAGCGACTGCTCGGCTTCCTCGCGGGGGTCCGGGACCGGCACGGCGTCGAACTCGCCGAACTCGACCTCGGCGGCGGCTACGGCATCGCCTACACCGAGGAGGACGAACCGCGGCCCGCGGCGGAGATCGCCCGCGCCATGGCGTCCGTCGTCGGCGCCACCTGCCGCGAGCTGCGCCTGCAGGTCCCCCGGATCTCCATCGAACCCGGCCGCGCCATCGTCGGTCCCACCACGTTCACGCTGTACACCGCCGGCACCACCAAGACCGTGCGCGTGGACGCCGCGGCCGGGTCCGGGGAGCCTCAGGACGCCTCCGTTACGCACCCGCGACGCTATGTGTCGGTGGACGGTGGCATGAGCGACAACGCCCGCCCGGTGCTCTACGGCGCGGATTACTCGGCCGTCCTGGCCTCCCGCGCGCCCGAGGCGGAGCCGGTGCTCTCCCGCGTGGTTGGAAAACACTGCGAGAGCGGTGACATTGTGGTGCGGGACGTCTACCTCCCCGAGGACACCGGAGCCGGTGACCTCCTCGCCGTCCCGGGCACCGGAGCCTACTGCTGGGTGCTCTCGAGCAACTACAACTACCTGACGCGTCCGCCCGTCGTGGCGGTGGCCGACGGCCGTGCCCGGCTGATCGTGCGCGGCGAGACCGAGGAGGACCTGTTCCGCAGGGACGTCCAGCGCCCACCGGCCACGCACGACCCCGCCTTGCCCGCCCCGGAACCAGGAGCCCCACGGACCGTATGAACACCCCAGCCACGCCCTCACGCCAGCCACTCCGCGTCGCCCTCCTCGGCTGCGGCAACGTCGGTTCGCAGGTCGCCCGCATCCTGCTCGAGGACGCGGAGAACCTCGGGCGCCGCGCCGGAGCCCCCCTCGAACTCGTCGGGGTCGCCGTCCGCACCCTCGACGCGCAGCGTGACGTCGACCTGCCCGCCGGTCTCCTGACGCTCGACGCCGAGAAGCTCGTCGAGGACGCCGACATCGTCATCGAGCTCATGGGCGGCATCGAGCCGGCCAAGTCCCTGATCCTCCGCGCCATCGAGCACGGGGCCACGGTGGTCAGCGGCAACAAGGCGCTCCTCGCCCAGGACGGCCCCGAGCTCTACGAGCAGGCCGACGCCGCCGGCGTCCAGCTGTCCTACGAGGCCGCCGTCGCCGGCGCGATCCCGATCCTGCGCCCCATCCGGGACAGCCTCTCCGGTGACCGCATCACGCGCGTGCTCGGCATCGTCAACGGGACCACCAACTACATCCTCGACCAGATGGACTCCACGGGTGCCTCCTTCGCGGACGCCCTGAAGGCCGCCCAGGACCTCGGGTACGCCGAGGCCGACCCGACGGCCGACGTCGAGGGCCACGACGCCGCAGCGAAGGCCGCGATCCTCGCCTCCCTGTCCTTCCACACCCGGTTCGCCCTCGAGGACGTCCACTGCGAGGGCATCACCGCGGTCACGGCCGACGACATTGCGGCCGCGGCGGAGGACGGCTACGTCATCAAGCTGCTGGCCATCGCCGAGATCCTCACCGACGAGGCCGGTGCCGCCGGGGTCGGCGTCCGCGTCCACCCGACGCTCCTGCCGCGCACCCACCCGCTGGCCGCCGTCCACGGCGCGTTCAACGCCGTCTTCATCGAGGCGGAGAACGCCGGGGAACTGATGTTCTACGGTCAGGGCGCCGGCGGCACGCCCACGGCGTCCGCCGTGCTGGGCGACGTCATCAGCGCCGCGCGCCGCATGGTGCTCGGCGGCCCGGGCCGCACGGAGACCACCACCGGGCACGTCCCGCCCCTGAGTATCGACACCGTCCGCACGAGCTACTGCATCGGCCTCGAGGTCGCGGACCAGCCGGGTGTCCTCGCCCGGATCGCCCAGATCTTCGCGGAGAACGGCGTCTCCATCGAGACCATGCGCCAGCGCATCCACCAGGGCGGGCCCGACGGCGGCACCACCGCCGAACTGCGCATCGTCACGCACCGTGCGCCCGAGGCGTCCCTCGCCGCGACCGTCGAACAGGTCGCCGCGCTCGATGTCATCACCGCCGTCTCATCCGTGCTCCGAGTAGAGGGAATCTAAGTGGCCCACCAGTGGCGCGGAGTCATCCGCGAATACGCCGAACGCCTGCCTGTCACCGACTCCACCGAGGTCATCACCCTCGGCGAGGGCGGCACGCCGCTCGTGCACGCCCGGCATTTGAGCGAACTGACGGGTTCCACCGTCTACCTCAAGGTCGAGGGCATGAATCCCACGGGATCCTTCAAGGACCGTGGCATGACCATGGCGATGACCGCGGCCGTCGCCGCCGGAGCGAAGGCCGTGGTGTGCGCCTCCACGGGCAACACGTCCGCCTCGGCCGCCGCCTACGCCACGCAGGCCGGGATCACGTGCGCCGTGCTCGTGCCGGACGGCAAGATCTCGATGGGCAAGCTGAGCCAGGCCATCGCCCACGGCGCGGAACTGCTGCAGGTCAACGGCAACTTCGACAACTGCCTCGACGTGGCCCGGAAGCTCGCGGAGGCATACCCGGTGTTCCTCGTGAACTCCGTGAACCCGGCCCGCCTCGAGGGACAGAAGACGGCGGCCTTCGAGGTCGTCGACACCCTCGGCGACGCCCCGGACTACCACCTCATGCCGGTGGGCAACGCCGGCAACATCAGCGCGTACTGGAAGGGCTACAAGGAGTACGCCGCACCCTACGACTCCATGTACCACGGGGTGCTCCCGGCCGTCGCGACGCGCACCCCGATCATGTGGGGCTTCCAGGCGGAGGGCGCCTCGCCGCTCGTCAAGGGCCACCCGATCACCGAGCCGGACACCATCGCGACCGCCATCCGCATCGGCAACCCGGCGTCGTGGGACTTCGCGGTGGCCGCGCGCGACGAGTCCGGCGGGCTCATCGAGGCCGTGACCGACGACGAGATCCTCGACGCCCACCGCTGGCTGTCCTCCCGCGAGGGTGTCTTCGTGGAGCCCGCGTCCGCCGCGGGTGTCGCGGGGCTGCTGAAGAAGCACGCCGAGGGCCTCGTCCCGACGGGCAAGACGATCGTCATCACGGTCACCGGCCACGGCCTCAAGGACCCCCAGTGGGCGCTGCGCACCGCGGACGGGGCCGACGTCGAGCCGACCAAGGTGGAGTTCGACGTCGTGAGCGTCGCCGCCGCGCTGGGACTCGAGGACTGACATGCTGCATGCGGCACCCCTGCCGGAGGACCTGCTCGACCTCCCGGCCGTCGACGCCGGTCAGGACGTCGAGGTCAGCGTCCCCGCCACGAGTGCGAACCTCGGGCCGGGCTTCGACGCGCTCGGACTCGCGCTCTCCCTCCACGACGCCGTGCGTGTGCGCACGACGACGTCGGGTTCGACGACCGTCCGTCCCACCGGAGAGGGGGCCGGTGAGCTGCCGCTCGACGCGCGCCACCTCGTCGCACGCTCGCTGATCAGCACCCTCCACCGGGCCGGACGACGCGCTCCGGGGCTCGAACTCGACACCGTGAACGTGATCCCGCACGGCAGGGGACTCGGGTCCTCCGCGTCCGCGATCGTCGCGGGAGTCCTCGCCGGCAACGCGCTGCTGCCGGCCGACGAGCGGATGGACGCCGCGCACCTCCTGCAGTGGGCGGCCTCGATCGAGGGACACCCGGACAACGTGGCCCCCGCGCTCATGGGTGCCCTCGCGATCTCCTGGGAGAGCGGGCGAGCGTTCCACAGCACGCGCGTGGAGGTGCACCCGGATGTCGTCCCGATCCTCGCGGTGCCCGACCTCGCGCTGTCCACCGAGAGCGCCCGGGCGCTGCTGCCGGCGTCCGTGTCCCACGCCAGTGCCGCTGCCAACGCGGGCCGGGCGGCCCTCATGGTGCACGCGCTCGGCACCGATCCGTCCCTGCTGTTCCCCGCCACGCAGGATTCGATCCACCAGGACTTCCGCGCGCCGGCCATGCTCCCGAGCGCCACCCTGCTGCGCGGACTGCGGGCCGCCGGGTTCGCCAGCACCATCTCCGGGGCGGGGCCCAGCGTGCTGACCCTCGCCGTCGGAGGAGCCGGCGCCGACGCCGCCGAGGAGGCGCTGCATCGCCTGATCGGCGCGGGCGACACGCCGGGCGCTTGGCGGGTGCTCCGTCTGGCCGTGGAGCAGGAAGGTGCTAAAATAGGAAGGCACCACGGGTAGTGCGGCTTTCAGGCCGACCTGCTGTGCGTCTCGAAAGTTCGTGTCGAGATGTGTCGTGTGCTTCTGTTGAGTCGGCCGTCCTCTCTGGACCGCCGCAACACTGCAGGTCCCATCAGCAGCAGCACATCCTGACGGTGTAGCCTCCGACCCTATCCCCGAGCGTATGGACTTCTCCTCCGCGCAGGGACATTCTCTGGCTCCCAGTATCACCCAGGCCTGCCGGATCATCTCCGGTTCGGCTGATCTCCCGCCTGCTTCATATGCGGCACGGGGCAAACCACCGCGGACCACTGATCACGTGGCCGCCCGACGAGGGGGAAGGATCCTTCGTGACTGACACCACTGACCTGTTACCAGGTGTGGCCACCCAAGACGCTGAAGCAACCGGCGCAACAACTTCCAAGAGCAGCGGGCTCGCCGGCCTGAAGCTCGCGCAGCTGCAGGCCCTGGCCGGCCAGCTCGGCATCACCGGTGGATCGAGGATGCGCAAGAGCGATCTCGTCTCCGCGATCTCCGACCACCAGCGCGGCGGCGCGGTCGCCGACCGGCAGCAGGCCCCCAGCGTCCGCACCGAGCGCAGCGCCGAGGCAGAGCGACCGGTCGCCGAGAGCGTCCAGGCCGGAGCGGACGACCGGGGCCAGGACGCGCAGTCCGCCCCCGCCGAACGCCAGCCCCGCACGCGCAACCGCAACCGCCGCGCCGGCAGCGACGGCGTCGTCTCCGCGCCGGCGGCCGAGACCGCCTCCGTCGAGGCGCCGTCGCGCGACGGTGCCGAGGACGCCTCGGGCTCCGAGCAGCAGGATCGTGGCGACCGTGAGAACGGTGACCGCGAGAACGGCGGCCGCAGCCAGCGCAACCGCCGCAACCGCCGCGGCGAGGACCGCTCGGACGCCCCGTCGGGCTCCACCGAGTCCTCCAACGGTGCACAGGGCGAGTCCCGGGACGCCGGGCAGGGCGAGGCGCAGGCCGACGCCGCGTCCGGGCAGGGCGACGCGCGCAGCGACCGCGGCGAGCGACGCAGCCGTTCCCGCAACGGGCGCGACGACGACCGCTCGGGCAACGGCTCCGGCAACCAGTCGGGCAACCAGTTCAACAGCCCGTCGAACGGCCAGTCGAACAACGACGGCCAGAACGACGGCGGCCGCAACGGCAACGAGCGCAGCGACAACCGCGGCAACAACTCCAACGAGGACGAGGGCCGCGGGCGCAACCGCCGCAACCGTGCGAACCGCAACGGGGGCAACGGTCCCGAGGACCGCAACAGCCGTTTCCGCGACCGTAACGAGCGCAACGACCGCCGTCGGGGCCGCAACCAGAACCCCGAGGTCGACGACGTCGAGGTCACGGACGACGACGTCCTGCTGCCCGTCGCCGGCATCCTGGACGTCCTCGAGAACTACGCCTTCGTGCGGACCTCCGGCTACCTGCCGGGCCCGAACGACGTCTACGTCTCGCTCGCCCAGGTCAAGAAGCACAACCTGCGCAAGGGCGACGCAGTCGTCGGTGCCATCCGTGCGCCCCGCGAGGGCGAGACCCAGGCCAGCACCCGCCAGAAGTTCAACGCGCTGGTCCGTGTCACCTCCATCAACGGCAAGCCCGCCGAGGAGCTGAAGGATCGCGTCGAGTTCGCGAAGCTCGTGCCGCTGTACCCGTCGGACCGCCTGCGCCTCGAGACGGACCCGAAGAAGATCGGCCCACGCGTGATCGACCTCGTGGCCCCGATCGGCAAGGGCCAGCGTGGCCTGATCGTGTCGCCGCCCAAGGCCGGCAAGACCCTGATCCTGCAGGCGATCGCCAACGCCATCACGATCAACAATCCTGAGGTCCACCTCATGATGGTCCTGGTCGACGAGCGTCCCGAGGAAGTCACGGACATGCAGCGGACGGTCAAGGGCGAGGTCATCGCCTCGACGTTCGACCGCCCGGCCGACGACCACACCACGGTTGCCGAACTCTCCATCGAGCGCGCCAAGCGCCTCGTGGAGATGGGCATGGACGTCGTCGTGCTCCTCGACTCCATGACCCGCCTCGGCCGCGCGTACAACCTGGCCGCTCCGGCGTCGGGCCGTATCCTCTCCGGTGGCGTCGACTCCGCGGCGCTGTACCCGCCGAAGCGTTTCTTCGGTGCCGCCCGCAACATCGAGAACGGTGGCTCGCTCACCATCCTCGCGACCGCCCTCGTGGAGACCGGGTCCAAGATGGACGAGGTCATCTTCGAGGAGTTCAAGGGCACCGGCAACATGGAGCTCCGCCTCTCGCGGAACCTCGCCGACAAGCGCATCTTCCCCGCCGTCGACGTCAACGCCTCCGGCACGCGTCGCGAGGAGAACCTGCTCTCGCCGGACGAGGTCAAGATCATGTGGAAGCTGCGCCGCGTGCTGTCGGGTCTCGAGACCCAGCAGGCCCTGGAGCTGCTCACCAACAAGATCCGGGAGACGCAGTCCAACGTCGAGTTCCTCATGCAGGTCCAGAAGACCACGCTGGGCTCCAAGGACTCCGACTAGCAGCGGACAGCCGTCCGGGGTGCGCCCGCCATATTCTGGCCGGTACACCCCGGACGGCTGTGTCCGTTAACCGGCCTGCTCCGTCGAGAGGGCAGGAACGACCGGTGAACGCACTGCAGGGTGGTCATTTCTGCCTTCTCGACCTTCGTAGACTGGCTGCACAAGCCGAAAGAGGTACTTCCGATGTTTGAGTCCATCCAGGGACTGCTCGACGAACACTCCGAGCTGCAGGACCAGCTCGCCGACCCCGCCGTCCACGCCGACCAGGCGCTGGCCCGCAGGCTCGGCCGCCGGTACGCGGAGCTGGGGCGCATCGTCGACGCGCACAACCGCTGGAGGGCACTCGAGGACGACCTCGAGGCCGCCCGGGGGATGGCGTCCGAGGATCCCGAGTTCGCGGCCGAGGTGCCCGTCCTCGAGGAGCAGCTCGCGACGGCGCAGGAGAAGCTGCGCCGGCTCCTCATCCCGCGCGACCCGAACGACGGCCGCAACGTCATCATCGAGGTCAAGGGCGGCGAGGGCGGCGACGAGGCCGCGCTGTTCGCGGGCGATCTCCTGCGCATGTACACGCGCTACGCGGAGTCCCGCGGCTGGAAGACCGAGCTGATCTCCGCGAACGAGTCGGACCTCGGCGGGTACAAGGACGTGCAGATGGCCATCAAGGGGTCCTCGAACGACCCCGCGGAGGGCGTCTACGCGCGCCTCAAGTTCGAGGGCGGGGTGCACCGCGTCCAGCGCGTACCCGTCACCGAGTCGCAGGGCCGCATCCACACGTCGGCCGCCGGCGTGCTCGTGCTGCCCGAGGTGGACGAGCCCGAGGAGGTCGAGATCAGCCAGAACGACCTCAAGATCGACGTCTACCGCTCCTCGGGGCCGGGCGGCCAGTCCGTGAACACGACCGACTCGGCGGTGCGGATCACGCACCTGCCCACGGGGATCGTCGTCGCCATGCAGAACGAGAAGTCCCAGCTGCAGAACCGTGAAGCGGCGATGCGCGTGCTCCGCTCGCGCATCCTCGCCCACGAGCAGGAGAAGATCGACGCCGCGAACTCCGACATCCGGAAGTCGCAGATCCGCACCATGGACCGGTCGGAGCGCATCCGCACGTACAACTACCCGGAGAACCGGGTGGCCGACCACCGGACCGGCTACAAGGCCTACAACCTGGACGCGGTGATGAACGGCGATCTCGAGCCGGTGGTGCAGTCGGCCATCGAGATGGACGAGCAGGCCCGCCTGGACGCCATCGGCGCGGACGAGTAGCCGTGGAGGAAGCGCTGCGGGCGGCCGAACGGCAGCTCCGCGCGGCGGGCGTTCCCAGTCCGCGGGTCGACGCCGAGCTGCTGGCGGCCCACCTGCTGGGGGTCTCCCGCGGACGGCTGCGGGCCCTGGCGCTGATGGGGTCGGCGGTCCCGGAGGGCTTCCAGGCCCTCGTCGACGAGCGGGCGCGGCGCGTGCCGCTGCAGCACCTGACCGGCGTGGCGTACTTCCGCCGCATCGAACTGTCGGTGGGACCCGGTGTCTTCATCCCGAGGCCGGAGACCGAGACCGTCGCGCAACTCGTGATCGACCGTGCGGCGGGCCTCGCCGCGCCGCGGATCGTCGACCTCGGCACGGGGTCCGGTGCGATCGCCGCCGCCGTCGCCGACGAGGTGCCCGGCGCGGAGGTCTACGCCGTCGAGCTCAGCGACCTCGCCCTCGCGTGGGCGGGACCGAACCTCGCGCGCTACGGCGTGCAGCTCGTCCGGGGCGACCTCGCGACGGCTCTCCCGGAGCACGACGCGACGTTCGACATCGTGGTCTCCAATCCGCCCTACATCCCCGCGGAGGCCGTCCCCCACGAGCCGGAGGTCGCGGCGCACGATCCGCGGATGGCGCTGTACGGCGGGGGAGCGGACGGCATGGAGGTCCCGCGGGCTGCTGCGGCCTCCGCGGCCCGCCTGCTGAGGCCCGGCGGGTACTTCGTGATGGAGCACGCGGAGGTGCAGGCCCCGTGGGTCGCCACCCTCCTCGAGCGGACGGGCGCCTGGACCGCCGTCACCACCCACCAGGACCTCAGCGGCCGTGACCGTGCCACGAGTGCCGTCCTGACCGCCGGCACCCCCGCCCCCGATCCCCGAGAGGCACACCGATGACCGAGCACACCCCACCCGGCCGGCCGGGCAGCGGCCCGCGTCCCCTGGTCGCCGTCGCGGCGGTCACCTACGACCGGCACGAGGAGCTGGCGCAGCTCCTGCGGTCTCTCGCGGCGCAGACCGCGCCGATCGGCACCGTGGCCCTCGTGGACTCGGGCTCGACGCCCGCGACCGACGTCGTCGACGCCGCCACGGCGGCCGGAAGCACCATCCACCACCTGCGCTCGGAAGCCAACCTCGGGGGAGCGGGCGGTTTCGCCTTCGCCATCCTCGCGGCCATCGCGAGCGGCGCCGAGTGGATCTGGCTCATGGACGACGACGGCCACCCCGAGGACGGGCGCTGCCTCGCCGAACTGCTGAAGGCCGCGGACGAGCACGGGCTCGACATCGTGAGCCCGCTCGTCGCGGCGACGTCGGACCCCTCACGCCTGTCCTTCAACTTCCGCATCAACGGGCTGCTGACGAACGACCGCGCCGCACTCGAGGCCAGGGGCTACCTGCCGGGCATGGTGCACTTCTTCAACGGCGCCCTGGTCCGCGCGGACGTGTTCCCGAAGATCGGCCTGCCGGACATGAAGTTCTTCATCCGCGGCGACGAGGTGGACTTCCTGGCCCGCGTGCGGAAGGCCGGCCTGAAGTACGGCACACTCGCCACGGTCGCGGTGCGGCACCCGGCCACCTGGTCGGAGATGAAGCCGATCTTCGGCGGCTTCATCACCCCGGTGATCCCCGACGGCGACTTCAAGCGCTTCTCCTACTTCCGGAACCGGGCCTACCTCGCCCGCAAGTACCGCAACCTCCGGTGGTTCGGGGCGGACGTCATCGGTTTCCCCTACTACTTCCTCACGCAGCGCGACCTCCGGGGCCTGCGTTCCTGGTTCGCCGCCTACTCCGCCGGCCTCCGCGGGACGGGCTTCGGGCCGCCGCCGCCGTCCTGAGTCCACGCTCCGGGCGGGGACCGTCGCCGATGTGCGCGGGCGCGGGTAGCAGTGGAAGGATGATCGGGTGACAACGAGCTACGACTGTTCCGATCCCGCCCAGCGCAGCGAAGGGCTGGCCGCCGCACAGCGGGCGGTATCGCTCAAGCAGTGCATCGTCCTGCCCACCGACACCGTCTACGGCATCGGCGCGGACGCCTTCTCGCCGCAGGCCGTGGCCACCATGCTCGCCTCCAAGGGACGCGGACGGAACATGCCACCGCCGGTCCTCATACCGCGGATCGAGACCCTCGACGGCCTGGCGACCGACGTCCACCCCGACGCCCGCCGCCTCGCCAAGGCGTTCTGGCCCGGCGGCCTCACCCTCATCTGCCTGGCCCAGCCGTCCCTCACCTGGGACCTCGGCGACACCCTCGGCACCGTCGCGCTCCGGATGCCCGACGACGACGTCGCCCTCGAGCTGCTGATGCTCACGGGACCGCTCGCCGTGTCCTCCGCGAACCGGACGGGCCACCCGGCCGCGACGACGGCGGCGGAGGCCGCCGAGCAGCTCGCGGAGTCGGTGGCCGTCTACCTCGACGCCGGTCCGCGCCCCGACGGCGGCGGTACGGGGTCCACCATCGTCGACACGACGGGGGAGGCGCTGCGCGTGGTCCGGCAGGGCACGGTGTCGCTCGAGCAGCTGCGGGACGTGGTGCCGGGCGTCGTCGGGATCGACGGTGCCGGACCGGCCGCAGGCGCCGCACCGGACGCACCGGCCGCCGGGGCGTAGCTCACGGCCCGAGGGGGTCCGGCTCAGCGCCCGCCGGCACCGGGCGTCGCGGCGCCGGCGAGGACCTCGCGGACCCTGGGCGCGGGGACCAGGCCCTGGTCCGCGGCCCAGCCGGGCACCTGGTCCTGGCCGAACCACATGAGTTCGACGCGCCGCACGTGCCCGTCGAGGCGTCCGCGCACCAGGGACGAGACCAGATAGCCGGCACGGACCACGGCGCGGCACAGCGGTGCCGGCAGCACCCGGGGTCTCCCGCCCGCGGCCTCGAGGACGGTGCGCACCGTGAGGCCCTCCCAGGGCTGCAGCACCCGCGGCGGAAGAGCCCCGCGGTGACGACCGAGCGCCAGGACCAGCTCCGCGAGGGAGCCGACGGAGGTGATCGGCGATGGCGCGGTCCCGGGGGACGCGACGGACGCGAGCGGCGAGCGGGCCAGGCGCGCCAGGGCCGCCGTCGTCGGACGCCCTCCGCCCTGCACCGAAGTGGCCCGCACCGTCACGACGGCCAGGGAGTCCTCTCGCGCCGCCGCGAGCTCCAGGGCCTGCTCGCCGAGTGCTTTGCTGCGGGAGTACGCCGAGAAGGGGCGCACGGTCCCGGTCTCGTCGAGCACCGGGGTCCGGCCCTGCACGGCCGCGCTGCTGAGGTGGACGAGGCGGCGGACCCCGGCCGCGGACGCGGCGCGCGCGGCGACGGCGGGCAGCAGCGCGTTGGCGCCGAGCAGGTCCGCGCCGCCGGTCGCGGACGGGGTGGCGAGGCCTGCCGCGTTCACGACGACGTCGCATCCCGCCATCGCGGTCTCCAGCCCGGTGGTGTCCGTGGCGGCCGCGGCGGCGAGGAGTGCCGCGGGTGTGTCGGCGGCCGTCGCGAGCCGCGGCGCGGGCAGGGCGTGCGCATCGATGCCGGCCGCGTGCAGGGCGTGCAGCACCGCGGAGCCGACGAAACCGGAACCCCCGAGCACCAGCCAGCGCATCAGGAGCCGCCCGTCTGCCCGACCGGTTCCCGCAGGGGCGGCTCGGGCCGCCAGTGGGGATCGTGCAGGATCACCCGGGCAGCCCTCCACCCGCGCCACACCTGGGAGGCACCGGAGACGGAGCGCTCGACGGCGACCAGGCGGACGAGCTCCTTCGCGGCGGACAGGAGCGTGCCGAGGGCGAAGCCCACCCGGTGGTAGCGCCCGTGGAGCTGGAGGTACCGCGCGAGGTGGCCGCGGTTGCGCATCCCGCAGAAGCGGGACAGGTCGCTCGACTCGTTCAGGTGGCGGACGCCGAGGTCCACCTGCCGCTGCGCGCGCGTCTTCCGGAGCACGAAGGCGTCGATGTACGCCACGGGGTACCGCTGCGAGACGAGCCACCCGTACGTGAGGTCGTCGCCGTTGAGGAAGAACCGGGCGTCGGGCAGGCCGATCTCACGGACAACGTCCGCCGCGACGAGCATGCCCTCGAAGCACGCGACATTGGTGTGGAAGACCGGTGACGCGGCGAAGACGTCGCCCCGGACCGGCAGGTGGACGCCGGTGAACTCGTCGAGCACGTGCTGCCAGAAGAAGGGCCGTCCCGCGGCGTCGTAGCGGCGGCCGTGGATGCACGAGTACCGGCCCATCCAGGGGCCGAAGGACGCGAGGGCGTCGGGGAGGACGACGACGTCGTCGTCCATCAGCCACACCCAGTCGGCTCCTTCGGCGAGGGCACGTGCGACGCCGGCCGCGAACCCGCCCGAGCCGCCCGCGTTCACGGGCAGCCGCTCCACGAGCAGGGGTACCGGGAGGCGGGTGCCGGCGAGGACCTCGCCGGTGGCGTCGGTGCTGGCGTTGTCGACCACGACGACGGCGGCGGGTGCCGGTTCGAGGGACGCGATCGACGCGAGGAGCTCCCGCAGGAGGGCCGCCCGGTTGAACGTCGTGATCACGAGGAACACGCGGGGCGAGCCGGCGTCGGGGACGTGCAACCTGTTCCTTCCGGGCCGCGCCATGACGGTGTGCAACGGTCCTGGCACAGGCGGGGCGGTTAGTATTCTGGGGTACCAGCAGTCTATTACACCGTGTTCCAGCCCCTGCCGGACGGGTCCCGACACCACGGGTGACGGGCGCTCCCGGGCCGCCGCGCGCCCGGTTCGCGGTGGAACGAATGCATGACACCGTTAGGAATCATGGGACTCAACGAAGGCCGGGCCTCCCCCCGGACATCCGGCTCGACGGCCGTGGCCTCCTCCGGCGACAAACCGGCCATCTGGCTGTGGTCGCAGTACCTGCTCGACGCCGCGGCCTGGATCGTGGCCATCCTGCTCGCGCTGATCCTGCGCTACGAACTCCTCGTCAAGGAGATCAACGTCCCCGGCATCGCCGTGTTCTGCGCGGTGGCCGTCGTCTCCCAGCTGGTGGTGGGACTCAGCTTCGCGCTGTACCGGGGGAGGTACAGCTTCGGGAGCTTCCACGAGGCGAAGCTGCTCGTCATCGTCGCGGTGCTCGTCGCCGTCATCCTGGTGCTCGTCAGCGTCGCGTTCTTCACGGTCATCGAGGTCCCGCGCAGCATCGGCGTCATCGCGTTCCCGTTCGCGTGCATGTTCCTCGCCGCCACCCGCTACCTCAAGCGCATGTACGTGGAGAGCAAGGCGAAGCCCGGCGAGGACGCACAGCGCACCCTGATCTACGGTGCGGGGT
Organism: Arthrobacter sp. Ld5; assembly: GCF_051172775.1. Classification (NCBI taxonomy): domain Bacteria; kingdom Bacillati; phylum Actinomycetota; class Actinomycetes; order Micrococcales; family Micrococcaceae; genus Arthrobacter; species Arthrobacter sp. Ld5. The sequence goes on from NZ_JBPKBO010000016.1 coordinate 103,861, forward strand.
TCCTCGGCAACTCGCTCGTGGGCCGCATGATGCAGGACCCCGGCTCGCCCTACTTCCCGGTCGGCCTGATCGACGACGATCCGGCCAAGAAGCACCTGCGGCTCTCCACCGTGCCGGTCCTCGGGCGGGTCGACGACCTGCGGGACATCGTCGCGAGGACGCAGGCCTCGGTCCTGGTCATCGCGTTCTCCGAGGTGGAGGCCGCCCAGGTACGCCGGGTGTCCGACCTCGTGGCCGGGCTCGGCATCAGGGTGCTCGTCCTGCCCCCGCTGCGGGACATGCTCGGCGCCGCCGGCGCCGGCATCGCGGACTTCCGCGAGGTCGCCGTCGAGGACCTCATCGGCCGCCGTCCGGTGGACATCCACCCGGACGAGGTCGCCGGGTACGTCGCCGGCAAGCGCGTGCTCGTGACGGGGGCCGGCGGGTCGATCGGCTCCGAACTGTGCCGCCAGCTGGCGACCTTCGCCCCGTCGGAGCTCATCATGCTCGACCGCGACGAGACCGGCCTGCAGTCCACGCAGATCTCCCTCACTGGGCGGGGCCTGCTGACCGGTCGCGACACCGTCCTCGCGGACATCCGGGACGCCGACGCCCTGCTGGACATCTTCGAGGACCGCAGGCCCGAGGTCGTCTTCCACGCGGCCGCCCTCAAGCACGTGTCGCTGCTCGAGCAGTACCCGGAAGAGGCCTGGAAGACCAACGTCCAGGGGTCGCTCAACGTCCTCCGGGCCGCCGCCGCCGTCGGCGTGACCCATTTCGTCAACATCTCCACGGACAAGGCGGCCGACCCCACGAGCGTCCTCGGGCACTCCAAGCGCGTCGCCGAGAAGCTCACCTCCTGGCACGCGGAGGCCACGGGCCGGCGCTACGTGTCGGTGCGCTTCGGCAACGTGATCGGCAGCCGCGGCTCCATGCTGCCGCTGTTCACCGAGCAGATCCGCAACGGAGGCCCCATCACGGTGACCGACCCCGAGGTGACGCGCTTCTTCATGACCATCCCCGAGGCCTGCCAGCTCGTCGTCCAGGCGGGCGCGATCGGCAGCGGCGGGGAGGTGCTCATCCTCGACATGGGCGAGGCCGTCAAGATCCTCGATGTCGCCCAGCGCATGATCGCGATGTCCGGCAAGGACATCGACATCGTCTTCACGGGCCTCCGGCCGGGGGAGAAGATGCACGAGGACCTGATCGGCGTGGGCGAGAACGATTCCCGTCCGCTCCACCCGAAGATCTCCCACACGTCGGTGGCCCCGCTGCACCCGGGCAAGCTGAACCTGCAGCGCTGGAAGACCGAGGGTGGCTTCGGGCGGGGCCAGCTCGACGTCCTCCCGGACGACGTCGCGGCGCCGTCGACCGCCCGCACGGTCGGACCCGCGACATGACCGCGCAGCTGGTGGTCGTGGGGCTCGTCGCCCTGGGCCTGTCCCTCGCACTGCCCCTCGTCGTGAAGCCGCTGCTGAAGCGGTGGGGCGTGGTCGACATCCCGAACAGCCGCTCCTCGCACACCACCGTCGTGATCCGGGGCATGGGGATGGCCGTCGCGGCCGCGATCCTCGTCGCCCTCGCCGTCTCCCTCGCCATCGGCCTCGTCGCCGTCGACCGCTCGCTCATCCTCGTGGTCATCGGCATGGTGGGAGCGGCCGCGACCCTCGGGTGGATCGAGGACTTCCGCGGCCTGTCCATCCGGGTGCGCATCGCCGCGCAACTCATGATCGGCGTGCTCGGCACGGCTGTCCTCGCGACGACCATCGAGGACAGCAGCTACTGGTGGGTCCCCGTCGGGGCGGTCGCCGTGGCCACGTACATCAACGCCGCCAACTTCATGGACGGCATCAACGGCATCTCCGGCCTGCACGGGGTGGTCGTGGGACTCTTCTACGCGTGGGCGGGGGTCCTCAGCGACCAGCTGTGGCTGACGGTCGCGGGGCTCGTGGTCGCCGCGGCCTTCGCGGGGTTCCTGCCCTGGAACCTCGGCCGGGGCTTCGTGTTCCTGGGCGACGTCGGCAGCTACCTGCTCGGGGCGTCGATCGCGGCCATCGCCGTCACGGGACTGCTCGCGGGCGTCTACCTCGAATACCTCCTCTCGCCGGTGCTCATCTACCTGGCGGACACGTTCACCACGGTCCTGCGCCGGGCCCGGCGCGGGGAGCGGCTGGCCCTCGCGCATCGCCAGCACGTGTACCAGAGGCTCACCGACACCGGGCTCACCCATGTCCAGGTCGCGCTCCTCGTCAGTGTCCTCTCCGCGCTCACCGGCGCCGCGGGCTTCGTGCTCGCCACCGCGCCGGCGCCCCTCGCGGTGTCCGCCTCGCTCTTCGCCGCCGCCGTGGTCGCGCTGTACCTCTACTCCCCGCGGATCTTCCGTGCACTCGCACGTCGTCGAGCCGCGGTCGACGCCGGACCGGAGCGCCCCGTGAGGTAGAATTTCAGGCGCCGGGCGCGGTGGGTGGGGCCCGCCGATCCGGCTCCCGACCTGACGACGCCGTCGACCGGGGGACCAGCAGGGCGCCGACGGCGCAGCCGACAGAGCGGACAGCACGTGCCACGACCGGAGCACCCGGCCACCGGAGCCGACCACGCGTCGTTCCCCCCGGCATCGGGGCCCACCGAGAGTCCCTGGCTGGGCATCCTCGGACGGAGTGCCGCCGGGGGAGCGGCGACCGCCGTCCTGCTCGCGGCCGTCGCGCTGCTCGCGGCCTCACCCGCCGCCGGCCTCAGCGTCCTGTTCGGCGCGGCCCTGGTCATGGTGTTCTTCGGCGTGAGCCTGCTGATCGGCCACTTCACCGGCAGGACCAACCCCTCCGGGGCACTCGGACTGTTCGCCGTCACCTACGCCATCAAGGTCGTCGGGTTCGCCGCCGTCCTGTTCCTGTTCGGGACGCCGGACTGGCTGGACCGGACCTGGTTCTTCTGGGGCGCCCTCGCGACCGTCCTCGTGTGGCAGGTCGCGGAGGTCCTCGCGTTCTCGCGGCTCCGCACGCCCCTCTACGGCGACGCGCCCGGGGCGACCGCGGGTTCCCCCGCACCCCCACGGCCGGAAGGACCCTGACGTGAGCGGCACCTCCCCGGGTCCGGACCACTCCTCCGGAGACACCCCGACGCCGGATGAGGCGCGGTTTTCCAACGGCGGCTACAACGCCGGCATCGCGGTCCTGAGCTACATGATTGGCGGGATCGCGGTATGGAGTTTGATAGGCTGGGGGCTGGATAATCTCCTCGACACGCGCTGGTTGGTGCTGGCGGGAGCGTTCTTAGGTGCAGCAGGGGGTTTCTACCTCTCCCACATGCACAACCTCACCCAGGACCACACGCCGGATCCGCAGCGCGGAGACCGGCCGACGTCCGGTGCCGAGGATGAACCGGAGTGAATCCCCAGAACTTCATGAGTCGGACCAGTCACGCTGCGGCCGAACAGATCTTGCCCAACGATGGACACTGCAGAGAGGAAACGCGTTGATCGCGCTTGCGCTCCCGGCCGCAACTACCGAAGAGGGATTCGTAGCCCCGACGATCGAGGACACCCACTACCGGGACATCCTCCCCTGGGGTGACGCCTACGGAGTCTGGTTCGATCCCGGCTTCGGCAAGCAGATGCTCATGGTCATCCTGTCCGTGATCATCATCGCCGCCTTCTTCCTGATCGCGTCGCGGCGCCAGCAGATGGTTCCCGGCAAGGTGCAGTTCCTCGGTGAGTCCGCGTACGGCTTCGTACGCAACTCCATCGGCAAGGACATCATCGGCGGCAGGGACTTCATGCGGTACGTCCCCTGGCTGTTCACCGCGTTCTTCTTCGTGCTGGTGAACAACATCTTCGGGGCCATCCCGTTCCTGCAGCTGCCCTCCTTCTCGCACCCGGGCAGTGCCTACGCCATCGCGGCGATCTTCTACGTCCTCTGGGTCGGCATCGGCGTCCAGAAGCACGGCCTGCGCTACTTCAAGCTCGCCGTCGTGCCGTCGGGTGTGCCCTGGTACATCCTGCCGATCGTCGTGCCGATCGAGATCATCTCGAACTTCATCGTCCGGCCGGTCACCCACTCGCTGCGGCTCTTCGCGACGATGCTCGCCGGGCACCTCATCGTGACCCTCGCCGGATCCGCGATCGAGTACATGGTCATGACGGGCAACATCCTGCTGCAGGGCACCAGCGTCCTGGTCCTGGTCGGCGCCGTGGCGATGTACATGCTCGAGGTACTGATCATGATCCTGCAGGCCTACGTCTTCACGCTGCTCGCCGCGATCTACATCGAAGGCGCACTGCACGCCGACGCCCACTGATTCACACAAGTCTTCCCCGTCGGGGATGATCCCAAACAACCTGTCGCACCAAGGCGGCATCTTGAAAGGAACACAATGGAAGTACAGGGTAGCCTCAACCTCGTTGGATACGGTCTCTCCGCAATCGGCGGTGGTATCGGCGTCGGTCTCGTCTTCGCGGCCTACATCAATGGCGTGGCTCGCCAGCCCGAGGCACAGCGTGTTCTCCAGCCCATCGCCTTCCTCGGCCTCGCGCTGACCGAAGCCCTCGCGATCCTGGGTCTCGTCTTCGCCTTCGTCATCGGCGCCTGACAAGGCCGCCCTGACCGACCGAAGACCAGCTGAAGAAAGACGGGTGAAAAATGCTTAACGCAGCGATTATGGCGGCGGAGGAGGGCACGAGCCCGCTCGCACCGAACTGGTGGGAGTTCCTCGTGACACTGGCCGGCTTCGCCGTGCTGATGTTCATCGTCATCAAGTACGTCATGCCGGCATTCGAGAAGACGTTCGAACAACGGACGGCCGCCATCGAGGGCGGCATCGCCAAGGCGGAAGCCGCACAGGCGGAGGCCAACGCGGCGCTGGAGGAGTACAAGCAGCAGCTCGTGGACGCCCGCACCGAGGCCAACCGCATCCGTGAGGAAGCACGCGCCGAGGGCGCCCAGATCCTCGCGGACCTGAAGGAGAAGGCGGCCGCGGAGTCGGCACGCATCTCCGAGCAGGCCCACGTGCAGATCGAGGCCGAGCGGCAGGCCGCCGTGGTCTCGCTCCGCGCCGAGGTCGGCACGCTCGCGACCGATCTCGCGAGCCGGATCGTCGGGGAGTCCCTCGCGGACGACGCCCGCTCGTCCCGCGTCATCGACCGCTTCCTCGCTGACCTCGAGACCTCGTCACAGAGCGCAGGTGCGGCGAAGTAATGGCAGGAGTATCGAGCCAGTCCCTGGCAACCGTCCGTGAAGGGCTGGAGGCCCGCCTGCCGGGCGCGACCCTCGGCCTCGCGGAGGAGCTGTTCGGCGTGCTGTCGATCCTCGACAGCAATGCCGGCCTGCGCCGCGCACTGACGGACCCTTCCCGCACCGGCAAGGACAAGGCGGTGCTCGTCGACCAGCTGATCGCGGGCCGCGTGTCGTCCGAAGCCGCAGCCGTGGTCAGGGACCTCGTCAGCGAGCGCTGGGCCAACGCCCGCGACATCGGTGATGCCCTGGAGACCCTCGCAGCCACCGTGGTCATCGCCGTGGCCGAGCGGGGCAGCGGTGTGGAGGGCCTGGACCGGCTCGAGAACGAGCTGTTCTCCTTCATCCAGGTGGTCGCGTCGAACCACGCCCTGCAGAGGGCGCTCTCGGACGCGCAGGCCACCCCGGAGTCGAAGGTGGTCCTCGGCCTGAAGCTCGTACCCCAGGCAGGGCCCGCCGGTAAGCTCCTCATCGCCCAGGCCGTGCGTTCCCCGCGCGGGCTGAAGCCCGCGATCCTCGTCGAACGGTTCCTCGAACTGGTCGCCGCGCGCCAGCAGCGCTGGATTGCCAATGTCAGCGTCACCCGTCCGCTGACGGCAAGCCAGCTCGAACGGCTGGAGTCCGGTCTGAACGCGATGTACGACCGCGAGCTCAAGGTCAACGTCACCGTGGACCCCACACTGATCGGCGGAGTCCGTGTCAGCGTGGGAGACGAGATGGTCGATTCGACCGTCATCACGCGGCTGTCCGAACTTCGCCGCAAGCTGGCGGGATAGGGCGTCCGCGCCCTGTCCGATCCGCGCCACAATCACTGAATCACACACCGGTCGCCACGCATCCCATGGTGATCACAACACAGGAGAGCAGGGACTGAGATGGCCGAATTGACCATCAACGCCGAAGACGTCCGTAGTGCGTTGAACGACTTTGCGGCGTCCTACGAGCCCGGAAACGCGGAGCGCGTCGAAGTCGGCCGCGTGACCACCGCAAGCGACGGCATTGCCCGTGTCGAGGGTCTTCCCTCCGTCATGGCCAACGAGCTGCTGCGGTTCGAGGACGGCACGCTCGGACTCGCCCAGAACCTCGACACCCGAGAGATCGGTGTCGTGGTGCTCGGTGACTACAACGGGATCGAAGAAGGCCAGGAAGTACACCGCACGGGCGAGATCCTCTCGGTCCCCGTCGGTGACGCCTTCCTCGGCCGCGTCGTCGACCCCCTGGGCCAGCCGATTGACGACCTCGGCGAGATCGTCGCCGAAGGGCGCCGTGCGCTCGAGACCCAGGCTCCCGGCGTCACGCAGCGCAAGTCGGTGCACGAGCCCATGCAGACCGGCCTCAAGGCCATCGACGCCATGATTCCGATCGGCCGGGGACAGCGCCAGCTGATCATCGGCGACCGGCAGACCGGCAAGACCGCGATCGCCGTGGACACGATCATCAACCAGAAGGCCAACTGGGCTTCCGGTGACGTGAACAAGCAGGTCCGCTGCATCTACGTGGCCATCGGCCAGAAGGCGTCGACGATCGCCGCCGTCCGCCAGACCCTCGAGGACAAGGGCGCCCTGGAGTACACGACCATCGTCGCGTCTCCCGCCTCCGACCCCGCGGGCTTCAAGTACCTGGCCCCCTACGCCGGTTCCGCCATCGGGCAGCACTGGATGTACGGCGGCAAGCACGTCCTCATCGTGTTCGACGACCTGTCGAAGCAGGCCGAGGCCTACCGTGCGGTGTCCCTGCTGCTCCGGCGCCCGCCGGGACGCGAGGCCTACCCGGGCGACGTGTTCTACCTGCACTCCCGCCTGCTGGAGCGTTGCGCCAAGCTCTCCGACGAGCTCGGTGCCGGTTCGATGACGGGCCTGCCCCTCATCGAGACGAAGGCGAACGACGTCTCGGCCTACATCCCGACCAACGTCATCTCCATCACCGACGGGCAGATCTTCCTGCAGTCGGACCTCTTCAACGCCAACCAGCGTCCCGCCGTGGACGTCGGCGTGTCGGTGTCCCGCGTGGGCGGCGCCGCACAGGTGAAGTCGATGAAGAAGGTCTCGGGCACGTTGAAGCTGGACCTCGCGCAGTACCGCGACATGCAGGCCTTCGCGATGTTCGCGTCCGACCTCGACGCGGCGTCACGCCAGCAGCTGACCCGCGGTGCACGCCTGATGGAACTGCTCAAGCAGGGCCAGTACTCGCCGATGCCGGTCGAGCAGCAGGTCGTGTCCATCTGGGCAGGCACCAACGGGTACCTCGACGACGTCCCCGTCGAGGACATCAACCGCTTCGAGACGGAGTTCCTGGAGCACCTCGGGCACAAGTCGCAGGTCCTCACCACGCTCGCCCAGACGGGCAAGCTCGAGGACTCGACGGCCGAGGAACTGAAGACGCAGATCACCGGGTTCAAGCAGGGCTTCTTCGGTGCCGGCGCGGACGGGTTCGGCGCAGGCCACGAGGAGTTCGAAGCGATCGACGCCGATTCGGTCGAGCAGGAAAAGATCGTTCGACAGAAGCGCTAGAGGATCTGCTCGCCGGGAGGGGCCCAGCCCCTCCCGGCCGCAGGACCCTGGCCTGATCGCTTCCCGTAGCGGAGGCGAAGGAAAGGACAAGAATGGGAGCCCAGATCCGGGTCTACCGCCAGAAGATCGCCTCGACCACGTCGACGCGGAAGATCTTCAAGGCGATGGAGCTGATCGCGACTTCTCGCATCGGCAAGGCGCGCTCACGTGTCGCGGCGGCACTGCCGTACGCCAACGCGATCACGCGCGCCGTTTCGGCCGTATCGTCGCAGTCTGAAATCGACCACCCGCTGACCACCGAGCACGGGCAGGTCCGCCGGGCCGCCGTCCTGGTGATGACCTCCGACCGCGGTCTCGCAGGGTCGTACTCGGCCAGCGCGCTCAAGCAGGCGGAAGGGCTCTTCGAGACGCTCCGTTCGGAGGGCAAGGAGATCCACGCCTTCCTGGTGGGCCGGAAGTCCCAGGTGTACTTCGACTTCCGTGGACGCGGCTACGAGAAGGTCTGGACGGGCTCCACCGATGCGCCCGAGTTCAGCACGGCCCGCGAGATCGGCGAGGCCCTGCTGGCCGCGTTCCTGAAGGACTACGAGGACGGCGGAGTGGACGAGATCCACGTCGTCTACACGAAGTTCCGCTCCATGGTCGTGCAGGAGCCGGCCGTCATGCGCCTGCTCCCGCTCGAGGTCGTGGACGAGGAAGTGACCCAGCCGGGTGACCTCCTGCCGCTGTACGAGTACGAGCCGGAGCCCGAGCAGGTCCTGGACGCCCTCCTGCCGCGGTACATCGAATCGCGCATCTTCGCCGCCATGCTGCAGGCGGCGGCCAGCGAACTCGCCGCCCGCCAGCGGGCGATGAAGTCCGCCGGCGACAACGCGACGGAGCTGATCAAGAAGTACACGCGCCTGCGCAACACCGCACGTCAGGCCGAGATCACCCAGGAACTCTCGGAGATCGTGGCCGGCGCGGACGCGCTGAACGCCTCCTGACGCACCTCCCCATCCGGGTCCTCGAGGGCGCCGGGTGCACCGCTAGACTTAGTTCCACGCCATCTACGTAAATGAAGTGAGAGAGATGACTGCCCAGACTGTTGAACACGGTACGGACTCAGTTGCCCCCGGCGCCACCGGCCGTATTGCACGTGTCATCGGCCCGGTTGTCGACGTCGAGTTCCCGGCCGACGCAATCCCCGCAATGTACAACGCCCTCACCACCGAGATCACTCTCAACGGTGAGACCCGCCTGATCACCTTCGAGACCTCGCAGCACCTCGGCGACAACCTCGTGCGCGCCATCTCGCTGCAGGCCACCGACGGACTCGTCCGCGGGACCGTGGTGCAGGACACCGGCTCGGCGATCTCCGTGCCCGTCGGCGACGGCGTCAAGGGCCACATCTTCAACGTCCTCGGCAAGCCGCTCGACGTCGACGAGTCCGAACTGCAGATCACCGAGCGCTGGCCCATCCACCGCAAGGCACCGAGCTTCGCCTCCCTCGAGGGCTCCACGGAGATGCTCGAGACCGGCATCAAGGTCATCGACCTCCTGACGCCGTACATCAAGGGTGGCAAGATCGGCCTGTTCGGTGGCGCCGGTGTCGGCAAGACTGTGCTCATCCAGGAGATGATCACGCGTGTGGCCCGCAACTTCGGCGGCACCTCGGTGTTCGCCGGCGTCGGCGAGCGTACCCGCGAGGGCAACGACCTCTGGGTCGAGATGGAGGAGGCGGGCGTCCTCAAGGACACCGCCCTCGTCTTCGGCCAGATGGACGAGCCGCCCGGAACGCGCCTCCGTGTCGCCCTGTCGGCGCTGACCATGGCGGAGTACTTCCGCGATGTGCAGAACCAGGACGTGCTGCTCTTCATCGACAACATCTTCCGGTTCACCCAGGCGGGCTCCGAGGTGTCGACCCTGCTGGGCCGCATGCCGTCCGCCGTGGGCTACCAGCCCAACCTGGCCGACGAGATGGGCCTCCTCCAGGAGCGCATCACCTCGACCAAGGGTCACTCGATCACCTCGATGCAGGCGATCTACGTCCCCGCCGACGACTACACCGACCCGGCCCCGGCGACCACCTTCGCGCACCTCGATGCGACCACCGAGCTCTCCCGCGAGATCGCGTCCCGTGGCCTGTACCCGGCCGTGGACCCGCTCGCCTCGACCTCGCGCATCCTGGACCCGCAGTACATCGGCCACGACCACTACAACACGGCCGTGCGCGTGAAGCAGATCCTGCAGAAGAACAAGGAACTGCAGGACATCATCGCGATCCTCGGCATCGACGAGCTCAGCGAGGAGGACAAGGTCGTCGTCGCACGAGCGCGCCGCATCCAGCAGTTCCTCTCGCAGAACACCTACACCGCCAAGCAGTTCACCGGTGTGGAGGGCTCGACGGTCTCCATCAAGGACACCATCGAGGGCTTCTCGGCGATCTGCAACGGCGACCTCGACCACATCGCGGAGCAGGCGTTCTTCAACGTCGGCGGCCTCGATGACGTCGAGCGCCAGTGGGCCAAGATCCAAGAGCAGACCGGTAAGTAACGCCCATGGCATCACAGGGCGAACTCGAGGTCGAAGTTGTCGCGGCCGACCACTTCGTGTGGTCGGGCGCGGCACGCAAGGTCAACGCACGCACGGCGAACGGGCAGATCGGGATCCTTCCCGGGCACGCCCCCATCCTGGCGATCCTCGAAGCGGGCGAGCTCTCGGTGGAGCCGGTCAGCGGCGAACGCCTGGTGGTCGGCGTGGACGGGGGCTTCTTCTCGGTCGACTCCAACCGTGTCGTGATCGTGGCGGACAACGCCAGGGTCGGCGGTTCGGTGACCCCGGAAGCCGACTAGGCCTTCCAGCATGGAGGCACTGGGTGTGATGTTCATCTGCCTTGCGGTCGTCTTCGGCCTGCTCGTGCTCGTGATCGGAGCATTCCTCCTCCGCCGGTATCAACTCAATCGTGCCCTCGGCACGTTCGACGCCTCCATCCGCCTCCCTCCCAAGGGATGGCGGGTGGGGGTTTGTCGTTACACGGACGATTCCCTGGAATGGCTCAGCCTGCTGTCGCTGAGCCCCCTGCCGAGGTTCCGCTTCCTCCGGAGCTCCCTCGAGGTCGAGGGATGGCGTGCGCCCACCGAGACCGAACGCGTGCGGATCCAGCCGGGCGCGATCATCGTCCGTCTGGCCCACGACGGGGAGGCGTTCGACCTCGCCATGCGCTACGACGTGTACGCGGGCCTCTCCTCCTGGATCGAGGCGGGACCGGTCATCGGCATCGGCACCTGGCGCTGACGTCCTCCGTGCGGCGCCCGGCCCTCAGTCCTCCAGCGGCCTGATCCACGTCCCGCCGCGCAGCACGCCCTTGAGCTCGAGATCGGTCGAGACGACCACGGCGTCGGCGCGCAGGCCACCGTGCAGGCTGCCCACCTCGTCGCCGAGGCCCAGCACGGTCGCGGGAACATACGTCGCCGCGCGCACCGCGTCGACGACGTCGACCCCCGCCTCGACCGTGCACCGCACGATGTCCAGCAGGCTCCCGGCGCCCCCGGCAAGGACACCGGTGGCCGTGATGACGGCGGAGCCGTCGATGATGGAGATGGCGGCCTGTCCGAGGCGGTACTCCCCGGAGGCGCGGCCGGCGGCGGCCGTGGAATCACTGACCAGGCAGATGTTCTCGGAGCCCGCGATCGTGAAGGCCATCCTGACGGTCTCCGGGTGGAGGTGGACATTGTCGGCGATGAGCTCGACGGCGATCTCCCCGGCGCGCGCCCTCTGCAGGAGCAGGGGGACCGGGCCGGGCGAGCGGTGATGGATCACGGGCATCGCGTTGAACAGGTGCGTCGCCGTCGGCCGTCCGCTGAAGCCGGCGAAGCCGGTCGAGGCGAGCTCCTCGTTGATGAGGTCCAGTGCAGCCGCCGTCTGCTCCGTGGAACTGTCCGTGTGCCCGATCGAGGGGATGACCCCCTGCGTCACGAGCTCGAAGACCAGGACGTCGCTGCCCGGCAGCTCGGGAGCGTACGTCATCGAGACGAGGTGTCCCCGGCCGGCGGCGACGAGGCGGGCCACGGTCTCATGGGTGGGCAGGATCAGGTGGGCCGGGTCGTGGGCGCCGCTGCGCTCCTTCGACAGGAACGGCCCCTCGGCGTGGATGCCGGCGACCAGTCCCGACTCCGTGGCCGACGCCAGCCGGCCGAACGCGGCCTCGAGCTCCGCCAGCGGTGCGGCACACGTGCTCGCGAGCAGCGTCGTCGACCCGCTGCTGTGCAGGTGCGCCGCCGCCCGGGCGATGTCGGCGTCGGAGCCGGAGGTGAAGTCCCCGCCGCCTCCGCCATGGCAGTGCAGGTCGACCAGCCCCGGGAGGATGAGGAAACCGTCGGGCAGCCGCTCGGCGGGTGCTCCGTCACGCGCGGCCCCGGCCTCGGTGATCCGCGAGCCCTGCCAGCGCAGGACGCCGTCGTCGATGATCCCCGCAGCGGTCACCAGTCGTCCGGACAGGGCAGTGGGCGTTCTGCTCGAGAGGGCCATGGTCCGAGTGTAGGGGGCCGGGGACGGCCGCCCTAGACGCCTGCTCAGAACAGGCGCGACGCGCTGTCGTCGACCCCGCGCATGGCGTCGTAGTCCAGCGTCAGGCAGTCGATGCCGCGATCGGCGGCGAGGACCCGGGCCTGCGGCTTGATCTGCTGGGCGGCGAACACGCCACGCACGGGGGACATGAGCGGGTCGCGGTTCAGCAGCTCCAGGTAGCGGGTGAGCTGCTCGACGCCGTCGATGTCCCCGCGGCGCTTCAGCTCGATCGCCACGGTGCGGCCCTCGGCGTCGCGGGCGAGGATGTCCACGGGACCGATGGCCGTCATGTACTCCCGACGGATCAGCGTGAACCCTGCCCCGAGCAGTTCGATCTGCTCGGCGAGGAGACGCTGGAGATCGGCCTCCACGCCGTCCTTGACGAGGCCGGGGTCGACGCCGAGGTCATGGGAGGAGTCGTGCAGGTGTTCGCGGATGTTGATGACGAGCCGGTCGTCGCTCTTGGCGTGCTGGACCGTCCACACCTCGGTGATGCCCTCGGCGCGGTCGGCGTCGTCGGGCGCGCTCACGCGCAGGTTCGCGGGCGGGCTCATCCAGTTCAGGGGCTTGTACGAGCCGCCGTCGGAGTGCACCAGCACCGAGCCGTCCGACTTCACCAGAAGGAGCCGGGTGGCCAGGGGGAGATGCGCCCGGAGGCGGCCGATGTAGTCGACGGAGCAGCGGGCAATGACAAGACGCACGGGGACGACTCTACCGGGCGGAGGCCGTGGGGCATGATTCGCGCGGCGGCCCACGGGGGAGGCGCCGGGGCGCCGGGCCGGATGGCAGACTGGTGCGGTGCCCCGTTCCAACCGACCCAGCCGGCCCGGTGGCGGCGCGCGGAGCAAGTGGACCCCGCCGCCCGAACTGGACCTCGAGCGCGCCCGCGCGGGCATCCCCGCCCGCGAGAGCGCGCCCGACGGCGAATGGTCCGTGCGGCGCATCACGGAGCGGAACGCCGCCAAGACCTACACCTGCCCGGGCTGCCATTCCTTCATCCCGCCGGGCATCGCGCACCTCGTCGTCTGGCGGGAGGACTCGCTCTTCGGCCCGCAGACCGCACTCGCCGAGCGCCGGCACTGGCACGTGCGGTGCTGGCAGACGCGGAGCTTCCGCTACTGACGCGGTGCGGTTTGGGGCCCGGACGGCCACACCTAGACTGGGGACATGGCGAGCGACACCACCGACTACACCTTCTCCACCAGCCACGAGCCGATCGAGATCCGCGCCTCCACGGTGCTCCCTGCCGATCGCCGCGAGATCGAACTGCACACCGCAGACGGGCTGACGCTCGTCGGGGAATTCGCGGCGCCGGCCGGCGGACGCACCCCGAAGGCGACCCTCGTCACGCTCCACCCGCTGCCCACGCACGGCGGCTTCATGGACTCCCACGTCTACCGGAAGGCGTCCTTCCGCCTGCCCGCCCTCGCCGACATCGCCGTCCTGCGGTTCAACACGCGCGGCACCTGCTCGCCGCGCGGTTGCAGCGAGGGGGAGTTCGACGGCGGCGAGGGCGAGCGCCTCGACCTCCAGGCGGCGGTCGACTGGGCCGTGGCGCAGGGCCTGCACCACATCTGGCTCGTGGGCTGGTCCTTCGGCACCGAGCTGTGCCTGAAGTACGGCGCCGAGGACCCGGTGGCCGAGCTCATCGAGGGAGCCGTCCTGCTGTCGCCGCCGCTGCACCGCGCGGACGACGCCGACCTCGACGCCTGGGGTGCCAGCGGGCTGCCCCTGAAGGTGCTCGTGCCGGAGTTCGACGACTACCTGGTGCCGGAGGCCGCCGCCGCCCGGTTCTCCCGCGTGCCGCAGGCCGAGCTCACCGGTGTCGACGGGGCGAAGCACCTCTGGGTGGGGGAGAAGTACGCGGCGCGCGCGCTCGACGAGATCGTCGGCGTAGTACGCCCCGAGGTGGAGATCCCGCTGCCCACGCAGTGGACGGGCCCCGCCGCCGTCGCACCGTCGGCGACACCGGCACGCTGACCTCCGTCCGCGGATGCCCCCGGCAGGCTAGTTGCGGTCCTGCCGGGCGATGAAGACCTCCTTGAGCAGCAGCATCACGGCGGCCGCGGTGGGGATGGCGATCAGGGCGCCGAGGACGCCGAGGAGGCTGCCGCCGGCGATGACCGCGATCACCGCGACCGCCCCGGGAACCGCGACCGCACGCTGCATGATCCGCGGGGAGATGAAGTACGCCTCGAACTGCAGGTAGGCGATGTACGGGACCGCGAACAGCAGGGCGGTCTGCCAGCCCACGGTCAGGGCGATCAGCGAGACGAGGGCGGCCGCGATGGCCGCGCCGATGAGCGGGATGAACGCCAGGAGCACGACGACGAACGTCAGCAGCACGGAGAACGGCACGCCCGCGAGCGACATCACGATGAAGGCGAAGGAGCCGTTGAGCAGTGCCACGCACGCCTGGCCGATGACGTAGAGGCCCACGCTGCGGGTGATCTCCTCCGAGAGCACCTCGACGCGGGCCCTGCGGGAGCGGGGGGCCAGCCGGTAGGCCCACTTCTTCATGCCGGGCAGGGACGCGAGGAAGTAGAGGGCGAGCACCAGGATCACCAGCGCGCCGAAAAGCCCGTTGACGATCACCGTCCCGACCCCGAGGACCCCGCCGAAGATCCCGCCCACGGCTTCACTGTTGGCGAAGAACCTGTCGATCTCGGAGGTGACGCGCTCGCGGACCTGGAACTGCCGGTCGACGCTGGTGAAGAACTCCGAGTTGAGGAAGCTGTTGGCGTAGCCCGGCGCGCGATCGATGATCTGCGAGGTCTGGCTGACGATCGTCGGGATGAGCAGCGCGAAGAAGCCGACCACGAGCCCGATGAGGAGCAGGAAGGAGACGGCGATGCCGGCGGGCCGCGGAACGTACCTCGTCTCGAACCAGCGGACGATCGGGTCGAGGCCGAGGGCGATGAAGAGCGCCGCTCCGATCCAGACGAGGAGCTGGCCGACGTTGGTGATGATGAAGAAGGCGAGCAGCGCGAGACCGACGCCGACGCTCATCATGAAACCGAAGTGGATGGGGTGCGCGCGCATGGTCGCGGCGTCGTTGCCGCCGAACTTCAGGCGCTCGTCGGCCAGTGACACGTCCTGGTCCACCGCGACCCCGGCCGGCTCCACGTCCGGCGGGAACTCGAAGCGCGGACGCGGCCGGGCGTCCGGGAGCGAGCGCTGCACGAGGGTGAGGAGGGAGCGCCACCCCGACGACGGGCGCTCGACGGGCGGCGGCCCCTCCTCGGAGGGCCGTCCGTTGCTGCCGTCCGAGGCGGGCTCGGGCCGGGGGAGCGGCCGGTCGAGCGGGACGTCCTGGGGGTCTGTCAACGAGGGGCTCTGCTTTCACGTGCGCGGCGTCCGGCCGCGGGAGGGAGGACTAGCGAAACCCTAACAGCCGGGCTCCGCGGACCGGCTCCTCGACGGACGACGCTCCGGGGGTGCCCGTCCGGGCTGCGGCCGGATCGCCCGGGACGATCTTCGTTACCATTGAGGAACTATTCCTGCGTGGGCTCCGGAGGCATGCGTCGCCGCGCCGGACCGTCGGAGCAGGATCGAAGCGGAATCGGAGCGGAAGGGGCCACGCGGTCCGCCGTTCCGGACAACGATAGGCAACCAGTGCGCGTGAAGACAGCAGTAACGATCATCGTGGCGGGGCTCCTGCTGATGCTCCTCGGCATCGGCCAGCGGACGGTCTGGGCCCCCGCCGAGACCGTGACCGCCGGCGTCGCCCAGGATGTCGAGGCCGGACCGGTCACGGTGATCGAGCCCGGGGTACGGGGGGACGCCGCCGGCCCGGTCGAGGTGACGGTCGAGGCCGACGGTCCCTTCACGCTCGCCGTCGGGCGGGCGTCCGACGTCGAGGCGTGGGTGGGCGACGCCGCGCACCTGAGCGTCACCGGACGCGGTGAGGAGACGCTGGACTCCGCCTTCTCGGACGGCGAGGACTCCGTCCCCGACCCGAGCGGCAGCGATCTCTGGATCGCGGAGGAGTCCGGCGACGGATCGTTGACCTACCGGTGGAGCGAGCCCACCCAGGGGGACTGGGCCCTCCTGCTCGCGGCCGACGGCGAAGCACCCGCCCCCACCCGGGTATCCGTCACCACCCCCAACGACCAGTCCACCCCCTTCGCGCTGCCGCTCGTCATCGGCGGCGCGCTCGTCGTCGTCCTCGGCATCGCGCTCCTCCTGATCTCGTCGCGCCGCCCCGGGAACGGAAGCCGGCCGGAACCGGTCGAGGGCACGCGTGCCTACGCGCGCCGCCATGCCGGGTCCTCCGGCGGGGCCTCCCGCATCGCCGCACCCGGCGCGGTGCTCCTCGTCGCGGGCCTGGTGGGATCCGGTTCCATCCTGGGAGTCGGTCCCTCGACGGCGACGGCGACGCCGGCACCGGCGCCGTCCTCCGCCGCCGCCGTCAACGGGGCGCCCTCGGCGGGCAGCAAGGCCAGCGGGCCGCCCGTCGTCCTCGACGTCCAGCTCGAGCGCATCCTCGGCGCCGTCGCCTCGACCGTGGCCGACGCCGATGCCGCCGCCGACGCGAAGCTCCTCGGCCCCCGGGTCGACGGCGCGGCCCTCGACCTCCGTACCGGCGCCTACGCCGTGCGTGCCAAGGACACGAAGGCCGAGGCGCCCGCGCCGGTGGCCGCGTCGCCGCTCCTGCTCGACATGGTCCCCACGGGCACCCAGTGGCCCCGGACGGTCGTCGCCCTGACCCAGGGCGAGGGCAACCCCGTGCCGCAGGCGCTCCTGCTGGTCCAGGAGTCGCCGCGCGAGAACTACCGGCTGACCTCCGCCGTGCAGATGCTGCCCGGCAGCACCTTCCCCTCCCCACCGGCCCCGGGCGCCACCGGTTCCGTGCCGACCGAGGACCCGGGTGCCCTGGCGACGGCGCCGCAGGCCGCCGTCGCGTCGATCGCCGACTTCCTCACGAAGCCGACCGGCCCGAATGCGGAGACGTTCGAGGAGAACTCGTTCGCCGAGGCGATCACCCGGTTCCAGGGCGACGTCGTCGCGGATCCCGGCAACAGGGCCGCGAAGATCACTTTCACCCACACCGCCCAGGAGGACCGCACGCGGGCGCTCATGACCGGCGACGGAGGGGCGATGGTCTTCGGCTACCTCACCCACACCTACTCCAGCGTCCCGAAGTCCCGCGGCGACACCATCGACCTCAAGGGCACGGTGTACCAGGCGCTCACCGGCAAGACGGCCAGCGGCAAGGGCATCGACGTCAATTACGGTGAGGCCGTGATGATGTACGTACCGCCCGCCGGCAGCGAGGATAAGATCCGGGTCATCGGCGCCGCCCAGCAGTTGCTGTCGGCCACCCTCCGCTGACCCGCACCCCGGTATCGACCAGTAGCAGCCACAGAAAGGCAGAGCATTGTCCACACCAGCACAGCGGGGCGGACTTCCGCCGTCGAGCATGAACCTGCGGGGAGCGGTGGACCTCTCCGCCCTCAAGGCCCGCGCCGACGCGGCCGCGCGCCCCGCCGCGGCACGGCAGGCCGCCGCCCCGAGCCCGTACATCGTCGAGGTGACGGAACAGACCTTCCCGCAGCTCGTGCAGCTGTCGTCGCAGGTGCCCGTGATCGTGAACCTCCGCGCCACCTACAGCGACCAGTCCACGCAGGTCACCGCCGTGCTCGAGGCGGCCACGGTCGAGTTCGACGGGCGGGTCCTGCTCGCCAACGTTGACCTCCAGGCGCAGCCGCAGATCGCGCAGGCCTTCCAGGCCCAGGGCGCCCCGACCGTCGTCGCCGTGGTGAAGGGCCAGCCCGTCCCCCTCTTCGAGGGTGCCCTTCCTGACCCCCAGATCCGCGCCTACCTGGACGAGCTGATGAAGGTCGCGGAGGCCAACGGCGTGACCGGGACGCTCAACGACGGGTCCCAGCCCGCCCCGGGCGACGCGGAGGAACCGCCCCTGCCGCCCCTGCACCAGGAGGCGTTCGACGCGATCGAGCGCGGCGACTACGCCGCCGCCGCGGCCGCCTACCGCCGGGCGCTCGCGGAGCAGCCGGCCGACGCCGACGCGAAGGCCGGTCTCGCACAGGTGGAACTCATGGAGCGCATCCAGGACCTCGACGCGGGCGAGGCACGCCGGCGCGGGGCCGACGAGCCCGATGCCGTGGAGGCCCAGCTGGCCGTCGCCGACCTGGACCTGACGGGCGGGCACGTCGAGGACGCGTTCGGCCGCATCATCGCCTTCATCGGCAGGACCTCGGGCGAGGACCGGGACGCGGCCCGCAAGCGCCTGCTGGAACTGTTCGATGTCGTCGGCGTCACGGACCCGCGCGTGACGAAGGCCCGCGGCGCGCTGGCCCGCGCCCTGTTCTAGGCGTTCCGCCGGGCGCCCCGGTGCCCACCCACTCTCCCCGAGGACCACGATGACCCCCGCAGCTGCCCCGACCGGTACGCCCGGCCTGTTCGATCCGATGTCCCTGCGCTCCCTCGACCTGCCGCACCGGGGCTGGGTCGCGGCGATGTGCCAGTACTCCTGCGACCCCGTCGGGGCGCCCGGCGTGCCGACGGACTGGCACCTCGTGCACCTCGGGCAGTTCGCGCTCGGCGGCGCGGCGCTCGTCATCACCGAGGCCGCCGCCGTGAGTCCCGAGGGCATGATCAGCCCGCGGGACGCCGGCCTCTACACGTCGGAGCAGGCGCGGGCGTGGCGCAGGATCAACGACTTCGTCCACGAGCACAGCGCCGTCGGCACGAAGACCGCGGTGCAGCTCGCCCATGCCGGCCGGAAGGCGTCGACCTACTGGCCGTTCAGCGGTCGACGGGGGTCCGTGCCGGAGGTCGAGGGCGGCTGGCAGACCCTGGGCCCCACGGACGAGGCGTTCGATGCGTACGCCCCGCCGCGCGCGATGACCGAGGAGGACATCCAGCAGGTCATCCGCGACTTCGGCGCCTCCGCGGCGCTCGCCGTCGAGGCCGGGTTCGACACCCTGGAGATCCACGCCGCGCACGGATACCTGCTGCACCAGTTCCTCTCACCCCTGGTCAACACGCGGACCGACGGCTGGGGCGGCTCGGAGGAGGCCCGGTTCCGGCTCACGCTGGAGGTCGTCCGCGCGGTGCGCCGCGCCATCCCCGAGGGCATGCCCCTGCTGCTGCGCGTCTCGGCGTCCGACTGGACCGAGGGCGGGCTCGATGGCGACACCTCCGCGCGGCTCGCGAAGCGGGCAGCCGAGGAGGGCGTCGACTTCGTGGACGTCTCCTCCGGCGGCGCGGTCCCGGCCGCGGCCATCCCCGTGGGACCGGGCTACCAGGTGGCGCTCGCCGAGGAGGTGCGGTCCTCGGGCGTGCCGACGGGCGCCGTCGGCCTCATCAGCGACCCGCGCCAGGCGGAGGCGATCATCCGCGAGGAGCGCGCCGACGTCGTGCTCATCGCGAGGGCGGCGCTGCGCGATCCGCACTGGTGGATGCGCGCCGCGCAGGAGCTCGGGCACGACCTCGTGCCGGTCCCGCAATACGAGCGCGCCGGATCGTACTGAGGGCACCCGACCCTCTGCGCGGATCTCATCCTTCCTCGTCCGTCGGTTCCTCCTTTGGGATGACGAACCGCGCGGCGGCGCGTTGCTAGCGTGGCAGCATGAGTTCTCCTGTGCCGCCCCCGTCCGTCGAGAACGAACCCGGGGGGAGAGCCGGCAGCGCCGCGCTCAGCATCCGCGGTCTGGCCAAGCGATTCGGCGACAAGATCGCCGTCGACGGCGTCAGCCTCGAGGTTCCGCGGGGGTCCTTCTACGGACTCGTGGGCCCCAACGGCGCGGGCAAGACCACGACGCTCTCCCTGGCGACGGGGCTGCTCCGGCCCGAATTCGGCCAGGCGCTCGTCCACGGCGTCGACGTCTGGGAACACCCGCTCGAGGCCAAGAAGCTCATGGGGATCCTGCCCGACGGCGTCCGGCTGTTCGACCGGCTGACGGGTGAGCAGCTGGTCACCTACGCCGGAGTGCTGCGGGGCATGGACCGGGAGACGGTCGCCGAACGGACCGGCGACCTGCTGCGTGCGCTCGACCTGGCGAACGACGCCGGTACCCTCGTGGTCGACTACTCGGCGGGCATGACCAAGAAGATCGCCCTCGCCTCCGCCCTCATCCACGCGCCCCGGCTCCTCGTCCTCGACGAGCCCTTCGAGTCGGTCGATCCCGTCTCTGCCGCCAACATCCGCGACATCCTGGCCGGCTACGTCGAGTCCGGCGGCTCCGTGATCGTCTCGAGCCACGTCATGGACCTCGTGCAGCGCATGTGCGACCACGTGGCCGTCATCGCCGCAGGCACCGTCCTCGCGGCCGGAACGGTCGACGAGGTGCGCGGCGACGCGACGCTCGAGGACCGCTTCGTGGAGCTCGTGGGCGGGCGCAACACCTCGGAGGGACTGTCGTGGTTGCGGACCTCCTGAGGCTGAAGCTCCTCCTCCTGCGCAACTCGCTCAAGCGGAGTACAGCGCAGCTGGTCGGTGTGATCCTCGGCGGGCTGTACGGACTCGGCATCCTCGGGACCGTCGTCGTCGGGCTCGTGTTCCTCGGCGCGGCCGACCCCGAGTTCATCCGGACCGTCCTCGTGCTCGGTGGGTCCGCGACCGTGCTCGGCTGGATCGTGATCCCGATCGCGACGGCCGGCATCGACATGACGCTCGACCCCGCGCGGTTCGTGACCTTCGCCATCCCGCAGCGGCAGCTCGTCACGGGTCTCGTGCTGGGCGGACTCGTGGGCATCCCGGGCGTCGTGACGCTCATCGCCGTCCTCGCGCAGGTGCTCACGTGGATCCGGTACCCGGCCGCCGCGGTGACCGCGCTGGTGTGCGGGCTCGTCGCCGTCCTGCTCTGCGTGGTCGCCTCACGCCTGGTCACGACGGCGGTGTCCTCCCTGACCGGGTCCCGCAGGTTCAAGGACATCAACGGCATCGTCGCGTTCATCCCGCTGATCTTCCTCGGGCCGATCATCGGGGCGGTGACGGCAGGGTTCCAGAACTCTCCCGGCTTCGCCGCCACCCTGGCCGACGTCCTCGCCTGGACGCCGCTGGGCGCACTCTGGGCCGCACCCGCCGACGTCGCCGCCGGCGATGCCGGGCTCGCGGTGCTCCGGTTCGCCATCGGGCTCGTGACCCTGGGGCTGTTCCTCCTGCTCTGGAGCCGCAGCCTCAGCCACGCCCTGGTCACCCCTCCCTACAACGCCGTGACGAAGCGGGCCGGAGGCGACCTCGGCTGGTTCGCGCGGTTCCCGGCCACGCCGTCCGGCGCCGTGGCAGCACGGGCGCTGACCTACTGGCAGCGGGACCCCCGCTACTTCGCGTCCCTCGTGGCCATTCCGTTCATCGCCGTGCTGCTGGTCATCTCGGGTGGCACCGACGGCGCGGCTCTCGCGTTCCTCGGTCCCATCACGGCGTTCCTGCTGGCCTGGTCCATCTCCGCCGACATCTCCTACGACAACACGGCCTTCAGCCTGCACCTCTCGACCGGGGTCAGCGGACGCGACGATCGTCTGGGTCGGGCGCTCGCACTCCTGGTGTTCGCGCTGCCGGTCACCCTGGTGCTCACCGTGGCCCCGCTGCTGGTCTCGGGACGGATCGAGGACCTGCCGGTGATGCTGGGCCTGGCGATCGGCCTCCTGCTGACGGGGACGGGGCTGTCGAGCGTCGTGTCCGCGCGGTACACCTACAACGTGCCGCTTCCGGGCGAAAGCGCCTTCAAGACACCTCCCGGGACGAACTTCCTGATGTTCGCCGTGCAGATCATCGGCTGGCTCGTCATGCTGCTGCTGGCCCTGCCGGAGATCGTCCTGACGATCGTCTACTTCGTGACCGGGGACGCGCTGTTCGGCTGGTCGGGCCTGCTGGTCGGGGTGGTCCTCGGCGGGGCACTCCTGGTGGTCGGTATCAGGGCAGGGGGCCGCTGGTACGACCGCCGGACGCCCGAACTCCTGCTGGCCGTCTCGGCGAACCGCTGAGGCGGGTGCGCGGAGCGGTCCACGCGAACCCTAAGCCCCACCTGGCTGCCTGACAAGGGTGGAGCGAGTGGAGTAGTCCCACGGGCGTCCCACCGTGTGCATAACCTTCGGGCGGCCGAATGCCTCGGGCTATGCTGAGCCCCAATCCGGCGGGACCGGCGAGGTGATGGGGGAGTTGCGTGTTTCCTGTGCGTGCAGAAGGTTCTCGACGAGCACTACCGATCCTTGCCGGAGCGGCTGCGGCACTGCTGTTCCTGAGCGGCTGCCAGAACGATGCGGACGCAGCACCGGGGCGGACCTCCGCCCCGCTCGTGTCCTCGGGTGCGTCGGCGGACGCCTCCGGCCCTCCCTCGGCGGCGCCCTCCTCCGCACCCTCTGCCACCGCTGGGCCATCACCGGCGTCCTCGGCCGGTCCCGCCACCAACATCCCCGTCCCGGTGAAGCCGGCGCTCGCCGACGAGAACACGCCCGAGGGGCTCGAGGCCTTCACGGAGTACTGGTTTGAGCTGTTTTCCTACGGCTACGAGACGAACGACTGGGCTTCGTTCGAGGCCGTGACGGACCCCGGCTGCCGCACCTGCGCCAAATATATAGAGATCGTTCGGGGTGTCTACGCTGACGGCAAATATATGAGTGGTGGCTCTTTTGTAATGCACGATTTCTTCACCGACTTTGAAACGAATACGCAGGGTTCGATTCAAGCTTTTGTTACAAATAGCCAGTCGGACATCACCTTTTACGGTAAGAACGGCGTTGCTATTCGAACTGACAAAGCTCCTGAGCCCGTCGTCGACGCAACATTTGCTATCTATGCAAGCGACGGATGGTTGATGCTCGACTTTGGAAAGCCCGAGGGTACCCAATGAATGGGACCGGAGTCGGCATTCTTATCGCATTAGTGGCTGCATTGCAGACTCCGCCTACTCTGGCAAGTGCCTTAGAACGCGGTGACCCGCCGAACGCCTTCGTGTCTGAAGGATCATTTTCGGCTGTGTCAGGGAAGCGAACCGTTCAAACGGGCAGACCAGCCACTAAAGACTTGGCGCTCGACCCAACGCCGGCTCAAGCTGCTGCCTCCATCGAGGAAGACAACATCACCTACACCTACGTCCGCGCGTGCACCGCCGGCGCCGGAAGTGCTCTCGACCCGGCGACGTGCCCACGCATGGACGCCCAGTGCGACGCCCAGGACGATGGCATCCTCGTCAACTGGATCGAGGTCGACAGCAGCGTGCAGCCGGCCACCCGGACACCGACGGGGAGGTCGTCCTGCATGTATCTCGGTGAGCCCCCGGCTCCACCGGTGGAAGGAGCAGAGGCACCGGAGGAGGCACCGATCGTGATCACCCTCGAGGAGTTCCAGAAGCAGCCCGTCCTCGCGGCGACCATCGTCTCGCAGCCGTCGAACTTCGGGCTCAGGAACGCCCACTCCAACGTCTATGCGCAGGCGCAGGAGCAGGAGTTCACCTTCGAGTTCCAGGACGCCGCGATCGTCCTCAAGGCCCGCCCGGTCTCGTACCAGTGGAACTACGGCGACGGCACCAGTGCGACGACGACCACCCCCGGCGGTCCGGTGGACGGGTCCGCCTTCAACACCCCGACGCCCACGAGCCACCAGTACACGCAGACCGGCGACTTCGAACTGACGCTGACCACGTTCTTCGCCGGTGACTACTCGGTGGACGGGGGCCCGTTACAGCCCGTCGCCGGCGAGGCGGCGGTCGTGTCCGAGCCACACCTCATGAGTATCTGGCGCACCAGAGGACACAACGTGAGCGAGAACTGCATCGGGAATCCCCGGGGGATCGGATGCGAAGCTCCCACCCGCTGAGCGGGTGACGGTGAACTCCGCGGCGTGCGCGGTGGCGGGTCAGAAGGGCGGAGGCTCCGGATCGCAGGCGTAGGTCCGGCCTGCGGGTGAGGTGGCGACGAGGGCGCCCGGAGTGGGCTGGTCGTAATGCCAGACCCCTTCGCTCTTGAGCATGTGGTGCTTGCGGCACAGATGGGCGAGGTTGTCGTGGCTGGTGGGTCCGCCACGGCACCACGGGGTGGTGTGGTCCAGCTCGCACCGAGCCGCGGGGATGCCGCACCCGGGGTGTCGACACGTGCGGTCGCGGACCCGCAACCATTTCTTCAGGTCCGAGGGGACGGCGTAGGTGTTGCGTCCGACGCTGAGGACGGCCCCGGTCTCCGGATGGGTCAGCAGCCGCGTGAACGAGGGCGCATGCGCGGCGAGCGGCGGGCGATGTCGGCCGGTATGGGGCCGTAGCCCTCGAGGTCTGCCGGGGCGTCGTCGACGCCGAGCAGGGTCAGGACGGGAACGGTGACGTTGATGTGCGCCCGGACCCGGTATCCACCGGCGGACCCCGTGCCGGACGCCGTGCCTGACGCCGTGCCGGACCCGGCAGCGCCGCAGCCGGGCTGGTGCGCGTGGTTCGGCAGTGCGGAGTCGTCGAGGAGGAGATCGGTGAGAACATCGACGCGCAGCTGCGGAAGCGTCCGACGTTCGGAGGAGGTCTGGAGTGCACGGGCCGAGTGGGTGAGCCGGGCATCGATGGCAGCCGCATCGGTGGCCGGTAGGTGGACGTGGAGCCAGGCCATGGCGTCGTCGGCGGGTTCGAGGTCCACGCGCCGTCCCTGCACCGCCGCGCGGGCGCGGTTCTCGAGGGCCTCGGGGTGGAGCTCGGTGCGGAGCCGGCGTGCGCGGTAGCTCAGGCGGGAGACCGTGGTGTCAGCGGCGACGGGGAGCAGGGCGTCCTCGAGGCGGGTCGCCGCATGGTGGGGTAGGCCGAGGTACTCGTGCAGGAGGGTGGTGGCGTGCGGCCAGGAGATTGCCCCGGTCCGGAGGGCGGCGAGGGTCCGCGGGTGATAGTTGACCAGCAGGGCGGAGTACTGGACGAGACGGTGCGCGGTGCGTTCCGAGATGCGCAGCAGGCACGCGATTTCGGTGGCGGTGGTGGTGTCGGCGAGATTGGTGCGGTGGGGGCCGGACCGGCCGGGCCAGAAATGATCCATCATCCTCGTCTCGAAGACCTTCCGCAGTTCCTCGGTACTCGCGGCTAGTTCGGCATCGATCCGAGCTTTCTCGGCGCTCAGTGCGGTGATCCGATCGGTGATCCGATCGAGTTCCCTCGCATGTTCCGCTGACGTCCTCATGACCATATTCTCCCGCCCGCCACCGACATTCTCGGGGCTGTCGATGGCGCATTCCCTGGTCCCCGAAGGAACGGACCTACGACGTTCACTGCCCGCGGATGGACGGGAAATGCCTTTCCGACACCTCGGGGCGGCGGGGGCCGGACGATAGACTGGCAGCATGACTATGCCTGCTGATCCTTTTGCAAACGATCCACGTGATCCCGGCACCGGCGGCTCGACTGCGACGATCGAGCGCGAGGAAGTCCGCCAGGAGGTCGAGCCCGGCGACGCAGAGCGCTTCGCGCACTACGTCCGCAAGGAGAAGATCATGGAGTCGGCCTTCACCGGCGAGCCCGTGATCGCGCTCTGCGGCAAGGTGTGGACCCCCGGACGCGACCCCGAGAAGTTCCCCGTGTGTCCCGAGTGCAAGGAGATCTACAACGGTCTCCGCCCGGGCAACGACAAGCCGAAGGACTGACCGCAGGCGCCCGACCGGCGCGCAGGTGACGCGCCCGAGATGGGCGCACAGGTGAGGCGCCCGAGATGGGCGCACAGGTGAGGAGGGGGCGCCGTACTACGGCGCCGCCTCCTCTTCGTCCGCAGGAGCAACCCATCCCCGGAGGCGGGAAGCGCCCCGGCCCGACCCCGAGGTGACATGAGCAAGACGGTGAAGGCGTCCGCGGGCGCGACGGGTGGGGCGATGTCGCCCGAACTGCGTCCCCTGACCATCGGGATCCTGGCGATCATCACGTGTGCGGCCTTCGAGGCGATGGCCGTGGTGACCGCCATGCCGTCGGTGGCGCGGGAGCTCTCGGGTGAGTCCAGCTACGGCCTGGCCTTCTCGATGTACCTCACGGCGTCGCTGCTCGGTACCGTCGTCGCCGGTTCGTGGTGTGACCGCCGGGGGCCCCGGCCCGCCCTCGCCGTCGGTCTGGGCCTCATGGTCCTCGGGCTGCTCGCGGCGGGTGCCGCACCCGCCTTCTGGCTCGTGACGGTGGGCCGTGCCATCTCGGGGCTGGGGGGCGGATTCATGATCGTCGCGGTGTACGTCGTGATCGGACGGTCGTTCCCGGAGAAGGCCCGCCCCGTGGTGTTCGGCTGGCTGGCGGCCGCGTGGGTGCTGCCCGCGCTGATCGGCCCGGTGGTGGCGGGCTTCGTGACGGAGCACCTCGGCTGGCGCTGGGTGTTCCTCGGCGTGGTGCCGATCGTGCTCGCCGCGGTCCTCATCGTCTGGCCGAAGACGGGGGATCTCGGCCCGGTGGACGCCCCCGACGCCGGATCGGCGAAGGCCCGCACCCTGCGCGGGCTCGTGCTGGCCTCCGGTGTCTTCGCCGCGCAGTGGTCGCTCGTCCACCTCGCGGACATCGAGTCCCCCGGAGCCGGGACGGTGGCCGGGCTCGTGGGCCTCGCTGTGGCGGGTGCCGCCGTCGCCCTCCTCGTGCTTCCCGCCCTCCTGCCGAAGGGCACCCTCCTCCTCCGGCGGGGCCTGCCGAGCATCATCGCGACCCGCGGCTTCGTCAACGTCGCGTTCTTCGGGACCGAGGCCTTCATCCCGCTCATGCTCGTCAGCTCCCGTGACATCAGCCCGGGAACGGCCGGCCTGACCCTGAGCGCGGGCGCGCTCGGCTGGAGTGCCGGCTCCTTCGTCCAGGCCCGCGTGACGTTCCGCCGCCAGTGGCTGCTGGTCGCCGGGTCCTCCATCCTGTCCCTGAGCCTCGGCGGCTTCGCCCTGGCGACGGCGGTCGAGGCGCCACTGTGGGTGCTGGCCGTGGTGTGGGGCCTGTCCGGCTTCGCCATGGGCATGACACTCTCCAGCACCTCCGTGCTGGTACTGAAACTCTCGGCGACCAGCGAGCAGGGCAGGAACTCCGCGGCCCTGCAGATCTCCGACCAGCTCGGCGGGGTGGTCGGCACGGCGGGCGCGGGAGCCCTCTTCGCCCTCCTGCACGACGACGCCGACCCGGGACACGTCCCCACCTTCGTTGCGATCTGGCTGGCTCTCTGGGTGTTCACCGCAGCAGGTATAGTTTCGGGTCTGAGAGGGGCCCGGTCATCCGATGACGGCCCCGGTCTCTCCCCCAGCAAGCCAATGGAAGGTACTGTCCCGGCGTGAGTAATGACACCCTGTTCGGTGCCGGCGCAGCCCTGCCTCCCGCGTATCCGGAGCGCGCAGCCTGGGGGACCGCCCCCAAACTGCGCCAGTGGCAGAGCGAAGCGCTGGAGAAGTATTTCCGGGATTCCCCGAGTGATTTCCTGGCCGTCGCAACACCCGGCGCCGGCAAGACCACCTTCGCGCTCCGCGTGGCGACCGAGCTCGTCGAGCGGGGTGTCGTCAACCGGGTCACCGTCGTCGCGCCCACAGACCACCTGAAGCGACAGTGGGCCGACGCCGCGGCGCGGGTGGGCCTCGCGATCGATCCGAACTTCAAGAACGCCGACGGCCGGCACGGCGGCGCCTTCATCGGCGTCGCGGTGACGTACGCGCAGGTGGCCAGCAAGCCCATGCTGCACCGCGCCAAGACGGAGGCCGCCCGCACGCTCGTCATCCTCGACGAGATCCACCACGGCGGCGACGCGCTCTCCTGGGGCGACGGCATCCGCGAGGCGTTCGAGCCGGCGACCCGCCGCCTCGCCCTCACCGGGACGCCGTTCCGCTCGGACACCGCGGCCATCCCGTTCGTCGAATACGCGGAGGACCGTGACGGCATCCGCCGCTCCCGCGCCGACTACACCTACGGCTACGGACAGGCCCTCAAGGACCACGTCGTCCGTCCCGTCATGTTCATGGCCTACTCGGGCCAGATGCGCTGGCGCACGAGCGCCGGCGAGGAGATGGCGGCGTCCCTCGGCGAGGAAGCGGTCACGAAGGACATCACGGCCCAGGCCTGGCGGACGGCGCTGAACCCCGCGGGTGAATGGATCCCGTCGGTGCTCGCCGCCGCGGACAAGCGACTCACCGAGGTGCGGCGCACCGTGCACGACGCCGGTGGGCTCGTCATCGCGACCGATCACGACGACGCCCGTGCGTACGCCGGCCAGCTGAAGCGGATCACGGGGGAGTCCCCGACGGTCATCCTGTCCGACGACGTCAAGGCGTCCTCGAAGATCGAGGAGTTCTCCGCGGGGGACAAGCGCTGGATGGTCGCGGTCCGCATGGTGTCCGAGGGCGTCGACGTCCCGCGTCTCGCTGTCGGCGTGTATGCCACCTCGACGGCGACGCCGCTGTTCTTCGCCCAGGCCGTGGGCCGGTACGTGCGGGCCCGACGGCGCGGGGAGACGGCGTCGATCTTCCTCCCCTCGGTGCCCAACCTCATGGCGCTGGCCAACCAGCTCGAACTCGAGCGCGACCACGCCCTCGACCGGCCGGAGAAGGACGACGAGGGATTCGGCCTCGAGGACGCCCTGATGGAGGCCGCGAACCGCGAGGACAAGGCCTCGGACTCCCTGACCAAGCAGAAGTTCGAGGCCCTCGAGTCGCAGGCGTCCTTCGACCGCGTCCTCTTCGACGGCGGCGAGTTCGGGACCGGCGGCGAGATGGGCAGCGAGGACGAGCTCGACTTCCTCGGCATCCCGGGCCTGCTGGACGCCGACCAGGTGGGCCAGCTGCTGCGTCAGCGCCAGCAGGAGCAGCAGGTCCGACGGAAGGCGCGGCCGGGTGCAGCGCCCGCCGCGGAGCCGCTCGTGGTGGACCACCGTCAGCTCACCGAACTGCGGGGCCAGCTGGCCAAGAACGTCTCGGCGTGGGCCGCGCGGACGGGCATGCCGCACGGCCAGGTCCACACGGAGCTGCGGCGCCAGTGCGGCGGGCCGGCGGTGGCGCAGGCCAACGAGGACCAGCTCCAGCGCCGCCTGCAGAAGCTCCAGGACTGGTTCATCGGCAAGAAGTAGACGAAGGCCGGGCCGGGAGTACCGGCCCGGCCTTCGCCCGGGGGTCCTAGCGGACCAGCTCGGCGCCCGCGGTCTCCAGCTCGTCGAACGCCTCAGCGGACCTGTCCTCGTGGACGCCCCGCGTGAGCGCGGTGGGCACCGTGACGGAGTAGCCCGCCTGCAGGGCATCCAGCGCGGTCGCCCGCACGCAGTAGTCCGTCGCGAGGCCGACCACTACGACGTCGTCCACGTCGTGGTCCCGCAGCCAGTCGTCGAGCGTCATCGGGTCCTCGTCGCCGTCCGCGGCCGCGCCGAGCTTCTGGTCGCCCGTCGGTACCTCGTCGTCGGGCGCCTTGACGCCCTCGAAGCCGGAGTAGGCGGCCTCGAACATGCCCTTGCGGAACACGGCGTCGATGCTCTCGGTGTCGAGGTCCGGATGGAACTCGGAGCCCTTCGTGTCCGCGACGCAGTGGACGGGCCAGGAGTCCACGAAGTCCGGGGTCTCCGAGAAATGGGTTCCCGGATCGATGTGCCAGTCCTGCGTGGCGACGACGTAGTCGTACCGCGCGGCGTGCTCGTCGATGTGGTCGCTGATGTCGGCGGCCACCTGCGCGCCCCCGTCGACGGCGAGCGAACCGCCCTCACAGAAATCGTTCTGCACGTCCACGATGATCAGTGCGCGCGTCATGATGCTGCCTCCTCGTACTCGGTGGGAATCACGGGTTCGCCGCGCTGCAGCCGCCGCACGGCTCCCGGCAGTTCGGCGATCGAGCTCAGGTGCCGCTCGGCGGCGCGGACCACGGCCTCCGGCCCGGTCCAGCCCGGCAGGACGACGCCGTCGCTGACGAACTGCTGCACCAGCGGGCGGTCGTTGCCGTCGGCGGTGGGGGCGACACCGATCCCCACGACCTCGGCCTGCGCACGGCCGTGCTCGTCGAGTCGGCGCAGTGCGCGCTTGTGCCCGCCGACCGACGCCTTGTTCTTGGCCGCCTTCGCGACGGACACGAACGTGCCGTGATCGTCCTGCCGGCTCACGAGCTTGTAGACCATGCCCGCGGTCGGGGCACCGGAGCCGGTGACGAGGGACGTGCCGACGCCGTAGGAGTCGACCGGCGCCGAGGCGAGCAGCCCGATGGCGAACTCGTCGAGGTCGGAGGTCACGACGATCCTGGTGGCGTGGTTGCCGAGATCGTCGAGGAGTTCGCGCACCCAGCGCGCCTGGGCCACGAGGTCCCCTGAGTCCAGGCGGACGGCACCCAGCTCGGGTCCTGCGACCTCGACGGCGGTCCGGACACCCTGTTCGACGTCGTACGTGTCCACCAGGAGGGACGTGCTGCGCCCGAGGGCGGCGACCTGCGCCTCGAAGGCCGCCCGCTCGGAGTCGTGCAGGAGCGTGAAGGAGTGCGCGGCCGTGCCCACCGTGGGGACGCCGTACCGTCGTCCGGCCTCGAGGTTGGAGGTGCTGGCGAAGCCGCCGATGATCGCGGCGCGTGCGGCGGCCACCGCGGACTCCTCGTGCGTGCGGCGTGAGCCCATCTCGATGCAGGGCCGTCCCGCCGCGGCCCCCGTCATCCGCGAGGCCGCCGAGGCGATGGCGCTGTCGTGGTTCAGGATGGAGAGGATGAGCGTCTCGAGGATGCAGGCCTCGGCGAAGGTGGATTCCACCGTCAGGATGGGGGAGTTGGGGAAGTAGGCCTCGCCCTCCGCGTACCCGGAGATCGACCCGGTGAAGCGGAAGTCGGCGAGCCAGCCGAGCGTGGCGTCGTCGACGATCCGGTGGTCGCTGAGGAAGGCGAGCTGCGCCTCGTCGAACCGGAAGGCGGACAGGGCCTCCAGCAGCCGTCCCGTCCCCGCGACGACGCCGTAGCGGCGGCCCGCCGGGAGGCGCCGCGCGAAGGCCTCGAACACCGAGCGGCGGTGGGCGGCCCCGGAGTGCAGCGAGGCCTGCAGCATCGTGAGTTCGTACTGGTCGGTGAACAGCGCACTGTTCGGCGCGGTCACCGCGGGCGGCGGGGGACCGGCTGCGGCCGGCGGGTTCGTGGTCAGGGCATCGGTCACCCTGAAAACGATAGCCGGGCGTCCGCCGAGAGAGTACCCGGCCACCCGGGGCGGGCGAGCCGCCCTAGAATGGCGAACATGACAGTAGGCTTTGCAACCGGCACCGACACCCTGGAAGAGGTGGGGACGGCCGAGAAGACCGACCTCGACCAGCCCTGGGTCGTCGTGGTGTGGAACGACCCCGTGAACCTCATGAGCTACGTGAGTTTCGTCTTCCAGTCCTACTTCGGCTACAGCGAGGCCAAGGCGCGCACGCTCATGCTCGAGGTCCACGAGCAGGGCCGCTCCGCCGTCGTCTCGGGCAGCCGCGAGAAGGTGGAGCAGGACACCGTCGCCCTCCACTCGTACGGACTGTGGGCCACCTTCGAAAAAGCCGGAAGCGAGTAGTCGGACCCCATGGCCAAACCCTTCAAATCGACGCGCCGCGGCATCACGGGAGCGTTGGAGCCCGGTGAGGCGCGCCTGCTGGGCGCCCTCCTCGAGGACGTCATCTCCATGCTCGAGCCCGAGACGGCACCCAGCGAGGATCCGCTGGCAGCGCTGATCGGACTGTCCGGCGCCGACGCCGACGCCACGGCGCCCGACGACTCCGCCGTCCGGCGTCTCCTCCCGGACGCGGTCCGCGGCGACGACGACGAGGCGCTCGCCTTCCGCCGCCTCACGGAGCGCTCCCTGCGGGAGCAGAAGATCGGGGCCCTCCGCAGCAGCGCGCTGCTCATCGAGTCGAGCCCCATGACGCTCACCGGGGAGCAGGCGCGGCTGCTCGCCCAGGCGCTCAACGACGTCCGCCTGGTCCTCGCGGACCGGCTCGGCATCGAGACGGAGGAGGACGCCGAGCGGCTCCACGACGTCGCGGACTCGAAGGACGTCGACGACGTCGACTCGTACCTCGCCCTCGTCTACAACTTCATCACCTGGCTCCAGGAATCACTCGTGCAGGCGATGCTGAAGGCGGCGAAGCTGGAGCGCTGACCCGCCCCCGCGCCGGGACGCGCATGCGCGGTCCCGCGGCCGCCTGTGACAAAAGCCACGGATCGGCGAATAGTTTTCATCGGCGGCACGTCCTATTGTCGGAGATCATGAGTCCAGAGCCAGCGACCACGGACCGCCGCGAAGCGCCCATCGGGATCTTCGACTCCGGCGTGGGCGGACTGACCGTCGCCCGGGCGGTCATCGACCAGTTGCCCCACGAGTCCGTCATCTACGTCGGCGACACCGCGAACGGCCCGTACGGACCGCTGCCGATCGCCCGGGTCCGCGCGCATGCGCTCGGGGTCATGGACGAACTCGTCGACTCGGGCGTCAAGCTGCTCGTGATTGCGTGCAACTCGGCGTCCGCCGCGGTCCTCCGCGACGCCCGGGAGCGCTACACGGCGCGGTACGGCATCCCCGTGATCGAGGTCATCCAGCCCGCCGTGCGCCGGGCCGTCGCCGCCACGCGGTCGGGCAGGATCGGCGTCATCGGGACGACGGCGACCGTCGGTTCGCGCGCCTACGACGACACGTTCGCCGCCGCGCCGCACCTGGAGATCACCTCCACGGCCTGCCCGGCGTTCGTCGAGTTCGTGGAGGCCGGCATCACCGGCGGGGAGGCCCTCCTGCGGACGGCGGAGGAGTACCTCGAGCCCCTCCGGGCCGCGGACGTCGACACGCTCGTCCTCGGCTGCACCCACTACCCGCTGCTCACCGGCGTCATCTCCTACGTGATGGGCGACGCCGTCACCCTGGTCTCGAGCGCGGAGGAGACGGCCAAGGACGTGTACCGCGCCCTCGTCTCGCACGGCCTCGAGCGCGACAGCACCGCGCCCGGCGTGCACCGCTTCATCGCCACCGGCGACGCCGCGGGCTTCGAGGTCCTGGCCCGCCGCTTCCTCGGCCCCGAGGTGCTCAGCGTGCAGCACGTGGACCACGTGGCCGCGCAGTACCCGACGGGCAGCCTGGCACGCATCACGCCCGAGATGATCGCCGCCGCGGGGTTCCCGCCGGCATGAAACTCACCATCGTCGGGTGCAGCGGATCCTTCCCCGGCCCCCAGTCGCCGGCGTCCTGCTACCTGCTCAGCATGCAGTGGCAGGGGCGCACCTGGCGCATCCTCCTCGATCTCGGCAACGGCTCCCTCGGTGCACTCCAGCGGCACATGGACCTCCGGGAGATCGACGCCGTCTTCCTCTCCCACCTGCACCCCGACCACTGCATGGACCTGTGCGGGCTGCACGTCGCCGTCCACTGGGATCCCGCCGGCTGGGGACTGCCGCGCATCCCCGTGTGGGGACCGGCGGCGACGGCGGACAGGATGGCGAGCGCCTACGGGCTCGAGCTCGACCCGGGCATGCACGATGACTTCGACTTCCGGTCCTGGACGGACCGCGACCCGGTGACGGTGGGGCCCTTCACGATCACCCCGTACCAGGTGCTCCACCCCATCGAGGAGGCGTACGCGCTCCGCGTGGAGGTGTCCGAGACCGATGCCGAGGGCGTGGACCGCACACGCGTGATCACCTACTCCGGGGACACCGACGCGTGCGACGGCCTGGTGGACGCCGCCCGGGAC
Source organism: Arthrobacter sp. Ld5 (assembly GCF_051172775.1). Taxonomy (NCBI): domain Bacteria; kingdom Bacillati; phylum Actinomycetota; class Actinomycetes; order Micrococcales; family Micrococcaceae; genus Arthrobacter; species Arthrobacter sp. Ld5. The sequence goes on from NZ_JBPKBO010000016.1 coordinate 137,688, forward strand.
GCCGACATCTTCCTCTGCGAGGCCGCGTTCCACGAGGGCCGCGACGACGGCATCGCCGGGGTCCATCTCACGGGGAAGCGGGCGGGGGACGTGGCCACCCGCGCGTCGGCGAAACGCCTCCTCCTGACGCACCTGCCGGTCTGGAACGACGCCAACGTGGCCGTGAGCGAGGCCCGCGAGAGCTACGAGGGCCACCTCGCCGTCGCCGTCGCCGGGGTCTCCTACACCGTCTGACACGGCGATCGGCGCTGCCGGGGGATCCGCGGTCCACGCTCCTGCCTGCGATCTCCCACGGGCCGCCGTCTAGACTGGAAGCCATGACCCCCGCGAATCCGACGCCTGTCCCTGCCCCCGTGAGCACCGCCCCCGCCCTCCGCGCGGACGGCCGGGCACCCGACGAGCTACGCACCATCACCATCACACGGGGCTGGTCGACGCAGGCCGAGGGCTCGGCCCTCATCGAGTTCGGCAACACCCGTGTCCTCTGCACCGCGTCGCTGACCAGCGGGGTGCCGCGGTGGCTCAAGGGGGAGGGCAGAGGCTGGGTGACCGCCGAGTACGCCATGCTGCCCCGCGCCACCAACACGCGGTCCGACCGCGAGTCCGTGAAGGGGAAGATCGGAGGCCGGACGCACGAGATCTCCCGCCTGATCGGCCGGTCGCTGCGCTCCGTCATCGACACCAAGGCGCTGGGCGAGAACACCATCGTCCTCGACTGCGACGTCCTGCAGGCCGACGGCGGCACGCGGACGGCCGCGATCACCGGAGCGTACGTCGCGCTCGCCGACGCGATCCGGTACGCCAAGGACAAGAAGCTCATCGCCGCCTCGGCCTCCCCGCTCACGGACACCGTGGCCGCCGTGAGCGTCGGCATCATCGACGGCGTCCCCATGCTCGACCTGCCCTACGTCGAGGACGTCCGCGCCGAGACCGACATGAACGTCGTCGTCACCGGGTCCGGCACCTTCGTCGAGGTCCAGGGGACTGCGGAGGGCGCGCCGTTCGACCGCGCCGAGCTCGATGCCCTGCTCGACCTCGCCCTGGTCGGCACGGCGCAGCTCACGCAGATCCAGCTCGACACGCTCCGGGACGACCGGGATGACTGAGCAGCCCCGTCCCCGGCTCGTCCTGGCCACCCGGAACGCCGGCAAGCTGCGCGAACTGCGCGAGCTGCTGCGCGGGCGGGTGCCCGGGCTCGACGTCGACTCGCAGGTGGTGGACGCCGCCGCCGTCGGTGCGCCGGACGTCGTCGAGAGCGGGGTCACCTTCGAGGAGAACGCGCTGCTGAAGGCCGAGCAGACCGCCCGGGCCACCGGCCTGATCGCCGTCGCCGACGACTCGGGGCTGGCCGTGGACGTCCTGGGCGGGGCTCCGGGGATCTTCTCCGCCCGGTGGTCGGGCCGCCACGGCGACGACGCCGCGAACCTCGACCTCCTCCTGGCACAGCTCGCCGACATCCCGCAGGAGCGGCGCGGCGCGGCCTTCGTCTGCGCGGCGGCCCTCGCGCACCCCGACGGCGGGCCCGCCGGGTACACCGAGCGCGGCGAGCTGCGCGGCTCCCTCCTGACCGCTCCCCGCGGGTCGGGCGGGTTCGGCTACGACCCCGTCCTCGTCCCCGAGGGCCTCGACCGGACGTGCGCCGAGCTCACCCCGGAGGAGAAGAACGCGATCAGCCACCGCGGCATCGCCTTCAGGGCGCTCCTGCCGCACCTCGTCGACGCCCTGTCCTGACCGGGTCCTCCCCGCACGAGGGCGCCCGCCACCGCCGATCATCAGTACCAACCAGCACCGCACGCCGGCCCTCCCCGGAGGACGGCCCATGAGAGGGACGAATACACCGTGAGCACCATCCAGACAGCCCAGACGCTCCATGTCGCGGCGGCGACCACGACGTCGGACGGCTCGACGCTCGGCGCCGTCACGGACTGGGCGGTGAACCTCATGGAGACCATCGGCGCGCCCGGTGCGGGCCTGGCCATCGCCCTCGAGAACCTCTTCCCGCCGCTGCCCAGCGAGGTGATCCTGCCCCTGGCGGGCTTCACCGCCAGCCGCGGCAACTTCTCGCTGTTCGAGGCGATCCTGTGGACGACCATCGGCTCCGTCGTCGGCGCCTTCGCGCTGTACGCCCTCGGCGCCTGGCTGGGCCGTGACCGCATGCGCCGTCTCGTGTCGAGGGTGCCGCTCATCGACCTCGAGGACGTCGACCGGGTGGAGGACTGGTTCAACCGGCACGGCTACCAGGCCGTCTTCTTCGGCCGGATGATCCCGCTGTTCCGGAGTCTCGTGTCCATCCCGGCGGGGATCGAACGGATGCCGGTCGGGAAGTTCCTCCTGCTCACCACGGCCGGAAGCCTCATCTGGAACTCGATCTTCGTCCTGGCGGGGTTCTACCTGGGGGAGAACTGGCACATCGTCGAGCAGTACGCGGGCACGTTCCAGCGGATCGTCATCGTCGCCGTCATCCTGTTCCTCCTCTACTTCGTCGTCACCAAGGTGCGCAAGTACCGTGCCAGGGGGCGGATCCAGTGACGGGGGAGCCCGTCGGGGCCGCCCCGGACTCCCTGGTCCGCGTCTGGCCGCTGTTCGGGCTCGTCCTGACGACGCCCCGCCTGGTCCTCACGCCGGTCCGCGACGAGCATCTGCCGGCCCTGATCGACGCCGTCCTCGCGGGCATCCACGACCCGGCGGAGATGCCCTTCAGCGTGCCGTGGACGGATGCGCCGCGGGAGGTCCTCATCAGGGAGACCGCGAAGCACCAGTGGCGGATCCGCGCCGGGGTGTCCGCGGACTCCTGGACCATCAACTTCGCCGTGCTGCACGAGGGGCGGGTGATCGGCGTCCAGGACCTCACCGCCCGCTCGTTCGCGCTGCTGCGGCGCGTGGGCTCGGGATCGTGGCTCACCCGGTCGGTCCACGGCCGCGGCTTCGGGACCGAGATGCGGGCGGCCGTGCTGCAGTTCGCCTTCGACCATCTGGGCGCGACGTCCGCGGTGTCCGAGGCCGCGGCGTGGAACGGCGCCTCGCTGGGCGTCTCCACGCGGCTCGGCTACGCCCCGAACGGGACCGCGCTCGTGGAGGTGCGCCGCGGGGAGGTCGACGTGCAGCAGATCCTCCTGCTGGCCCGGGAGGATTTCGCCAGGCCGGACTGGGTGGTCGACGCGCAGGGCGTCGACGCGGTCCGGGCCCTCCTCAGTCCTGCGACGCGGGACTGACCGCGAGGCCCTCCGCGAGCAGGCGCCAGAGGTCCTCCGACGGGTCGAACAGCAGACCGTGCAGGCCGACGGCCCTCGCTGCGGCGACGTTCGCGGGCGAGTCGTCGACGAAGGTCACCTGCCACGGGGCCGTCCGGAGCTCGGCGAGGACGCGTTCGAAGATCGCGGGCGAGGGTTTGACGAGGCGCAGCGACGAGCTGAAGAAGAGGTGGCGGAAGAGCCTCGTCCACGAGGCGTCGGCGAACTGCGCGGCCATGGCCGCCGGCATGTTGGACAGCACCGCCAGGTGCTCACCCCGCGCCTCGAGATCCTCGAGGACGTCGAGCGTCTCGGGGTTCAGGTGCGACCACTGGCTGGCGTCCAGGGCGTCGAGCCAGGCGGCGCGGGGCGGCCCGGCCCGGCTGCCGCGCACGAGCGACCAGTACTCGTCGGAGGTCAGGGCCCCGGCGTCGTAGGCGATGCGGTACCGCCAGTAGGCCGACCCCGGGTCCTGCAGGCGGTCCACGCCGGCAGCCTCCGCGAGGACCTCCCAGTCCGAGGGCGTCGGGGGCGTGGAGATCACGTTGCCGTAGTCGAAGAGGTACCACCGTCGCGGGCTGTCTGTGCGTGCCATGGTCCAGCATAGGACCGTGCGCGGCCGTCCGACCCCGGTCCCCCCGGTGAATTCCGGGTGAACGGACCGTCCTGGGGCGGCGGTAAAGTGGGGGGCGTGGGAATCGCGTTCACGGCCATCGACTTCGAGACGGCGAATGGCTTCCGCGGCTCCCCGTGCGCCGTCGGCCTGACCAAGGTCAGGGACGGCCGGGTCGTCGAGGAGGCCTCCTGGCTGATGCGGCCGCCCGTCGGCCACGACCACTTCGACTCCCGGAACATCGCGATCCACGGCATCACGTCGGCGATGGTCGAGGACGCCCCGCGGTTCGGGGAGCTGTTCCCCGAGATCGGCGGGTTCATCGGCTCCGACGTCCTGGTTGCGCACAACGCGGCGTTCGACCTCGGCGTCATCCGCTCGGCGCTCGAGGTCTCCGCGCTGTCGGGGCCCGCGTGGGACTACGCCTGCACCGTGGTGCTCTCGCGCCGGAGCTACTCCCTGCCCTCCTACTCCCTGCCGTTCGTCGCGGAGGCGGCCGGCGTGCCCCTGCTCAACCACCACGACGCCGTGGAGGACGCCCGCGCCTGCGCCGGCATCATGATCGACATCGCCCGACGGTACGGCGCACCGACCGTCGAGGACGTCCTCGGCCACCATAACCTCCCTCTCTCCCGCGCCGAGCCCTACGCCCCCGGCGTCGACGATCTGTCGAAGGCGACGCGCGCGGCCCTCGAGCGCGGTGCCGCGCCCTCGGGCTGGTCCGGCTGGCCGGAGGAGGGGGAGAACCCGCACGCGAATGCCCAGGCCGATCCCCGCCACCCGCTGTACGGGCAGACCGTGGTCTTCACCGGCACCCTGGGCATCCCGCGCCCCCAGGCGAAGGAGCGTGCGGCGCGTCTCGGAGCGCAGCCGGCGAGCTCCGTGACCCGGCGCACCACGGTCCTCGTGGTCGGCGACGGCTTCGTGGCCTCCGACCTCCGCAACGGCCGCGTCACGGGCAAGGCACGGAGGGTGCTCGAACTGCACGAGCGGGGCCAGGAGATCGAGGTGCTGTCCGAAGCGGAGTTCCTGCAGATGACCGGGGGACGCTGGCCCGCCGGCAGCCAGTGACGGCGGGCGGCGGCCCGCCGCGCGGTCAGAACCGGAGATCGACGCCGGTCAGCCGGGCGGACAGGTCGATGAGCCGGGACGCCGCGTTGCGCTCCCGCGCATGCCGCTGCGCCGGGACGACGACGGGCCGTCCCGTGAGCTGGAACCAGCCGTCCGGACCGCAGTAGGCGCCGTTCGGGATCCCGCGGTCGATCGTGGCACGCACGAGGGGCCAGGCGCCGGCGTCCTTCCCCTGCGCCACCCGCTCCATGATGCGCCGCCTCCACCGGGACGCGGACCGGTGGGCGGCCACCCCGGGCCGGTCCGGGGTGAGCATGCCGAGGGCCAGCCCGGGGTGGGCGACGACGCTGGTGGCCGGGCTGCCTGTCGCGTCGAGGCGCCGCGCGAGCTCGAACCCGAAGGCCGTGACGGCGAGCTTCGACGTCGCGTAGGCCCGGGCGTTGCTGTAGGTCGAAGGCTCCAGGAACGACGGCGTGAGGCGCGCCCAGCGGTGGCTGATGCTGCCGACGTGCACGATCCTCGTGCCCGCGGCGGACAGCGACGGCAGGAGCCGGGCGATCAGCGCGTAGTGCCCGAGGTGGTTGGTGCCGAACTGCAGCTCGACGCCGTCCGCCGTCGTCCGCCGCCGCCGGGACCCGACCACACCCGCGTTCGCGAGCAGGCCGCTCAGCGGCGCCCCGGCGGCGATCGTCGCGGCCGCTGCGCGGACGGAGGAGAGATCGGCCAGGTCGAGGGGCTGGAAGGAGACCCGGGCGCCGGGGTGTCGGCCGCGGATGGCGTCCATGGCCCGTGCGGCCTTGTCGGGACTCCGCGACGCCAAGACCACGTGGGCGCCCGCCCCGGCCAGCTGCTCGCAGGCGAAGTAGCCGAGGCCGGCGTTGCCGCCCGTCACCAGGATGCGCTTGCCGGCGAGCGGCGGGAGATCGTCGGGGTTCCACATGCGACCAAGACTAGATCGCTCCGCCGCTCCCCGCCGCGGGGGCGCGGCTGCAGGAGCCGGGCGGGCCGGTCAGGAGCCCGTGGTCGCCTTCAGGAGGGTCCTGGCCACGGAGCGGACGACGCCGGCCGCCCCCGGAGCGTCCAGGTACGCGGCCGGCAGCGCGGCCGTGCCGTGCAGTGCCCCGATGATGCCGCCCGCGAGGGAGGCGGCGACGACGGGTGACGCATCGGGGCGTCCGGCGGCCGACGCGTGCGCCAGGGCGGCGGCGAGCTGGTCGCGCGGCGTCGCCGCGGACGCGCCCTCACGGGCCGCCTGGAGGGCCGCTTCGAGGGTCGCGGCGGCCGTCGTCGCCTCCGCGTCCGTCCGGTCGGCCCGCGTGCGATGCACGGTGGCGCCGACGAGGCCCTCCGCCGCGGCATGGGCCGGATCCTGTCCCGCGTCCGCGGCCAGCTGCCGCTCCTCGCCGCGCTCGGCGACGACGGCCGCCTCGAGGGGGAGTCCGTCGATGGCGAGCGAGCGGATGATCCCGCTGTACAGGGCCGCCGTGGCCCGGGCGTCGGCCGTTCCGTGCGTGAGGGCCGCGGCGTCCACGGTGAGGCGCTCGACCAGGCTGGCCGGGATGCGGGGGACCAGGCCGAAGGGCGCCGAACGCATGAGCGCACCCGCTCCCTCCGCGTGCGGGTTCAGGGGCCGCGCGCGCGTCCCCATCTCGCCGGTGAGGAGGGCGCGGACGGTGTCGGCGTCGGGATCGTGCACCGGGAGGAGGTCCTCCTGCCGGTCGAGCCAGCGGGCGGGCGGTGCCGGTGCCGCGGCCGGAAGGTGCTCGCCCTGGCGGGTGAGCCACCGCAGGTAGGCGAGCCACAGGCAGGCCGTCTCGTCGGCAGCCACGCCGTCGTTCGCCCACTCCAGCGCGTCCGTCAGGCCGTCGACGGTGTAGAGGGTCAGCTGGGTGGCGTCCGAGACGGCCAGGTCCGAGGGATCGCCCAGCGCGGTGAGGGGATCGTCCCCTGCCGCGGACAGGAGCCCGTACGCGTCTCCCGCCATCGTGCCGAGGAGGCATCCCAGCACCCGGTCCTCGTAGGCGGTCGGTGCATCCTGCCGTGCCTCCTGCGGGGCTTCCGTGGCGGCCCGCATGCCGCTCGTGCCCGGATCCGTCTCGCTGCCGGTGCCGGCGGTGTTGTTCGTCATCACCGGTCCATTCTAGGAGGCGGGACCACGCCCGGGGTCCCGGACCGGGCCCCCGCCGCGCGCTGATCCGGTGAATGTCGGCGTCCGGCGGTAGCGTGAAATGCATGAAGATCCTCCACACCTCGGACTGGCATCTCGGCCGTTCCTTCCACGGCACCGGGACCCTCGACGCCCAGCGGATCTTCGTGGACAACCTGGAGAAGACGGTCCGCGAGGAAGGCATCGACGTCGTCCTGGTCGCCGGGGACGTCTACGACCGCGCCCTGCCCGCGGTGGACGTCGTCGCCCTGTTCGACGAGGCACTGGACCGTCTGACGGTGGCCGGCGCCCAGGTGGTGGTCAGCAGCGGCAACCACGACTCCGCGACCAGGCTCGGGTTCGGCGGACGCATCCTCGCCCGCGGCGGGGTGCACCTGCGCACGCGCATCGAGGACATCGCCGTCCCCGTCGTCCGCCCCCTCGACGGCGGCGCGGAGCTCGCGATCTACGGTGTGCCCTACCTGGAGCCGCGGGTCGTCGCGGAGAGCCTGCAGGCGGAGGCGCCCACACACACCGCGGTGACCGCCGCGGCCCTCGACCGCATCCGGGAGGACCTGGCGCAGCGCTCCTCCGTGCGGCGCACCGTCTCGATCGTCCTCGCGCACACCTTCGCCGCGGGCGGGGCCGGTTCGGACAGCGAACGAGATCTCGCCATCGGCGGCCTCGGCTCCGTGCCCCTGTCCCTCTTCGACGGCTTCGACTACAGCGCCCTGGGGCACCTCCACGGCCGGCAGAGACTCTCGGACACCGTGCGCTACTCCGGGTCACCCCTCGCCTACTCCTTCTCGGAGGCCACCCAGGCCAAGGGCGCGTGGCTCGTCGAGGTGACCCCGGACGGCGTCGAGGGCATCAGGGCCGTGGAGTGGCCGGCCCCGCGCGACCTCGCGGTGCTCAGCGGGCGCCTCGAGGACCTGCTGGCGCGGGAGGACCTCGCCTGGGCCGAGCGGGCCTACTGCCAGGTCACCCTCACCGACCCCGAACGGCCGGCGCGGGCCATGGAGCGCCTGCGGGTCCGCTTCCCGGACACGCTCGTCCTCGCCTTCGCACCGGAGGGAGGCGGGCAGGCCGATACCCGCACCTACAGCCAGCGCCTCGCCGAGGCCCGCGACGACGCCGAGATCTGCTGCGGATTCCTCGAGCATGTGCGCGGCCGGAAGGCCTCCACCGAGGAGCAGGCGCTCGTCCGGTCGACCGTCGACGCCGCCCTGAGCCTCGCCCACGAACGGTAGGAACGCATGCGACTGCACCACCTCGAGATCCAGGCCTTCGGGCCGTTCGCCGACCGGCAGGGCATCGACTTCGATGCCCTCTCGGCGCAGGGCCTGTTCCTCCTCAACGGACCCACGGGCGCCGGCAAGTCGAGCGTGCTCGACGCCGTGTGCTTCGCCCTGTACGGCTCCGTGCCCGGGGCGCGCCAGGCGGCGAAGAGGCTCCGGAGCGACCACGCGGCCGAGGCCCTCGCCCCCGAGGTCTCCCTCGAGTTCTCCGTCGCGGACCGCCGCTTCAGGGTGGTCCGGTCACCGGCCTGGGACAGGCCGGCCCGCCGCGGGGGCGGCACGACCACCGAACAGGCGCACACCCTGCTCAGCGAGTGGATCGGCAGCGACTGGGTCCAGAAGTCCGCGCGCAACGACGAGGCCGGGCTCGAACTGCAGGGACTGCTCGGCATGGACAAGGAGCAGTTCACGAAGGTGGTGATGCTGCCGCAGGGCGAGTTCGCCGCCTTCCTGAGGGCGGACGCCAAACCGCGCCGGGAACTGCTGCAGCGGCTCTTCTCGACCGCGCGCTTCGAGGACCTCGAGAAGCTCTTCGCCGAGGAGCACCAGCGGACCGCGCGCCGGCTCGCGGAGCAGGAGGGCCGGCAGCGGAACCTCTTCCTCCGCGCCGTCGACGAGGCCGGACGCCACGGTCTCGCCCCGGCGGACGTCGGCGCCGACCCGGACGTCCCCGATGCCTGGGACGCGTCCCTGCAGGCACTGTCCCAGGCCCTCGCCGACCGCCGCGACGCGGCCGCCCTCGAATCCGCGGATCTCGCCGCGCAGAGCGCGCTCGCCGACGGCGTGCTCGCCGCGCTCAGGCAACGGCGCCACCGCTTCGACGCGCTGGCGCAGCTCCGGGCGCACCGCGAGGAGCACGAGGGCCGCGCGGAGGAGATCGCCGGGCTGGTGGAACGGATCCGGGGCCACGACCAGGCCCGCGGGCTCGCCGCCCATCTCCGGCTCGCCGACGACGCGGCCTCGCTGGTCCGGGACACGGACCGGGCGCACACGGAGGCGCTGGGGCGCCTCCGACGCAACGCCACGGCAGGGGAGTACCTCGGGGTTCCACCGGGAGAGGAGGGGGACGGCAGCGTGGCACGCGATCCCCTGACGCGGGCCTGCACGGAGTCCTCCGCCGTCCTGGCCGTCCTGCGGGCCGCCCTGCCGGACGAGCAGCGGCTGCTCGACGTCCGCGCGGGGCTGGACGCCCTCGACGCGACGATCCGCGGGCTCGATTCGGGGCTCGACGACGCCCGGGAGGGCATCGCACGGCTGCAGCTCCAGCGCGCCGACGACGCCGCGAGGCTCGGGCCCCTGCGGGACGCCGCCGACGGACTCGCCCACCTGCGCACGGACCTCGCCGCCGCGGTGGCCGCCGAGGAGACCGTGCAGCAGTACGGTGCCGCGAAGGAACGCCAGGCGGCGGCGGACGCCGCCCACGCGCTCGCCTCGGAGCGGTTCCTGGCGCTCAAGGAGGAGTGGCTGGCCAAGCTGCAGCTCCGGCTCGAGCAGGCGGCGCAGGAGCTCGCCGAGAAGCTGGAGGACGGGCGGGCGTGTCCCGTGTGCGGGAGCACGGAGCACCCGGCGCCGGTGCCGCCGCCGGAGGGCGAGAGGATCAGCCTGGACGAGGAACAGGCGGCTCGGCGGCTGCAGGCCGAGGCCGAGGCGGTGCTGCAGACCGCGCGCGAGGTGCGGGACCACGGGCGGGTGGAGCTGGCCCGACTGGCGGCCCGTGGCGGTGAGGTGGCCCCCGCGGACGCCGCTGCCGCGACACGGACCGCGCGCTCGACGCTGCAGCGCGCCGAGACCGCCGACGCCGAACGGGCCGCCCTCGAGGAGAGACTGCGCCGGTCGGCCGAGGAGGAGGACAGGACCGGTGCCCGGCTGGAGGCGCTGCGCGAGGAGCGGGCGGACGCCGAGAGCCGCCGGTCGTCCCTGACGGACCAGGACGCCGAACTGCGCCGTCGGCTCGCCGGGCTGCAGGCGGACGCGCCGTCGCTGGCCGCGCGGATCGACGCCGTCCAGCACGCCCACGACGATCTCGACCGGGTCCGGGAGACCCTCGACGCACTGGAGCGCGCCACGACCGCGCAGCAGGAGAACGCCCGACGGTTCGACGATGCACTCTCGGGGACACCGTTCGGGTCGGTCGAGGACGTGCGCGCCGCACTCCTGCCGGAGGACCGCTCCGCAGCCCTCGAGGGCACCGTGAGGGAGTACGAGGCGCGCGGCCACCGCCTCGACGCGGCGGAGGAGGAGCCCGCCATCCGCGAGACCCTCCGCGAGGAGCAGGAGGGGGTCCCGGCGCCGACCGACGACGACGAGCGCCTCGCCGTCGCCTCGGCCGACGACCTCAGGGCACGGGCGCACCGCGCAGGCATCGGGGTCGAGGTGCTCGGGCACTCGGTCGTGCAGCTGGAATCGTATGCCCGGCAGCTCGCCGACCTCGAGAAGGACATCGCCCCGCTGCGCGAGGAGGCCCAGCTGGCGGCGGCCGTCGCCGAGACCGTGCGCGGCGGCGGGGAGAACCTCTACAAGATGCCCCTGGCCACGTACGTGCTCGCCTCGCGCCTCGAACAGGTGGCGGCGGCAGCCACCGAACGGCTGCTGCAGATGTCGGACGGCCGATACCAGCTGGTCCACAGCGATGCCACGGCAGGGAACCGGCGATCCGGTCTGGGCCTGAACGTGATCGACGGCTGGACGGGGAACCGGCGCGACACCTCGACGCTCTCGGGAGGCGAGTCCTTCATGGCCTCCCTGGCCCTCGCGCTCGGACTCGCGGACGTGGTGCAGCAGGAATCCGGGGGGCTGGACATCGAAACCCTTTTCGTCGACGAGGGGTTCGGGTCCCTCGACGACCAGGCCCTCGAGCAGGTCATGGACGCGCTCGAGGGCCTGCGCAGCGGCGGACGCGTAGTGGGCCTGGTCAGCCACGTCCCGGAGCTGAAGCAGCGGGTGAGTGCGCAGCTGCAGGTCGTGAAGGGCCGGCAGGGCTCGACCCTCCGCTATGTGGAGCAGCCCGCCAGCGTGTAAACTCGGGCCGTTACCGGGTCGGGCGCATCGGGAGGGGGGACGATGCGCGTTCGATGCACCCCGGAAAGCGCATGTACAAGATCACCTCCCCGGCCCCACCGGGCCACACTGCCCATGGCGGCGCCCCCTCGACGCCGACCCTCCCGGGCCCCGAGCGGTCCCGTCTCGGCAGGTTCGGTGTCCTCCCGCACCTCGCGGGCACCTCCTTCCTCGTCCTCGGCCTCTTCGCGCGGCTTCCTCTGGCGATGCTCACCGTCGGGGCCCTGACCCTCGTCACCACGGAGAGCGGCTCCTACGCCGCGGGCGGCTTCGCCGCAGGCGCCGTCGGCCTCGGGTCCGCCCTCGGAGCGCCCCTGCTCGGCTTCCTCGCCGACAAGCGCGGGCAGCGGATCGTCCTGCTCGTCGCGGCACTGCTCAACACCGCCGCGATCGCGGCCCTCCTGATCGCGACGCTGACCAGCGCGACCTTCGGCGGGGCGGCCCTGGCGCTCGTCCTCGCTGCGGCTTTCGCCGTCGGCTTCACCTGCCCGCAGATCGGTCCGCTCGCCAGGGTCCGCTGGATGGCCATGACCCGGCGGAGCCCGCGCTCGGCCCTCGACACCGCACTCTCGTACGAGGGGACCGCGGACGAGCTGACCTTCGTCCTCGGGCCGGCCCTCGTCGGCCTGCTCGCGAGCCTGATCGCCCCGTGGCTCCCGCTCGCGCTGGCCGCGGCCCTCACCATCACCCTCGTCAGTGCCTTCGCCGTGCACCGCACCGTCGCCTACAGCGACCGGGGGTCCTCCGACGCCCTTGCGGCCTCCGACGCCGGCCCCGCCCCGCACGCCGGCCCCGCCCCGCACGGCGACCCTGGGTCCGAGGCCGGGCCCACGCGTTTCGCCCTCGTCCTGCTGCCCGTCGCCGGCATGGTGGCGGTCGGCACCTTCTTCGGGTCCACCCAGACCTTCCTGACCGCCTTCACGGGCCAGTTCGGTGCCGCCGAGTCCTCGGGCCTCCTCTACGCGGTCATGGGCCTGACGTCGGCGGTCGCCGCGCTGTCCGTCGCCTACTGGCCGCAGCGCTTCCGCCACACCGGCCGGTGGATGGTGTCGGCGGCCGCGATGGCCCTCGCGGCGGCGGCCCTGGCGCTGCCCGCCTCGATCGCCGCGATGCTCGTCGCACTGCTGTTCCTCGGGATCTTCGTGGGGCCCACCATGGTCACCATCTTCTCCATCGGCTCCGCCGTCGCCCCGTCGCACCGCCTGGGCACGGTCATGACGCTGCTCGCGAGCGGCATCGTCGCCGGCACGGCCGTGGGCTCCGGACTGGCCGGGATGCTCGCCGAGGGCGGGGGAGCGGCAGCCGCCGTCGTCGTCCCGGCAGCGGCCGGGGCCGCCCTGTTCGTCCTCGGCGCCGTGGCCGCCGTCGCGCTCCGGCACGTTCCCCGGGCCTGACCCTTCCCGCCCGATCGTCAGCCGCCTGACAATCCCGTCGCGTCACGCATAGGATCGTAGGACACCCAGATCCAGGAGGACGCATGAGTACCGAAGGCACCGAGCGCGACGACGCCGCCGATCCACAGGGCTCCGGCCCCGAGGGCACCATCCCGGCCGGCGGTGACGGCGTGGCAGCCGGCTCCTCGGACGAGCCGAGCAGCTTCGAGCCCGAAGAAGATGCGGGCGAGGGCCACTAGCAGGACGACCAGCGTCCCGGTCGTGCGACGACCACACTGACTGCGCCCCCTGCCGGGTCACCGGCAGGGGGCGCAGTGGCGTCGGGAGGGCCATCCCCGGCGGAGCAGCGTGCGGATCCGGTGGCGCCCGGGATCAGCTGATGCGCGGGGCTCGGGCGGGCGGGTGCGGGATGCGGACGTTCCCCGTGACGACACCGCCCGTGATGGCACCGCCGGTGAGGGCGTCGCCGTCGTCGCCCCGGTCCGGGCCCGCACCGGGCGAGGAGCGCATCCCGCCCGCGTCGGGCGCGCCGGGGCGGCTTTCGGCCCGGTCGTCGTTCTGGCTGCGGAGCTGCAGGGCGACGTCGTGCGCGTCGGGTCTCAGGGACGGATCGCGGGCCGTCATCCGTCGCAGGAGCGCGACCCACTCCGGGCCCAGGGACTCGGGCACCTCCGGATCCCGCAGGAGTCGGGCCAGCGCGGCCTCCACCACGGGCCCCGGGAACGCCTTCTCCCCGGTGAGGCATTCGAGGAGGACGAGGCCGAGCGAGTAGATGTCGCTTCGCTCGTCGACCGTGTCCCCCTTCGCCTGCTCGGGGCTGAGGTAGTTCGCCGTGCCGATCGTCGCGCCGGCGGCCGTTGCCGTGGTGGCCTCCACCATGCGGGCGATGCCGAAGTCGGTGAGTTTCGGGTACAGCCGCGTCCCGTTGTCCCCGCTGTGGAACATGAGGATGTTCGCCGGCTTCACGTCCCGGTGGACGACCCCCTCGGAGTGGATGTACGCCAGCGCATCGGCCAGGTCCGCCCCGAGTTGCGCCACGTCGTCGGCGGGGAGAGCGCCGCGCTTGAGCAGCTGCCGGAGGTCCTCGCCGTCCACGAGCTCCATGACGAGGAAGCCGGAGGTGCGGCCCTCCTGGTCCTCGTGCATCCCCGCGTCGTGGAGGGTCACGAGGCCCGGGTGGTTGAGGGTGGACAGCAGGATCGTCTCCGTGTGCTGGCGACGGTAGTCGTCGTCGTCGGAGGTGGTGGCATTGAAGATCTTCACGGCGACGTCGCGCTGCAGGTTGCGGTCGACCGCGCGGTACACGGATGCCGTGCCGCCGACCCCCAGCAGGTCCGTGGTCTGGTACCGGTTCCCGAGGAGCACGGTCATGCGTGTCCTCCCCCTGCTGGATGTTGGTGGCGATCCCCGGCACACCACTAAGCGTGCTGATCAATTGCCAGTATAGCGCCGAAGGACCGCGGGGATGCGGCACCGGCGCACCGTTTACCAAACCTTGATCGGACGGTGCCTCAGGCCAGGAAAGCGACGGCCGCTTCCTTGAAGAGCCGCGAGGTGATGGCGTTCGCATGGTCCCGTCCCGGCAGGGTGGTGACGCGGGCGTCGGGGGCCCAGGCCTGGAGGTCCGAGATGCCCTCCGCGTACTCGTCCCGGTCGCCGGCGACCAGGAGCAGGGGCATCTTCGGGACGGCCTGCTGCGGGTCGAAGGGTTCCGTCTTGATGGCGGAGACCATGGCGAGCAGCGAGGGGAGGTCGTTGTGCGGTCCGGCCTGGGCCATGCGCAGGAGGTCCGCCGTCACCGGGTCCTCCGAGGCGGGCCCGCCGGCGAGGTACAGCTCGGCTCCTGCAAGGTCGAACGAGGCGAGCGGGTCGGCGGTGCCGGGGCCGCCGAGCACCATCCTGCGGACCAGTTCGGGCTGGGTGGCTCCGAACTCCCAGGCCAGGCGCGATCCGAGGGAGTAGGCGATGACATCCACGCCGGATCCCGGCAGGTCGCTGCGCAGGGGGAGGACCCGCTCGTCGAACAGGGCCTGCAGGATGTCCGCCCGCATGCGGCTCGGTGCGTAGGCTCCCGCGTCCGCCGGCGCCCCGCTGTCCCCGTGGGCCGGCAGATCCACCATGACCACGTTCCGTCCGGCGTCGTTCAGGTGGCGGACCCAGCCCGTGTCCACCCAGTTCTGCCGGGATGAGGAGCCGAAGCCGTGCAGCAGCAGGACCGGAGGGAGGTCGAGGGGGTCCGCGGCATTGCTGCGGGTGATGGACAGGCGAGGGTCGACGCCCTCGACGGCGTGAACGGCGTGGTGATCCATGCGTCCCATCGTATGCGCGGCGGGGCCGAGCCGACCCTCCGACGCGTCCCGCCGACCCGGAAGGTCGGAGGCCCTCTGGGCGAACCGTCCGGAATGAGTTATAGTCATTATGACTCTAACAAGGGGAGTCGCCCGGCGGACGAAGGGACCGGCGATGTACAGCTCGGCCAACGTCTCGGAACGGCAGTCGCAGGCACCCGCGCTCGCCATCTCGACCGTGATCTTCGCGCTGCGGACCGACCCGGCATCGGGCCGGTCGGAGATCTGGTTGCCGCTCGTCCGGCGCATCCGCCAGCCGCACCTCGGCAAGTGGGCGTTGCCCGGCGGCCCGCTCGGAGCCCGTGAATCGCTGCAGGACGCGGCCGCACGGAATCTCCGGGAGACCACGGCCCTGGATCCCACCTACCTCGAACAGCTCTACGCCTTCGGGGGGCTGGACCGGTCCGCCACCCAGCGCCTCGTGTCCATCGTCTACTGGGCCCTCGTCCGTCCCGATCAGGCGGACCTGGCCCGGGACTCCGAGAACGTCCGCTGGTTCCGCGCCTCCGAGGCGTCGGGCCTCGCCTTCGACCACGACGAGATCGTCGCCTACGCGCTGGAGCGGTTGCGCGGGAAGGTCACCTACGGGTCCGTCGCCTACCACTTCCTGGGCGAGCGGTTCACCCTCGCGCAGCTGCGGGAGGTCTACGAGGCCGTGCTCGGCAAGCACCTCGATCCGGCCAACTTCCGGCGCCAGCTCCGGTCGGCGCAGGACATCGAGGCGACGGACGACGTGCTCCAGGGCGGGCGGAACCGGCCGCCCCGGCTCTACCGGTACACGGGGCCCTGACGCCCCGCCACCCACCAGACCCCATCCCGACCCCGCCGGCCGACGCGCCGGTCCCCACCCCAGGGAGAACGCCATGTCCGTCACCACCGCCATCCAGCTGATCGCCCGCGGCGAAGCCGGGCCCCCTGCGGACCCGGGGACCTGCTCGCCGGACCTCGCGCAGGACCCCTGGTCCTTCGACGCCCTCCCCATGCCCGGCTACGGCCCCGGCGCCTCGATGCACGACACGGCCCCGGCCGCGACTCCCCGGCAGGGAGAGCTGCCGGAGGAGTACCGGACGGCGTCCCCCGAGGAGCTGGACCGGCGCATCCGCGCGGCCCGGGAGACCCTCGGGGAGTCCGTCGTCGTCCTCGGCCACTTCTACCAGCGCGACGAGGTGGTGCAGTACGCCGACTTCGTGGGCGACAGCTACCAGCTCGCGCGCGCCGCCACGGAACGCACGGCGGCCGAGGCCATCATCTTCTGCGGCGTGCACTTCATGGCGGAGACGGCGGACATGCTATCCACGCCGGAGCAGGCCGTGATCCTGCCCAACCTCGCGGCCGGCTGCTCGATGGCCGACATGGCGGACATCGACTCCGTCTCCGAGTGCTGGGACCAGCTCACCGCGCTCCTCGGATCCGAGCCGGACGCCACGGGCCGCCGGCCCGTGATCCCGGTGACGTACATGAACTCCTCGGCCGCCCTGAAGGGCTTCTGCGGGGAGAACGGCGGGATCGTGTGCACCTCCTCGAACGCCGCCGCCGTGCTGGAGTGGGCGTTCGAGCGGGGCCAGCGCGTCCTGTTCTTCCCGGACCAGCACCTCGGGCGCAACACGGCGAAGGCCATGGGCGTGCCGCTGGAGCACATGCCCCTGTGGAACCCGCGCAAGCCCTGGGGCGGCACGGACGAGCAGACGCTGCGCGACTCCCGCGTGATCCTCTGGCACGGCTTCTGCTCGGTGCACCGGCGCTTCACCGTGGCGCAGATCGAGAAGGCCCGCGCCGAGCACCCCGACGTCCGCGTGATCGTGCACCCCGAGTGCCCCATGCCCGTGGTCGACGCCGCCGACGAGGCGGGATCGACCGACTACATTCGCAAGGCGATCGACGCCGCCGCGCCCGGCAGCACCTTCGCCGTCGGCACGGAGATCAACATGGTGAATCGGCTCGCCGCCCAGTACCCGCAGCACACCATCTTCTGCCTCGACCCGGTCATCTGCCCGTGTTCCACGATGTACCGCATCCACCCGGGCTACCTCGCCTGGGTGCTCGAGGGGCTCGTGCAGGGCCGGGTGCTCAACCGGATCACGGTTCCCGACGCCGTCGCCGCGCCGGCGCGGGTCGCGCTGAATCGGATGCTCGCGGTCCGGCCATGACAGCCGGCGGCGTGCGGCGCGTGGTCATCGTCGGCTCGGGCGGCGCGGGCCTGCAGACCGCCCTGGCGCTGCGCCGGCTCGCGCCGCACTGCGCGGTGGTCCTCATCTCCAAGACGGCGCTCGCGGAGAGCAACACCCGGTACGCACAGGGCGGGATCGCCGCCGTCGTGCCGGATGCGGCGGACAGCGGGGCGGCCGCCGAGGGCCCGCACGATTCCGTCGCCGCCCACATCGCCGACACGCTGGCCGCCGGTGCGGGGCTGGCCGATCCCGAGGCGGTCGACGTGCTCTGCGGGGAGGCGGCGCAGGGGATCGCTTCCCTCCGGGCCGCGGGCGTCGTCTTCGACACCTCCGCGACCGACGCGGGCGCGCCGGCCCGGGGACGCGAGGCCGCGCACTCCGCGGCGAGGATCCTGCACCTCGGCGGCGACGCCACCGGGGCGGGACTCGTCGCCGCGCTCACCGCCGCGGTGCGCCGCGACCCCGGCATCGAGGTCCTCGAGGACACCCTCGTGACGCGCGTCCTGCTCGACGACGACGCCCCGGCACTCGAGGGCGCCCGGCGCGCGTCGGGCGTCGCGGTGCTCCACGGCGGAGTCGCACGGGACATCCACTCCGACGCCGTCGTCCTCGCGACGGGCGGGGCGGGCCAACTCTTCGCGGCCACGACCAATCCCCGGATCGCCACGGGCGACGGCGTCGCCCTCGCCTGGCGTGCCGGTGCCGCGGTGGCGGACCTCGAGTTCTTCCAGTTCCACCCCACCTCCCTGGACGTCCCCGGCAACCCGCTGATCTCGGAGGCGGTCCGGGGCGAGGGTGCGCGCCTGGTCGACGCCGGCGGCCGCCGCTTCATGACCGATTACCATCCGGACGGTGACCTCGCGCCGCGGGATGTCGTCTCGCGCAGCATCGCGCAGCACCTCGCCCGCGACCGGCGGTCCGGCGCGTACCTCGACGCGACGCACCTGGGCCGGGCGTTCCTGGCGCGGCGCTTCCCCACCCTCACGGCGCTGACCGCGCAGCACGGCTTCGACTGGTCCTCCACGCCGGTCCCGGTGGTCCCGGCAGCCCACTACTGGATGGGCGGCGTGCGGACCGACACCTCGGGGCGGACCTCGGTCCCGGGCCTCTTCGCGGTCGGGGAGGTCGCCCGGACGGGCGTGCACGGCGCGAACCGGCTCGCCTCCAACAGCCTGCTGGAGGGCGTGGTGTTCGGTGCCCGCTGCGCGCAGGCGCTCGCCGACGGCGGGGGGACGGCGCCGCGGTTCGACGTCGAACACCTCGACCTCGAGGCGGAGGAGACGGCCACGCAGCCGTTCACCCGGGGCGAGCTGCAGGCGGTCATGTCCGACCACGCGGGAGTGCTGCGCACGGGTGCCGGACTGGAGCTCGCCCGCAAAAACCTCGCCTCCTACAGCCCCGACACCGACCCCGAGCTCGCCGACCTGCTGCTCTGCGCACGGCTGCTCGTGCACGCGGCGTCCCGCCGGGCCGGGTCCTGCGGGGCACACCACCGCCTGGACCAGCCCGATGCCGCGCCGCGCGCCCCGGCTCCGAGCCGGTCCTACGCACGAGCCACCGAAGGAACGCACCCATGACCGAGACCGCACCCGCCGCCGCCGTCCTGCAGGACGCCGTCGCGCCGCCGCCCCGGCACCTGATCGACGCCGTCGTCGCTGCCGCCCTCGCCGAGGACGCACCGTGGGGCGACCTCACCTGCCAGGCCCTGATCGACGCCGACCAGCGGGCGACGGCGACGATCACGGCCCGGGAACCCGGCGTCCTCTGCGGGACGGCCGCCATCGAGGCCGCGATGCGCCTCACCGATCCCCGCATCCGGGTCGCG
The DNA here is from genome assembly GCF_051172775.1 of Arthrobacter sp. Ld5. Lineage (NCBI taxonomy): Bacteria > Bacillati > Actinomycetota > Actinomycetes > Micrococcales > Micrococcaceae > Arthrobacter > Arthrobacter sp. Ld5. Next base: position 156,838 of record NZ_JBPKBO010000016.1, read on the forward strand.
TTCCCGCGCACCGACGGTGCCGTCTTCGCCGCGGGCGACACCCTCGCGGAGATCACGGGACCGGCCGCCGGCATCCTCACCGCCGAGCGGACCGCCCTCAACATCGCGCAGCGGCTCAGCGGGATCGCGACCCTGACCCGTGCATTCGTGGACGCCGCGGCGGGCACCCGGGCGCGCATCACCGACACCCGCAAGACGACGCCCGGACTCCGGGTGCTGGAGCGCTGGGCCGTCCGCTGCGGGGGCGGCTCGAACCACCGCGCCGGCCTGTCCGACGCCGTGATGGTCAAGGACAACCACCTGGCGCTCCTCGCCGTGGACGGACCGGACGCCCTCACCGAGGCCCTCCGGTCCGCGCGGTCGAGGCTCCCGCACACGGTGCACATCGAGGTGGAGGTGGACCGGCTGGACCAGCTCGACCCCGTGCTCGCCGCCGGGGTGGACACCATCATGCTCGACAACTTCGCGCCCGCCGACCTCGCGGAGGGCGTGCGCCGAATCGACAGCCGTGCACTCGTCGAGGCCAGCGGCAACGTCCGCCTCGACACGGTGCCGGCGATCGCCGCCACCGGCGTCGACATCATCTCCGTGGGTGCGCTCACCCACAGCGTCCGGGCCCTCGATCTGGGCCTGGACTTCGTCGCGCACCGGAGCGCGACCATCGACCGGGGAGGGCAGCCATGATCTACCTCGACGCCGCCGCCACCGCGCCCACCCGTCGGGAGGTCCTCGAGGAGATGTGGCCCCTGCTGACCACGACGTTCGGCAACCCGTCCAGCCACCACACCTACGGGGAGGCCGCGGCGTCGGACTACGCGCGTGCCCGGGCCCGCATCGCCGTCCTGCTCGGCTGCCGGCCGGGAGAGCTGGTCTTCACCTCGGGCGGCACGGAGGCGGACAACCTGGCGCTGAAGGGGATGGCTCTCGCCGCCCCGCGCGGTCGGCACATCGTCACCAGCGCGATCGAGCACCCGGCGGTGCTGGAGGTCCTCTCCTACCTGCGGCAGTTTCACGGCTTCCGGATCACGGTGCTGCCCGTCTCCGGCACCGGCCGGGTCTCGCCGTCGGATCTCGCCGCCGCACTCGAGGACACGACGACGCTGTGCACCGTGATGTACGCCAACAACGAGGTGGGCACCGTCCAGGACATCCCGGCCCTCGCGGAGGTCTGCCGCCGCGCCGGCGTGCCGTTCCACACCGACGCCGTGCAGGCCACGGGATGGCTGCCCCTGGACGTGGACCGTCTCGGTGTCACGGCCCTCAGCCTCTCGGGCCACAAGCTCGGCACACCGAAGGGGATCGGCCTGCTGTACCTCCGATCCGGGACCGCCTGCGAACCGGTGCTGCACGGCGGTGGCCAGGAGCGCGGGCGCCGGTCGGGGACGGAGAACGTGGCCGGGGCCGTGGGGCTGGCCCGGGCGCTGGAACTCGCCCGGGCGGCCCTGCCCGGTGCCGCCGAGCGGTGCACGGCGTCCCGCGACGCCCTGATCGCCCACGTGCTCGCCGGGGTGCACGGCGCGCTGCTCACGGGTGACGCCTCCCGCCGCCTCCCGAACCTGGCCTCCTTCTGCTTCCCCGGCGTCAGCGGTGAGGCGATCCTCCTGGAACTCGAGCGCCGCGGCGTGGTGTGTTCGAGCGGGTCCGCGTGCGCCGCCGGATCCTCCGAGCCGTCCGCGGTCCTGCTCGCGCTCGGGCTGGACGAGGAGACGGCCCGGAGCGCCGTGCGGCTCTCCTGGACGCCGGACACGTCCTCCGCCGACCTCGACCGGGCGGCCCACGCCGTCGTCGCCGCCGTGGAAGCGGTCCGGTCCCTCGGCGCGGCACCCGCGGGCAGCCACGCCGCCGCCTAGAATGACGCCACCGAGCCACATCCAGGGAGGGACGCCATGGAGCACCGACCGTCCGCACGGCCGGGCAGGCGGAGACTGCCGCAGGCCCTCGCCGCCGGCGCACTGATCCTGACGCTGGTTACTGCGTGCACCGGCGCCGAGGGCGACGCCGCGCCGCCGCCCGCCGTGACCGCGACAGCCGAGCCGGCCGAGCGCGCGGCGGCACCGCTGCGCGAGGCCCGCGAGGGCTGGAAGGTCTTCTCCGATCCGGGACGGCTGCTGAGCTTCGAGCTGCCCGAGGAATGGCTGGTGCAGCTCCTCGAACCGGAGCCCGGCGTCCACGCCCCCGGCTCACTGCACTACGCGGTCCGCACCCCGGAGGGCGTCACGATCGCCGAGCTGCACACCGGGATCCTGACGCCGGAGGCGCCCTGCCCCGACGCGGACCGCACGCCCTACCACGTGATCGTCAGTGAACCGCTGGAACTCACGGGGGAGGCTCCGGCGACGGCGGACGTCGGGCCGCGGGTCGTGGTACGGCTCATCACGGGTTTCCGCTTCTTCGCCTCCTACGGCATCGCCGACCAGGTGGGCGGCGCGGACGGACTCGCGTGCGCCCTGTCCAACACCGTCCAGGGCGGAGAGGCCCTCGGGCGGATCAGCTTCGGGGACCTCGAGGTGCTGGTGCCGAAGGCACCCGCGAACACCGGACCGCAGAACGTCACCTTCGGGACGATCGGGGAGGCCCAGGCCTTCTACGCCCGCCCGGACTTCGCGACCATCCGCGAGATGCTCGGTTCCCTCCGGATCGCCCCCGGCACCACCGGCTGAGGCGTCCCGCGCCCGCCCGGTGCGGCGGTCCTCAGCCGACGGGCTGCAGGGCCGCGAAGTCCACGCCGCTGAGCACGACGCTGCGGTTCCAGAGGCGCACCGCGATGTCCCGGTCCAGCACGCGGGGCGCGGGGGCCACCAGGCGGGGGGCGCCGCGGGTCTCGCCGAACCCGGACGGACCGTAGTAGTCGCCGCCCCGGACGTCGTCGGCGGTGGCCGCGTAGAGCGTGGGCAGCGCACCGTCGGCCGCGGACTGGCCCATCAGCGCGATGAAGCCGGAGAGCACGTCGAGGAGCGCCGGCAGCCTCATGCCGGCCGTCAGGTTGGTGGTGGCCCCGCCGGGATGCGCCGCCACCGATGTGAGGTCCCAGCCCGCGGCGCGCGCGCGGCGGTCGAGCTCGACCATGAAGTAGAGGTTGGCGATCTTGCTCTGCCCGTACGCCGCCCACCGGCGGTAGCGGTGCTCGGACTGCAGGTCGTCGAAGTCGATGCGCCCACCCTTGTGGGCGAGGCTCGAGAGGGTGACGACGCGGGAGGACCCGGCCTCGCGCAGGTTGGGCAGCAGCAGGCCCGTCAGGGCGAAATGACCGAGGTGGTTGGTGCCGAACTGCAGCTCGAAGCCGTCGGCCGTCGTCGACCGCGGCGTCGCCATCACCCCGGCGTTGTTGACAAGGAGATGCACCGGACCGCCGAGGTCGGCGGCGAACGCGCGGATCGACTGCAGGCTGCCGAGATCGAGGATGCGCAGCTCCACCCGATCGCTGCCCGTGAGCGAGCGCACCCGCTGCTCGGCGTCGCGCCCGCGCTCCTCGCTGCGGCAGGCGAGGACGACCTCGGCACCCTTCCGCGCGAGGCCGACGGCGGTCTGCAGGCCCAGCCCGCTGTTGGCCCCGGTGATGACCGCACGCCTGCCCGTGAGATCGCCGATCGAGTCCGCTGTGAAGCCGTTCATCCTGGTCCTTGCCGTTCGTGTGTCGTGCCGGAGCGGGCATGCCCGTCGACGCCGTGGGCGCCGCGCGGGATCAGTCGCCCAGCCTGGCGTTGATCTTGTCCGTGAGGGCCTTGAGCTGGTCCATCTCCCCGGGGTTCAGGACGGGTGCGAGCACTTCCCGGATGCGCTGCACATGGCCCGAGCCGATCCGCCGCTGGAGCGCCCTGCCCTCCTCGGTCAGCGCGAGCTCGATGCCGCGGTGGTCGGCGGCGGCCGGCCTCCTGCGCACGAGGTTCCGGGCCTCGAGGCGCTCCACCATGCGGCTGAGGCTGGGCTGGCTGATCAGGAGGTAATGGTTGAGTTCATTGAGCCGCGTCCAGCCCGAGGGGCACCGGCTCAGGTTGAACAGGACGTCGTACTCCCGGATGGGCAGGTCCTTGAAGGCCGGGTCCTGCCGGATGCGCTGCATGATGCCCACCTGGGCCCGGAAGAGCGATTCCCAGGTCTCCGACGCCTGGCGGACCGAGGCAGCGCCCCCCGCGGCCCCGCCGCCCACCGGCTCGACGGCGGGCTCGACGGCGGGGTCGACGGCGGCGGGCGGGATGTCAGCCATGGCGTTCTCGGGCCTCCTGCCGGGGCACCGGCAACTAGATACGGACGCACCGAGTGTACGCCGTCCCCGTCCCGCCGGCGCACCGGTCAGGCCGCGGCCCGCCGGTGCAGCGCCCGCTGCTCGCGCCGGCCCTCCACGAGCCGGTACAGGACCGGGACCAGGACGAGGGTCAGCGCGGTGGAGGACACGAGTCCGCCGATCACCACGATCGCGAGGGGCTGCGAGATGAAGCCGCCCTTCCCCGTCAGGCCCAGGGCGAGCGGGGTCAGGGCGCAGATGGTCGCAAGCGCGGTCATGAGGATCGGGCGCAGGCGCTGGCGGGCTCCCTCGCGGATCGCGTCCGCCACCGGCAGTCCGGGCCGTCCCTCGTGGGGGAGGCGGTACTGGTTGATGAGGTCGATCAGCACGATCGCGTTCGTCACCACGATGCCCACGAGCATCAGCATGCCGATCAGGGAGGGCAGCCCGAGCGGCGTCCCGGTGACCAGCAGCAGGGCGATGGCGCCGGTGGCCGCGAACGGGATGGAGACGAGCAGGATCAGGGGCTGAACGAGGCTCTTGAACGTCGCCACCATGATCACGTAGACGATCGCGACGGCGGCCCACAGCGCGAGGAACAGCTGGTCGAACGATTCCGCCTGCTGGCTGGAGGCGCCGCCGACGGTCGCCGTGGCACCGGGCGGCAGGTCGATCCCGGCGAGGCGCTCGTTCACCGCGCCCGTGAGGGTGCCGAGATCGTCGTCGGACGGCGTGATCGAGATCCGGGCCGTCCGCTCGCCGTTGGAGCTCGTGACGGACAGCGGCACCTGGACCTCCTCGATCGAGGCGACGTCGGCCAGGGAGACGGGCCCCGTCGGCGTCGTGACCTGCAGGTCCCGGAGCTGGTCGAGGCTCGTGATCGCCGTCCCCTCGCCGATCAGCACGGGGAAGTCGTCGGCCTCGAACCGCACCGATCCTGCCGGTACCGGGCTGATGCTGCCGCCGAGGAGGCCCGCGATCTGGCCCTCGCTCAGTCCCGCCTCCACGGCGGCCGTGCGGTCCACGTCGATCTGGACCTGCGGCTGGGCCGCCGCGAGGTTGCTCGTGATCTCGCCCGCGCCGTCGAGCCCCTGCAGCCCCTCCAGCACGGCGGCGTCCGCGGCTTCGAGGTCCGCCGCGACGGGCGCCGTGATGTCGACGTCGATGGTGCTCGAGGTCCCGAAGCCGCCCTGCTGGCTGGACAGGGAGATGGTGCCGGCGTCCTCGAGGCCCTCGAGGTCCTGACGCACGGACTCCTGCAGGGCCTCCTGGTCGGCGTCCTGCTCGGTGATGACGGTGAAGGTGGCGACCGAGGCGCCGCCGGAGAACTGGGCGGCGAACGCGCCCTCGGGATTGCCGACCGTCAGCTGGACATCGCGGATGTCGGGGTTGTCCGCTAGGATCTCCTCCGTCCGCGCGGCCGTCTCCGCCGTCGTCGCCAGGCTGGTGCCCGGGGCGAGGGTCTGCGTGATGGAGAAGCTGTTCTGGCCCGAGGAGCCGAGCAGGTTGGTCGGCAGGAACGGGACCATGGCAGCCGTGGCGCCCAGCACGATCACGCCGCTGACGAGGGTGATGACGGGGTGGCGCTGGGTGCCGGTGAGGATCGGGAGGTAGCCGCGCTGGAGGAGGGACGGACGGTCCGACCCCGCCCGGGAGGCGGTGGCGCCGTCGGCGGGGGAGGCGTCCGGGGGCGTGCGCTTCAGGAACCAGTAGGCGAGCACCGGGACGATGGTCAGGGACACGCCGAGGGAGGCCAGCAGCGCGATCCCGGTGGTGATCGCGAAGGGCCGGAAGAGCTCGCCCGCCAGGCCGCCGACGAAGCCGATGGGCGCGAAGACCGCCACGGTGGTGAGGGTCGAGGCGGTGATGGCCCCGGCCACCTCCCGGACCGCGGTGAGGATGGCCTCGCGCTTCTCCTCGCCGTACCCGAGGTGCCGCTTGATGTTCTCGATGACGACGATCGAGTCGTCCACCACGCGCCCGACGGCGATCGTCAGGGCGCCGAGGGTCAGCAGGTTGAGGGAATACCCCGCGACGTACAGCCCGATGAACGTGACGAGCAGCGACAGCGGGATGGAGATCGCGGTGACCAGCGTCGAGCGGACGGAGAGGAGGAAGACGAGGATGATCAGCACGGCGAAGCCGAGGCCCAGCAGCCCCTCCGTGGTGAGGTCGTCGATACTGCGTTCGATGAACGGTGCCTGGTCGAAGACCACGGTGATGTCCGCCGCGTTGCCCAGCTCGGTCTCCAGCTCGGGGACGAGGGCCACGATCTGCTGCGAGATCTCCACGGTGTCGCCGTCGGGCACCTTCGTGACGCTGAGCGCGAGCGTCTCGATCCCGTTGGTGCGCGCCACGGAGCTCGGCGCGTCGTCGGCCAGACCGACGTCGGCGAGGTCGCCGATGGTCCTGACCGGCCCGGGGGAGGGCTCGTCCGAGGAGGGGAGCACCGGCAGCCCCTCGATGTCCTCGAGGGACCCGATGCGGCTGCCCGCCTGGATGGTCAGCGACCGTGGATCATCCTCGAGGCTGCCGACCGGGAACAGGGCGCCGTTGTCCTCGAGGGTGCTGCTGATGTCCCCGACCGTCAGGCCCGCGGCCGCGAGGGCTCCCTCGCGCGGGAGGATCGCGACGTGCTGCGTGGACCCGCCCGAGACGTCGGCGGTGCGCACGCCGTCGATCTTCTGCAGCCGGGGCACGGTCAGCCGGGCCAGGTCACCGTTCAGCTCGCTGAGCGACTGGTCGGAGGAGACCGCCATGAAGACGATCGGCAGGTCGCTGATGCTGCCCGCGAGGGCCTGCGGCTCGACGTCCTCCGGCAGGGTGGGACGCACCGTGGAGATCGCGCGGTCCACCTGCGCCCGGGCCCGGTCCAGGTTCGTGCCGTACACGAAGACCAGGCTCACGGTCGAGACGCCCGAGCGGGAGGTGGAGGACGAGGACTCGAGGCCCTCCACGCCGCTCAGGGCGGCCTCCAGCGGCTCGCTGACCTGCTGGTCGAGGTACTCCGGGGACGCGCCGGGCAGCGCGGAGATCACGGTGATCTGTGGGAACTCGAGCGACGGGATGAGCTCCTGCTTCAGGGAGCCGAGGGTGATCACCCCGAAGACCGACGCGAGGACGGTGATGAGCGCGATGAGCGCGCGGTTGCCGAGAGAGAAGTGGGCCAGACGGAACAAGGAACCTGCCTTCGATGCTGACGGTCGACCGGAGGCTCCGTCGGACGTTACTTGAGCTTGAGGACCCGGTCGGTCATCGACTGCACGTCGGCGGCCAGGGACGCGTTCTCGTTGAGCTTGACGCCGTACCCGGGCAGCATCTCCTTCAGCTTCGGCTCCCAGCCGGACATCTTGGCCGGGAAGCACCGCTTGAGCAGTTCCACCATGATCGGCGCCGCCGTGGAGGCTCCGGGGGAGGCCCCGAGGAGCGCGCCCACCGAGCCGTCCGCCGAGGTGATGACCTCGGTGCCGAACTGCAGCACGCCGCCCTTGCCCGGAGCCTTCTTGATGACCTGTACACGCTGGCCCGCGGAGATCAGTTCCCAGCTGCCGCCCTCCGCCGTGGGCAGGAAGTCGGTGAGGGCGTCGTTCTTGGCCTCGCGGTTCTTGAGGACCTCCGTGATGAGGTACTTCGTCAGCGACATGTTGTCCTTGGCGACCGCGAGCATCGGCACCAGGTTCGAGGGGCGGATCGACGTCGGCAGGTCCAGGTAGGAGCCGCGCTTGAGGAACTTGGTGGAGAACCCGGCGTACGGACCGAACAGCAGCGACCGCTCACCCTGGACGAAGCGTGTGTCCAGGTGCGGGACGGACATCGGCGGCGCGCCGACGGACGCCTGGCCGTACACCTTGGCGTTGTGCCGCCCCACGAGGTCCGGGTCGGTGCAGCGCAGGAACTGTCCGGAGACCGGGAAGCCAGCGAACCCGCGGCCCTCGGGGATGCCGCTGCGCTGGAGCAGGTGCAGGGCGCCGCCGCCGGCGCCGATGAAGACGAACTTCGTGGTGACGGTGCTCGTCTCGCCGGTCGCCTTGTTCCTGACCTTGACGTCCCAGCGGCCGTCCGTCGCCCGCGCGACGTCGAGGACGTCGAAGCCGTAGTGCAGGTCGACGCCGGTCCCCCCGAGGTAGGTGGTGAGGTGGCGCGTGAGGGCGCCGAAGTCGACGTCGGTGCCGCCCTCGACGCGGGAGGCCGCGACGGGCTGCGACGGGTTGCGGCCCTGCATCACCAGGGGAGTCCATCCGGCGATGGTGTCGTGGTCCTCGCTGTGCTCCATGGTGCTGAACAGCGGCTGCGGGCTGAGGGCGTCGTAGCGTCGGCGCAGGTACTCGGCGTTGGCCTGGCCCCACACGAAGCTCATGTGCGGCACCGGGTTGATGAAGGTACGGGGATCGCCGATGAGCCCCTCGGACACCAGGTGCGACCAGAACTGCCGGGACACCTGGAACTGCTCGTTGATCGCCACGGCCTTCGCCGGATCCACGGAGCCGTCCTTGCCGGCGGGCGAGTAGTTCAGCTCGCAGAGGGCGGAGTGCCCGGTGCCGGCGTTGTTCCAGGGGTCGGAACTCTCCAGGCCCGCGACGTCGAGCCGCTCGAACAGGGAGATGTCCCACTCGGGCTGCAGTTGCCGGAGGAACGCACCGAGGGTGGCGCTCATGATCCCGCCGCCGATCAGGACGACGTCGGTGGTCTTGGCAGGCGTGCCCTGAGTGTTTGAGGTCAACGGAGTCTCCAGTCGCGAGGTCACTAGCAGACAAAGACTAGCCGCAGGGGGTGACCGAACTTAAATCGTCCTGCGGGTCGCGGCTACGGGCAGCGGCGCGGCGTCCCGCGGTTCAGTCCGACGGCGTCGACCGGGGTTCGACGTCGGCCAGGTCGATGCGGTTGAAGACCTCGTTCATGACCGGGCTCACCGGGTAGGTGGTCACGCGCGGGCTCATCGCCAGCGCGGAGATGGGGAAGGCGAGCGGGACGGCAGGGATCCGGTCGGAGACCTGCGAGCTGATGTCCGCGTAGGCCGCGGTGCGGTCCTCGCCCGCCGGCAGTCCGCGGGCCCGGTTGATCTTGCTGAACAGCTGCGGGTCCTCGTAGGCGAACTCCTCCGAGTACTTGCCGAAGAGCGCACCGACGAAGTTGTCCGGGTCCTGGTAGCTGCCGCTCCACCCGAGCAGGTGGAAGGCCCGGTTGCCGGACTGCTGGACCGCTTCCACGTAGCCGTCGTTCCAGTCGACGGGGACGGGCTTGATGTTGAAGCCGGCCTCGGTCAGTTGCCGGCTCAGCTCGGCGTAGGCCTTCTCGGGGGACGGCAGGTAGGGCCTGGAGACGTTGCGGGGGTAGTAGAAGGGCAGTTCCCGCCCGTCGTACCCGGAGCGTTCGAGCAGGTCCTTGGCGAGCTCGAGGTCGTAGCCGTAGTCCTCCACCGTCTCGTTGCTCACCCCGAGCTTCTCGGGGATGAACTGGCGGGCCTGTTTGGTGCCGTTGAGGAAACGGCCGTCGATGAGGGCGCCCTTGTCGACGGCGTGGGCGACGGCCTCGCGGAACAGGGGGTCGTCGACGCCGGGGAAGCCCTGGTTCATGCCGAGGTAGAGCACGGAGTAAGGGTCGCGCTGCAGGAACTGCAGCCCGTTGCGGGCGAGGTCGACGGCGCTGTCCACGGACACGAAGTCGTAGCCGTCGATCCGGCCCGAGGCCAGGGCGCGTGCCCGGGAGTCCGCGTTGGCGATGGTGGTGAACACCACGCGTTCCACATCGCCGCGCTCGCCCCAGTACCCGTCGAAGAACTCGAGCTCCACGTCCCCTGCCTCCCAGGAGACGAACCGGAACGGGCCGGTCCCGACGGGCGTCTGGCCGTAGCGGGAGATCGCGGCGCCGTCGCGTGTCTCGGTGAGGTCGTCCGCGGCACCGGCCTCGAGCGCGGCGGGGGAGGACATGGCGAAGGCGGGCGTGGCGAGGGCCGGGATGAGTCCCGTGCTCCGGGAAGTGAGCTGCAGGTCCACCGTGTGCTCCGAGGTCGGCGTGCAGTCCTCGTAGAGGCTCATCTCGGGAGTGTCGGAGTAGCCCTTGAACACGTTCTCGAACGGCAGCCGGCTCGTGGCGGCACGCGTGCTCTCGGGGAGCGTGTACCAGCGGTCGAAGTTGGCGCACACGGCCGCCGCGTCGAAGGGCTCGCCGTCGTGGAAGACGACGTCGTCGCGCAGCGTGAACTCGTAGGACCGCCCGTCCTCCGACTCCTCCCAGGATTCGGCCAGCAGCGGCGTCGGTTCGGAGGTCAGCGGATCGACGCCCACGAGCCCCTGGAGGATCTGCTGGCTCACGCGGAAGGACTCGGTGTCGTTGGCGAGCGCGGGGTCGAGCGTGCGCGGGTGTGCCGCGGTCCCGAAGGTGAAGGTGGCCGCCTCGGAGACGGGAGGCGCCGTCGTCGTCGCCGGCTGGGGCTGCGGGAGCTGGCCGGCGGTGCAGGAGACGAGGGACGCCGCGGAGACGAGGACGACGGCCATCCTGGCGACGCGCGTTCCACCGTGGGTCGCCCGTCCGTGGCTGGTGCGGCGCGCGGCGGCGTTGTTCACTGGCGTCGATCTCCGAAGGGCAGGGGCCGGTCCCTGATGGACCGGTGTGTGGAATGCCCCAGTGTAGGCGATCGCCCTGTCCGCGCCGCCCAGGAGTGGGGTGAGCGGCCCCACGGACAGGCCCCCTCACCCCAGCGGGGTGAGGGGGCCTGTCCGTGATCCCCGGAGCACGTTAGAGGGGTACACCAGGGAGGTCGGGGTCCCTAGTTGGCCGGAGGCGTCAGGACGGTGTCGACGAGGTAGACGACGGCGTTGGCGGTCTGGACGCCACCGCAGATGACGTTGGCGCCGTTGACCTGGAGCTCGTCACCGGAGCCGGTGATCTCGACGTCCCCACCCTGGACCGTGGTCTGCGTGGTGCCCTCGAGCTCGGACGGCTGGATCTTGCCCGGCACCACGTGGTACGTGAGGATGCTGGAGAGGCCCTCGGTGTCGGTCTTCAGGCCCTCGACGGTCTCGGCCGGCAGTGCTGCGAAGGCTTCGTCGACCGGTGCGAAGACGGTGAACTCGTCGCCGTTGAGGGTGTCGACGAGATTGACGTCGGGGTTGATGCCACCGGAGACGGCGGCGGTCAGCTGGGTCAGGAGGGGGTTGTTCCCGGCGGCGGTGGCCACGGGATCGAGGGCCATGCCGGCCACCGATCCGTCACCCTCGGGCACCTCGGCGGCGTAGCCCTCGCAGCCGGGGCCGACGAGGTTCGCGGCGGGGTCCATCATGGCGTCCTCGGAGGGGCTCATGCTGGCCTCCATCGAGGGGGACTCGCTCGCCATGCTCGTCTCTTCCGCCATGCTGCTCGGGGCGGCCTCGGATGCTGCGTCGGTGCCGCCGCCGCAGGCCGCGAGACCGAACATCGAGACTGCCGCGATACCGAGGACGGACAGGTTCCTACGCTTGGTGATCTGCATGAATTTCCTCCAAAGTGACGACCCGGCGGGTGCCTGGGTCAGTGACTGTCGTGTGAAGGACACCGTGTCGATGTCTCGGAGGTACTTCGGGGGTGCCCGAGGGGTGGATGGGTGGAATCTTCGAGAAAGGTTCTTCGCAACCGGCCCGTGACCTGCGGCGATGGCGGGAGAGCTGCCGTGGGGCAGAGAACAGCCCCTCCGCGCGGCGTGCCCGGAGGGGCTGTTCGGACCGGTCGGGGACCGTCCGTCTGCTGGTGCTGCTGGTGCTGCTGGTGCGCAAGAGGGGACTTGAACCCCTACGTCCGAAGACACTGGAACCTAAATCCAGCGCGTCTGCCAATTCCGCCACTCGCGCTCGGAACGCCGCTCGTGCCGAGGGCGTTCCTTCGTCCTTCACTGTAGCGCCACCGGAGCGGCGGCCTCCGTGCGTGAAGGGTTCCTACTGGTCGATCCCGAGGTCGCGGCGCAGCTTCGCGACGTGCCCGGTGGCCCGGACGTTGTACTGGGCCACCGCGACCTTGCCGTCGGGGTCGACGACGATGGTGGAGCGGATGAGGCCCTCGTAGGTCTTCCCGTAGTTCTTCTTCTCGCCCCACGCCCCGTACGCCTCCGCGACGGCGTGGTCCTCGTCCGAGAGGAGGGGGAAGGTGAGCGATTCCTTCTCGGTGAAGGCAGCCAGCTTGCGGACCGGGTCGGGGGAGATCCCGAGCACCCGGTACCCGGCGGCCGCGAGGGACGCCAGGTTGTCGCGGAAGTCACAGGCCTCGGTGGTGCAGCCGGGGGTGGCGGCGGCAGGATAGAAGTAGACGACGACGTTGCCGCCCCGCAGGGAGGACAGCGTGACGTCGTTGCCGGCGGCATCCGTCAATGTGAAATCCGGGGCACTGTCGCCCGTGGTCAGTCGTTCCGACATGCATACTCCTGGGGATCGATGGGACGGCGGGACGCGCCCGCGTGCAGGGGGCGGCGGCCGGGTTGGAGAGCCGGGCCGGCCGGCCTAGCTATCATAGGGGGAAGGTCCGACGCCGACGGCGGCCGCCGGTCTCCTGAGCGAGAGGAAGTGCACGGTTCTATGCCCGATCTGGAGCAATGGCCCACCGGTCGACTGTTGACGACAGCCGCGCGGCTGGTCGAGCACGCATGGAACGAGCGTCTGGTCGACATCGGGGTGACCCACGCAGGCGTGATCGCCCTCGGCGTCCTTGCGAACGAGGGGGCGATGACGCAGGCGAGCCTGGCGCAGATCGTGCGCGTGCAGGCGCAGACGATGGGCAAGACCCTCACCCGGCTCGAGTCCCGGGGCCACGTCACTCGCGTGCGGAACGATCTGGATCGGCGCTCCCACATGGTGTCGATCTCGCCCGCGGGACGTCAGGTCCTCGAGGCCTCCGAGGACATCGAGCGCACCCTCGTGGCCGGGGGAGGCCTGGTGTCCGAGGAACTACGGGACCACCTCAAGACCGTCATCCGGGAACTCGGCGCCCCGCGCTGGAGCTACACGGCTGCGGGCTCGGCATCGGGCGAGGACGCCGCCGCTGACGGCTCGGATGCCGGACCGGCCGCCACCATGTCCACCTGACCCGACGACCGTCCCACCCCGCTCCGTACACGCGCCCCGTCCCACGAGAGCGAGCCTGCCCGTGATCCCGCAGCCCCGCCCCGTGCCGGCCACGGACACGGACACGGCCGACAACCCCATCCTCCACATACAGCGCGAGCAGGGGGCCGACCTGTTCTGGAGGGCGGCCCTGGTCCTCGCGGTGTTCCTCATCGCGGCGATCGTCGTGACCCTCATCGGGGTGCCGGTCATGCTCATGGTGAGGTTCTGGAACCCCTGGCTGCTGTTCACCCTGGTCTTCGTCGCGGCCGGGATCCTGCTCCTGGTCAAGACCGTTGCCGGCCTCCGGACGATGGCGTGGCAATCACGCCACCGCTCGAGTTTCGTACTCCGCGACACCTGCATCGAGACGACCGAGTGGAACACGGTGGGTGCCGAAGCGCCGGTGCGCCGGGTGATCCCGATGGGAGCGATCGCCTCGGTGGTCGCTTCCCACCGGATCGTGCGGCGGGTGATGCGGACCAGGATCGGCGGTGGGGTGATCACCGAGACAGCGCCGATCCTGCACATCCTCTTCGATCAGGACGGGCGCCGTCAGATCAGCAGCGTTCCCTTCCCCTCCCACAAGGATCCCGGCGTGGACACGTGGATCGACGAGCTGCGCAGGCGCGACGTCCGGCTCGGCTACACCGCGCGGTTGCTGTCGTGGAAGGAGGAGGACTACCTCAGCGACGAGGCGCGGCTCGGATACTTCGCGACCACCGACGAGGTCCTCGACTACCCCGCCACGGGCGGCTGGCTGGAGAACGCGGCCGGCCTGGGGGACCGCTGGCGCCGGAACGCCGAGGAGATCCAGGAACAGGCGGAGCGGCGCGACCCGGGCCTGCGCCAGAAGCGTCTGAGGCCCACCGGACGGTCCTGGCTCCAGGGCGCGTGGTTGGCCGTCATGTACGCGACGGGCGCAGGGTTCCTGCTGCCCTATCTCGTGGAGGACGGACTGCTGCCCCTCGCCGCCTGGCCGTTGCAGCTCCTCGTGGTCCTTCCTGCCGCAGGGCTCTTCTTCCTGCCGCTGCGCCGGGGTCTGCGCTGGTACCACGTGGCGGTGTGCTGGCTGTTGCTGGTCGTCACGGCCTTCACCGTCGTCGTCGGCGTCGAGGGACTGGGGCGTGCGGCGGAGGACATGGCGCTGATCGGTTTCGGACTGACCGTCCTCTCGGCAGGTCTGCTGTGGGCCCCGTACCTGCTCGTGAAGCGCAGCGTCACCCCCTGAGGGCGGGGCCGACGGCGCCCGTCAGGCACGAGCGGAGATCTGCTGGACCGCCCAGCCGTTGCCGTCCGGGTCGCTGAAGAACACGAAGCCGACATTGTCGAGTGCCGTCCCGCCCCGGTGCACCGCCTCCGGATCACTCCCCACCGACCGGATGTCACCGACAGCGACGCCGCGCTCCACGAGTTCCGCGTGCGCCCGGACCAGATCCGGGACGACCAGCTGGAGTCCCCGGACGGATCCGGGCGGCATCGCCGGCACCACTCCCTCGCCGATCACGATGGAGCAGCCGGAGCCCGGTGGCGTGAGCTGGACGAGCCGGTCGCCCGGGCTCACCGTAGTGTCGTGGTCGACCACGAAACCCAGCTGATCGGCGTAGAACCTCTTGGCGCGGTCGATGTCCGCCACGGGCACGACCACGACTTCCAGCGTCCAGTTCATGGAGTACTCCCGATCCGCTCGCTCCGGTGACAGTGCAGTGATCCTGCCAGCACAGAACCGTTGCCGCAACGGCCCTGCTACTGCAGCGCGGATGTCAGCCGCGCAACGCCGTCCAGGAAGGTCGACGAGAGCGGCTCCCGCGCCCACTCCTCACGGGTCAACTCGCGCGACACGGAACGATAGTGCTCCTCGACCTCGCGCATCCGTTGCACGAAGACGCGGCCACGCACCAGGAGCGAGACTTCGAAGTCCAGGCTGAAGGACCGGATGTCCATGTTGCTGGACCCGATGACCGCGATGTCGTCGTCGATCGACAGATGCTTCGCGTGCAGGATGTACGGTGCCGGGTAGCGGAAGATCCGCACCCCGGCCTCGAGGAGTTCCCCGTAGTAGGAGCGCTGGGCATGGAAGACCGGGCCCTGGTCGCCGATCTCGGAGACGAAGAGCTGGACGTCGAGGCCGCGCTGACAGGCGGACGTGATGGCGTACATCATCGCCTCGTCGGGGACGAAGTAGGGGCTCGTGATGATCGCCCGTTCCGTCGCCCCGTACAGCAGGGACAGGAACAGGCGCAGGTTGTTCTCGGTCTCGTAGGACGGACCGCTCGGCACCACCTGGCAGTCGATGGCCTCCACGGACTCGTCGACGACGGCAGCACGCATCGGCAGCACGGCGGGCGGTGAGGACGTGTCGAGGCGTTGCCCGGTCTCGGTCAGCCAGTCGGCGACGAACACGGCGTCGAGGGTCGTCACGACCGGTCCCTCGAGCCGCGTTACCAGTTCCTGCCACTGCAGGCCGCGCTTCAGGTTCTTCGGGCTGTTGTAGCTGCGGTCGATCAGGTTCTGGGAACCCATGAAGCCCACCCTCCCGTCGATCACGACCAGCTTGCGATGGTTGCGGAGGTCAGGCCGCTGGTACTTGCCCTTCAGGGGCATCACCGGCAGCATGTAACTCCATTCCACGCCGATGCGGTCGAGTTCCGCGAAGGTCTCCCTGTGGTGCACGATCCTGGTGGAGGAGACGTGGTCGGCGAGCAGGCGCACCGTCACGCCGCGGGTGACGGCCGCTTCCAGGGCCGCGAAGAACCCTCTGGTCGTGTCGTCGAAGGAGACGATGAAGAACTCCACGTGCACGAACCGTTCTGCTGTGTCGACCGCCGCGGCCATGGCGTCGATGGACTGTCGATAGTCGGCCAGCAGCAGGCCGGTGTTGCCGCCGACGACCGGGATGCCGCCGAGCAACTGGTTCTGCCGGGTGAGGCGGGTAAACCACTCCGGCCGGCTGTCCCGGGGCGTGGCCAGGTCGAGGCCTTCGGCGCCTGCCGCGATCGAGGCCGTGATCCGCCGCTGTTCGGCCCGGCGTCGCCTCGGCAGCTTGACCGAACCGATGACGAGATAGCACACCACGCCGATCAGCGGGAGCAGGACGATGAGCAGAAGCCATGCCATCGCCGCCGTGGGCTTGCGCCGCTTCGGAATGACGATCAACGCGGCGATGCAGACGGTCAGGTGCGCGAGCACCGCGACGATCCAGGTGAGGTTGGTGCTGAGGACCGCATCCATCAGTCCGCCCTCGCGGGAGTGGTGATGGGGCGCCGTCGTCCGGGAGTCATGGGTCCACGGTCGGGCGGGTTCCCGCCCCGGCGCATCACCCCCGACGAATGACGGGGCGCCGGCACACGCAGGCCGGTCCGGCTCCTGCCCAGCCCTCGACGCCGCCCCTCTACCTCGACTCGGCGGGAAAGGGAAGACCCCCCGGGTGGTCGTGCCTTCCAGGACCTTCCGGCTTGCATGCTAAGCGTGCTGATGTTCTCTTGGGACACGGAAGTGTCCAGCGCCCATCGGGAGAACAGCATGCAAAGTACCGCCGCAGCCCAGCACGCGCCGCTCAAGGCTGCCCTGCAGGACGACATCACGCTGCGGCACCTGGACATTGCGGAATCCGTCGCGCGGTCCTTCGCCGCCGCCGGCCCCGAGGCCGCGGACATCCGCCAGGTCGCCTACCTGGGACTCGTCAAGGCCGTGCAGCGCTTCGACCCGGCGCGCGGTATCGCGTTCGCCTCGTTCGCCGTGCCGACGATCAGCGGGGAGATCAAGCGCTACCTGCGTGACTCCTGCTGGGTGGTCCGGCCGCCGCGGGAGGTGCAGGACCTCCGCACCGAGATCGCCCGCACGGCCCCTGCGATGGCCCAGCGGCTCGGCCGCGAAGCCACCGCACGCGAGCTGGGGCTCGAGCTCGGCCGGCCGGAGCACAAGGTCCTCGAGGCTCAGGCCGCCGCGACGAGCCTCCGGCCGGTCTCGCTCGACGCGCCCTCGGAGGGTCATCCCTGGGCCGACACCCTGGCGAGCGGATTCGGCGGGGTGGAGCGCAGCGACGACATGCTCTCCCTGCGTGGTGCCGTCAACGACCTGGGGGACGGCGAGAAGGAACTCCTCTACCGCAGGTACTTCATGGAGCAGACCCAGCAGGGTATCGGTGACGAGCTCGGGATGTCCCAGATGCAGGTCTCGAGGGCGCTGGCGCGCATCCTGGTGAAACTGCAGAAGAGGCTTCTCGGCGCGCCCGCCACCGCGGAGCGTCAGGCCGTACGGTCCGGTACCGCCTAGGAGATCCCGTGGCCCGCGGCGGCGGCCAGGACCTGATCGACGGTCACGGCCAGCAGGGCCGGATCCGGTGTGGCGGAGAACGTCTCGCCCACCCGCACCGACTCGTCCGTCAGGACGGTGTGGGGTCCCGGCGGCGGCCCCCACTCCGAGGGCGGCGCCGGCCCGAACAGCACCACGGAAGGCCGGGCGTA
Source organism: Arthrobacter sp. Ld5 (assembly GCF_051172775.1). Classification (NCBI taxonomy): domain Bacteria; kingdom Bacillati; phylum Actinomycetota; class Actinomycetes; order Micrococcales; family Micrococcaceae; genus Arthrobacter; species Arthrobacter sp. Ld5. The sequence continues at coordinate 174,591 of NZ_JBPKBO010000016.1, forward strand.
GGCGGAGGCTAGGTGGGCGGCGCCCGTGTCCGCCGAGATCACCAGGGACGCACCCGCCACCAGTCCCGCGAAGGCGTCGAGCGGCAGGTCCCCGGCGGCGACCGTCGCCGCCGGCAGGCCCGCGGCATCGGCGACCGCGAGTGCCCGCGGCCGCTCCCTGGCACTGCCCGTGAAGACCACCCGGTGCCCGGCGGCGGCGAGGGTGCGGGCCACCGCCGCGAACCGGTCCACCGGCCAGAGTCGGCTCCCGTAGGCGGCCCCGACGTGCACGACGACGGCGTCCGGTGCCGGGTTCTCCACATCGGGCACCCGCAGCCTGCAGTCCAGCGGGTCCGCGGGGACGCCGTGCCAGCTGACGAGCGACGCCCACCGTTCGCGCTCCAGGATGCCGCTGCGCCACTCAGGGCCGTCCCAGCCCGGCGAGCGGTGCCCCATCCGGCGTCGCGCTCCGATCTCCTCGAGGCGGCCCCGGCTCTCTCCGCCGCTCCCGTGGAGGTTCACGGCCAGGTCGATGCGGCCGTGCTCGATGGGCAGGGGGTCGTCCAGGCCATGCGTGGGCAGGAGGTCGTCGACGGCGTCGGTGAGCGGCATCATCGGACGGAGCCATTCCTGTGCGGCGTACAGGATGCGGTGCTCCGGGTAGGCGCGCCGCAGTCCCTTGAGCGCGGGGACGGCCACGAGGAGGTCCCCGAGCTTCAGGGCCCGCAGCGCCAGGATCTCGGGACGCCCGTCCGGTGCCGGGGTGGACGCCGGGACCGGGCGGGAACCGGACCCTGCACCGCGCCCCGGCGGTCGGGCGGACGTGCCTGTGGTGTTGGAGCCCTCGGAAGTCATGGGACCGATCCTGCCAGAGCATCGGGACCGCACGTTGCAGGGCGCCCGGGAGTGCCTGCGGAGAAGAAGTTCGGCGGAAAGTGTTTAGTACTGCTCCTCTGCGGGAACTAAGCCTGTATGGATACTTCGGCCGGACCTCCACGGACGCCCCCACGGGCCGTCCTGTTCGACCGCGACGGGACGATCGTCGTGGACGTCCCCTACAACGGTGACCCCGCCCTCGTGCAGCCCATGCCCGGGGCACGCGCGGTGCTCGACGGCCTCCGGTCCCGCGGCATCCCGGTGGGCGTGGTGACCAACCAGTCGGGGATCGCCCGGGGGATCGTCACGCGCGGGCAGGTGGACGCCGTCAACGCCCGCGTCGAGGAGCTGCTCGGGCCGTTCGACGTCTGGGAGCTCTGCCCGCACGGGTCCGACGACGGCTGCACGTGCCGCAAGCCCGCTCCGGGGATGGTCCTCGCGGCCTGCGCCCGCCTGGGCCTCGAGGCCTCCGACGTCGCCGTCATCGGGGACATCGGCGCGGACATGGGAGCCGCCGCCGCCGCGGGGGCGCAGGCCGTCCTCGTGCCGACGGACGTCACGCTCGAGGACGAGATCCGCTCGGCGCCCGCCGTCGCCCGCACCCTCGCCGGAGCCGTCGACACCCTGTGGGCGGGGACGCCGTGAGGCGCCGGGTCCTCGTCGCCCGCCTCGACAGCGCCGGCGACGTGCTTCTCGCCGGCCCCGCCGTCCGTGCCATCGCCGCCGGCGACCACGGGGACTCCCCGAACGACGTCGTCATGCTGTGCGGCCCCCAGGGCGCCGCGGCGGCGCGGCTGCTGCCCGGCGTCGTCGACGTCGTCACGTGGTCCGCTCCCTGGATCGTGGATCCGGCCCCCGAGCCCACGCCGACGCTGATGGCCGAGCTGCACGACACCGTGACGGCGCTCGCCGTGGACGAGGCCGTGCTGCTGACCTCGTTCCACCAGTCGCCGCTGCCGCTCGCCCTGCTGCTCCGGCTCGCCGGCGTCCGGAGGATCGCCGGCGCGTCCGTGGACTACGCGGGCTCGCTCCTCGACGTGCGGCTCAAGCCCGGGGAGGACTTCCCGGAGGACCAGCCCGAAGCGGAACGCGCCCTCGGCATCTCGGAGGCCGCCGGGTACGCCCTGCCCCCCGGCGACGACGGCCGGCTGCAGGTCACCGACCTCACCGACGCCTCGGCGCTGGTCGGCGACGGACCCTACGTCGTCGTCCATCCCGGTGCCACCGTGCCGGCGCGTGCCTGGCCGCCCCTCCACCACGCGGCCGCCGTCGAGCTCCTGACCGCCGCCGGTTTCCGCGTGGTCGTCACCGGCGGCCCCGGCGAGACCGGACTGACGTCCACCGTCGCGGGCCCCGAGGCCCTCGACCTCGGGGGCAGGACCGACCTCGCCACGCTCGGCTCCGTCATCGCCGGGGCGAGCGTCATCGTCACCGGCAACACCGGGCCGGCGCACCTGGCGGCCGCCGTCGGCACCCCCGTCGTCTGCCTGTTCTCGCCCGTGGTCCCGGCGGTGCGCTGGGCGCCCTACCGCGTGCCCGTGGAACTGCTCGGCGACCAGGACGCGGCCTGCGCGCTCAGCCGGGCCCGCATCTGCCCCGTGCAGGGGCACCCCTGCCTGTCCGGCGTCTCCCCGGAGGACGTCGTGGACGCCGTGCTCCGGCTCAGCTCCGGGGTATCGTCACTCGGCTCACGCCGCAGCATCGGCCGCACGGAAGGCCGCCGACCAACGAGGGGACACCGATGAGGATCCTGCTATGGCACGTGCACGGAGGGTGGACCGACGCCTTCGTGCGGGGCACCCACACCTACGTGCTGCCCACCACACCCGACGGCGGGCCCTGGGGCCTCGGCCGCGCGGGCCGCGACTGGCCGGCCTCCGTTCTCGAGGTGGCGCCCTCCGACCTGGCGGACGCCGACATCGACGTCGTCGTCCTGCAGCGGGTCGAGGAGATCGCCGAGTGCGAGCGGCTCCTGGGGCGCACGCCCGGCCGCGACCTGCCCGCGGTCTTCCTCGAGCACAACACGCCGCGTCGCGACATCGTCGGCACCGTCCACCCGCTGGCGGGCCAGACGGACATCCCGATCGTCCATGTGACCCACTTCAACGCGCTCTTCTGGGACAACGGCAGGGCCGGCACCACCGTGATCGAACACGGCATCGTGGACCCGGGCTACCTCTACACCGGCGAGCTCGAGCAGCTCGCCGCCGTCATCAACGAGCCCGTGCGCCGCGGACGCATCACCGGCACCGACCTGCTGCCGCGCTTCGCGGGGGTCGCGCCGCTGGAGGTCTTCGGGATGGGGACCGACGGGCTGGCCGACGCCCTGGACCTCGCCCCCTCGGAGCTGCGCATCGGCGGCGACCTGCCCATGGCGCAGCTGCACGCGCGGCTCGGGCGGTCCCGGGCCTACGTCCACCCGCTGCGCTGGACCTCCCTCGGGCTCTCGCTCCTCGAAGCCATGCACGTGGGCCTGCCGGTCCTCGCGCTCGCGACCACGGAGGCGGCGCGTGCCGTGCCCCCCGAGGCCGGCTCGATCTCGACGGACGTCGACGACCTGGTCCGCACGGCGGCACACCTCGTCGAGGACCCGGACGAGGCCCGCACCCGGGGACGGGCCGCCCGCGCGGCCGCCCTCGCCCGGTACGGACTGGCCCGGTTCCTGGCCGACTGGGACGACGTCTTGGAGCAGGAGCCGACGCGGCGACGCGTCCTGGCGGTAGGAGAGAGGAAGACGCAGTGAGGATATCGATGGTGTCGGAGCATGCGAGTCCGCTCGCCGCGCTGGGGGGTGTCGACGCCGGCGGGCAGAACGTCCACGTCGCCGAGCTGTCCCTCGCGCTGGCCCGCCGGGGACACGACGTGACGGTCTACACGCGACGCGACGATCCGGCGCTGCCGGACCGCGTCCGCACCGACCCGCACCTGGAGGTCGTGCACGTCACCGCCGGCCCCGCGCGGAACGTCCCGAAGGACCTGCTGCTGCCCTACATGGGCGAGCTGGCGGAAGGGATCGTCGAGGACTGGGGGCAGGAGCCGCCGGACATCGTGCACGGGCACTTCTGGATGTCCGGGCTCGCCGCGCTCGACGCCGCAGGACGGTCGCGCGCGGACGGCCGGCCCGTCCAGGTCGTCCAGACCTTCCACGCCCTCGGCACCGTCAAGCGCCGGCATCAGGGCGCCGAGGACACCAGCCCCTCCGAACGCCTCATGCTGGAGGCGATGGTGGGACGCAGCGCCGACCGCATCGTCGCGACGTGCTCCGACGAGGTGTTCGAGCTCACGGCCATGGGCGTCCCGGGCAGCCGGGTGTCGATCGCCCCGTGCGGTGTCGACGTCGAACTGTTCACGCCGCACGGTCCCGTCGAGGACCGCACCCGCGCGCACCGCATCGTGAGCGTCGGCCGGCTCGTCCCCCGCAAGGGCATGGACCTCGTCGTCCGGGCGATGCGCGAGCTCGCCGACCTCGGCCGCGACGACGTCGAACTCCACATCGTGGGCGGCGCCGGCAGTTTCACAGGCCTCGAGGACGACCCGGAGGCGCAGCGCCTGCGTGCCCTCGCCGTCGATCTCGGCGTCGCCGACCGCGTCGTCCTGCGCGGGCAGGTGTCCCGGGCCGAGATGCCCGCCGTGCTGCGCAGCGCGGACGCGGTCGTGTGCGCCCCCTGGTACGAGCCCTTCGGGATCGTCCCGCTCGAGGCGATGGCGTGCGGGGTCCCGGTGATCGCCGCGGCCGTGGGCGGCCTCGTGGACACCGTGGTGGACGGCACGACGGGGCTGCATGTCCCGCCCCAGGACCCGGCGGCCATCGCCGCGGCCGTCGCCGGGATCATCGGCGAACCCGACTGGGCCCGCGAGCTCGGTGGGAACGGCTACCGCCGCGCCAAGGCCCGCTACTCCTGGAGCCGCATCGCCGCCGACACGGAGAAGGCCTACCAGCTGGCCCTCGCCGAAGCAGCACCCGCAGAACCGGCCACCGTGCGGCGCAGCGCCGCACGTCGACTCGAAAGCACAGGAGGCAGGGCACTGTGACCACGCAGACCGACGTCCCGACCGACACCCCGTCCACCGTCACCGCAGGCGCCCCGGACACCGTCCTGGCGGACTCGCGGCGCCTCGTCCTGGACCACCTCCGGGCCGTCACACCGGCCCTCGAGTCCCTCGCCCTCAACGCCGCCACCCTGGCGGGATGGGGCGTGGAGATGGCCGACCGCCTGATGGCCGGCCGACGCCTGCTCGCGGCCGGCAACGGCGGGTCCGCCGCCGAGGCCCAGCACCTGACGGCGGAACTCGTGGGCCGCTTCGACGGCGAGCGCGAACCGTTCTCCGCGATCTCCCTCCACGCGGAGAGCTCCGCGGTCACGGCCATCGCCAACGACTACGGGTTCGACCACCTGTACGCCCGGCAGGTCAGCGCCCACGGCCGGCCCGGAGACATCCTCGTCCTCCTGAGCACGAGCGGCAGGAGCCCGAACCTCCTGCACGCCGTCGACGCCGCCCGCTCGGCCGGCATCACGACGTGGGCGCTCACCGGCGCCGGGCCCAACCCCCTCACCGAGCGCGTCGACGACTACGTGGCGGTCGACGCCCGGTCCGCCAACGCCCAGGAGGGCCACCTCATCGCCCTGCACGCGATGTGCCGGGCCTTCGACGCCGAGGTGCACCGCCGTCGGGAGGCGCAGCGATGAGGATCGTCGTGGTCGGTGACGTCCTGCTCGACACGGACCTCTCCGGCGGGGCCGGACGGCTCTCACCGGACGCGCCCGTGCCCGTCGTCGACGTCGACGCCGTGCAGCGGCGTGCCGGGGGCGCGGGCCTCGTGGCCCGCATGCTGAGTGCCGACGGGCACGACGCCGTCCTGGTCACCGTCCTCGCGGAGGACGACGCGTCCGGGCTCCTGCGCGCCGAACTCGACGGCGTGACCGTCGTCGCCGGCCCCTCGGGCGCGCCCACCCCCGTGAAGACGAGGGTCCGGGCCTCCGGCCAGGCGGTCGTCCGGTTCGACGAGGGCTGCGCCACGCCTCCCGTGCCCGGGGTCACCGACGCCATGCTGGCCGCCCTGGACGGAGCCGACGCCATCGTCGCGGCGGACTACGGCCGCGGGCTGCTCGCCAACGAGGACCTGCGCGCGCGCCTCGCGACGCTCGCCGGGACGACCCCGGTGGTGTGGGACCCCCACCCCGCCGGCGCCCCGCCGGTCCCGGGCGTGGCCGCGGTGACCCCGAACCTCGGGGAGGCCCTGCGCTTCGCCGACGTCCAGGGCTCGGGGACGCGGGCCGCCGCCGCGGCGGCCGAGGTCCTGCTCGCCGCCTGGCGGAGCAAGGCCGTGCTCGTCACCATGGGCGACCACGGAGCCCTCGTCGCCGCGACGGGACTGCTGCCCCAGGTGGTGCCCGCGCCACGGGTCAGCGCCCCCGACCCCTGCGGCGCCGGGGACCGCTTCGCCTCGGCGCTCGCCGTCGGGCTCGCCCAGGGCGCCCCGATCGACGCCGCCGCCCAGCAGGCCACCGAGGCCGCCGCACACTTCCTGGCCTCCGGGGGCGTCGGTGCCATGGGCCGGCAGCGCGAGGACGCGCCGCAGCAGCTGCCCGTCGACGGGCTCGACGCCCTCACCGTCGTGCGCCGGACGCGCGAGGCCGGCGGGACCGTCGTCGCGACGGGCGGATGCTTCGACCTCCTGCACGCCGGGCACGCGCGGACCCTCGCCGCGGCGCGCCGGCTCGGCGACTGCCTGATCGTCTGCCTCAACTCGGACGACTCCGTGCGCGGGCTCAAGGGGGAGAGCCGGCCCATCATCAAGCAGGAGGACCGCGCGGAGCTGCTCTCGGCCCTCGGGTGCGTGGACGCCGTCCTGGTGTTCTCCGAGTCCACGCCGGAGAACGCGATCTCGCGCCTGCAGCCGGACATCTGGGTCAAGGGCGGCGACTACGCCGCCGAGGACCTCCCGGAGGCCGCGCTGGTGAGCAGCTGGGGCGGCAGGACCGTCACCGTCCCCTACATCCCCGCCCGCTCCACCACGAACCTGGCAGCCGCGCTCGCCCGCGTGGGCTGACCCCGCCGAAATCTTCCGGCCCGTCCGGCCGGACCGTGCACGCAACGAAAGGAACACCCATGACCGAGAACACGACGACCACCACGACCGGCAACGGCTACAACCCCGGACGCGTCCTGGTCACCGGCGGAGGCTCCGGCCTCGGCGCGGCCATCGTCCAGGGCGTCCTCGCCGCCGGGGGCACCCCCGTGGTGCTGGACCGCGACATCAGCCGGGTCACGGGCGTCAAGGCCTTCGAGGTCGACGTGGCCGACCGCCAGGCCGTCGAGACCGCGGTCCGTGAGGCCGCGGAGATGATGGACGGGCTCGACGCCGTCGTCACCGCCGCCGGGATCGACCGGTGCGGCTCGCTCGACACCGTGCCCGCCGACGAGTGGGAGAAGGTGATCGGCGTGAACCTGATGGGGACGGCGTCCACCGCGCGTGCCGCCCTGCCGTACCTGAAGCAGACCTCCGGCCGCGTGGTCACCATCGCCTCGACCCTCGGGATCAAGGCGGTCGGCGACGCGACAGCCTACTGCGCCTCGAAGTTCGGGGTCATGGGCTTCTCGCAGGCCCTGGCCGCGGAGACCACCGGGCAGATCGGCGTCACGACGGTCATCCCCGGCGGCATGAAGACGCGCTTCTTCGACGACCGCGACGAGCAGTACAAGCCGCAGGACGACTCCCGCCTCAACGATCCCGAACGCGTCGCGGAGGCCATCCTCTTCGCCCTCTCGCAGCCCAAGAGCTGCGAGATCCGCGAGATGGTCATCGCCCACGCAGAAGAAGGCTCGTGGCCCTGAGTTCCGCGACGTCCGCGTAGACGGCGTCGGGCCGGACGGCGGCGACGAGCGAGTCATCGTGCTCGCAGCGTTCCGCCGTCCAGCCCACCTGGGTGACGTCCACGCCGCACACCGGGCAGTGCGTCACCCAGGAGAAGTGGACGCGGTGGAGCGTGCGGCCGATCGCGCCCGCATTGATCATGTTGCCGATCCAGTAGACGCCGAGCGTGGGCGTGCCCACGGCCTGTGCGAGGTGCCGGGGACCGCTGTCGTTGCCGACCAGCACGGCACTGCGGTCGAGCACGCCGGCCAGCTCCCCGAGCGAGAGTTCGCCCGCGAGCGAGCGGACGTCCGCCGTCGGGGCCTGCGCGAGCGCCAGCCGGACGATCTCCTCCGCCGCCGGGACGTCCGTCGTGTCACCGACCACCACCACCTCGCAGCCGTCCGCGGACGCGCGCACCGCGACCTCGGCGAACGACGACGCCGGCCACCGGCGCCGCGGATCCGTCGCGCCCGGGTGCAGGGCGACGACCGCGCCGTCGCCGGTCAGCCGCTCCGCGTGCTCCACCTCCTCCGGCAGGACGCCGATCCGGGGTTCGAGGTCCACGGGCACGGCCCCCGCCAGCCCCACGACCTCCAGCGCACGGAAGACCTCGTGCTGGTAGTAGACGTAGGGGATGGTGCGTTCCAGTGCTACGGCGCCCGGCGTCCGCGTGCCGATCGTGTGGCGGGCCCCGAGCCGCAGGAGGAACGGGTTCGAGTTGCGGCCGCCACCGTGCAGTTGGACGGCGAGGTCGAAGGAGCCCCGGACGTCGTCGAAGAAGGCGTCCACGGCCCCGGGGTCCACGTCCCCTGGGCGCACGCCGGGGAAGACCGGCAGCTCCACGACCGAGGACACCGGCCCCGGCCGGCCCTCCAGCAGTGCCGCGTGGCCGGGCATGCCGAGCAGGGTGATCTCGGCGTCGGGATAGCGTGCTCCGAGGGCCGCGATCGCGGGCATCGCGAACATGAGGTCCCCGAGACCGCCGCCGCGCAGGACCGCGATCCGCCGGATGTCCCCGAAGGGTTCGAGCACCGGTCCCACTGCCCGCGCCGTGTCCTGCCGCCCGCCGAACTCCGCCGTCGTCGTGCCGTCCTGCATGGATGTCCTTTCCGTCCGCCGCGGGCCACCGCCGTCCAGCGCTCTCCCACTGACCCGTCGAGCCCCGGCTGCTCCTCCTGCCACCATATGCCAAGCATGCTGACGATTGTCGGGCGGCCGACAGAAATCGGTCCGCCGCCTGTGTGAGGGCGCGGCAGACGGGTACGGGAGGAGTAGATCAGCCGTTCCGGCCTTCGACCTCGAGGAGCACCATGTCCATCAACGCCCAGACGCCCGCGCTGCCCGACGTGCTCGGGAACGAGTCCATCACCATCGTCGATCCCCGGGACGGCAGCGAGGTGGGCACGCTGCCCTGCGCCGCGAGGGAGCAGGTCTCGCTCGCCGTCGGCCTCTCGCGGTCCGTGCAGCCCGAGTGGGCGGCCACCAGCCCGGCCGAACGGGGCGCGGCCCTGCGGCGGGCAGCCGCGGCACTGCGCGACGGCGCCCAGGACCTGGCGGAGCTCAACACACGGGAGACGGGCAAGCCGCCCGCGGATGCGCTCGGTGGCGTGGAAGCGGCCATCGCCACCCTCGAGCAGTATGCGGAACTCGGGCCCGTCCACCGCGGGCTCAGCCTGCGCGGCGCCGTCACGGCCACCGACTACACCGTGGCGGAGCCGCGCGGCGTCGCCGCCCTGCTGACCCCTTGGAACGATCCCGTGGCGGTTGCCGGCGGTCTCATCGGGGCGGCGCTCGTCACCGGCAACACGGTGATCCACAAACCCAGCGAGCGCTGCCCCCACGTGGGCGAGCTGCTCGGGCGCCTGCTGCAGCCGGCCTTCCCGGACGGCGTGTTCCTCACCCTGACCGGCGGCGCGGAGGTGGGGCAGCAGCTCACCACGGAGGCCGACGTCGATGTGTTCGCCCACGTGGGATCCAGCGACACCGGTGCCAGGATCGCCCGCGCGGCCGTCCTGACCGGTGCCCACGTCATCCGCGAGAACGGCGGCAACGACCCCCTGATCGTCGACGCCGACGTCGACCCCGTCTGGGCGGCAGGACAGGCGGCGCTCGGCGCCTTCGCGAACGCGGGGCAGATCTGCACCTCCGTGGAACGGATCTACGTGTGCCGGCCCGTCGCCGAGCCGTTCCTCGCTGCCCTCGCGGCGGAGGCCCGCAGCAGGAACGCCGGGAGGTCCTTCCCGCCGCTCGTGGACCGCCGGATGCGTGACGCCGTGGAGGCACAGGTCGCCGAGGCCCTCGACCAGGGCGCGACGTGCCTCGAGGGCGGGGCGGTCCCCGACGGCCCCGGCGCCCACTACCCGGCCACGGTGCTCTCGGACTGCACGGAGACCATGACCGTCATGACGGAGGAGACCTTCGGCCCGGTGGCCCCGGTGACCGTCGTCGACACCTTCGACGAGGCCCTGCGGCTCGCTGCCTCCGGGCCGTACGGGCTCGCCGCGTCCGTCCTGACGGGCAGCATCGCCCACGCGCAGCAGGCCATCGCCGGGCTCGCCGTCGGGACCGTCAAGGTCAACGCCGTGTTCGGCGGAGCGCCCGGCGGATCCGCCCAGCCGCGCGGCATCAGCGGGGCGGGATTCGGCTACGGCCCGGAGCTGCTGGACGAGTTCTCGCTCGTGAAGGTCGTCCACATCAGCGCGCCGCCGCAGGAGGGCTGATGGACGACGCCCAGCGCCACCCCGCCGACGGGGCGCCCGAGCACCGGGACGGCGACCTGGCGCTGGTGCGCCGCCTCGCCGCGTGGGTGCCCGCCGCCATCGCCGATCACGCGCCGTCCGTCACCGTGGTGGGGGACGCGATGCTGGACGGCTGGTGGAGCGGCACCATCGAGCGTTTCTGCCGGGAGGCTCCCGCGCCGGTCGTCGACATCACGCGCCGCGAGTACGCGGCCGGCGGCGCGGCGAACACGGCCGTGAACCTCGCCGCGCTCGGCGCCCGCGTGCGGATGTGCGGGCTCATCGGCGACGACGACGCCGGTCGCCGCCTGCGCGGCATCCTCGAGGACGCGGGCGTGGACACCATGCACCTCGTCCAGGACCCGCGGGTGTCCACCACGACCAAGTACCGGATCCTCGGCGGGGACCAGGTCATGCTGCGGCTCGACGACACGCACGACGGCCTCCCGCCGGCGGCGATCGCCGCGCTGGCCGCCCGGATCCCCGCCGCCGTCACGGGCGCCGAGGCGGTCGTCGTCTGCGACTACGGTTCCGGGGCGCTCGGCGGGGAGGTCCGCGCCGCCCTGGCGCGCCGTGCCACCCTCGACCCCGCCGCGGTGGTGGTGGTCGACGCCCACGACACCGCGGCCTGGTCCGCACTGCGCCCGGACATCGTCACGCCGAACGCCGCCGAGGCCGCGCAGGTCCTCGGCGCGCGCCTCGACGCGCGGACGGACCGCGCCGCCACGGTGGCGGCGCGGCGGAGCCGGCTGTTCGCGGCGACCAACGCCGTGAACGTCGTCGTCACGCTGGACCGCGACGGCACCGTCCTGCTCGGACCCGACGGCGAGGAGCACCGCACCTACGCCAGGCCCGCCACCGAGAAGCAGGCCTCCGGCGCCGGGGACACGTTCGTCGCGAGCCTGACCGCCGCACGCGCCGCGGGACTGCCACTCACCACGAGCCTCGACCTCGCGCAGGCCGCGGCGGACGTCGTCGTGCACCGCCCCGGCACGTCCGTGTGCACGACGGCGGACCTGACGGGCCACCTGCAGCAGTTCGCCGATACCGCCCTCGCCACGGACGAGCTGCTGCGCACGGTGGAGGCGGACCGCGCCGCCGGCAAGCGGATCGTCCTCACCAACGGCTGCTTCGACGTGCTGCACCGTGGACACACGCGCTACCTCGACCAGGCCAAGCGGCTCGGGGACGTGCTCGTGGTGGCCCTGAACGACGACGACGGCGTGCGCCGGCTGAAGGGCCCGGACCGGCCCATCAACCCGATCGCCGACCGCGCGGGCATCATCGCCTCCCTCAGCTGCGTCGACTACGTCACCGTCTTCTCGACCGACACCCTGGTGCCGCTGATCGAGCAGCTGAAGCCCGACGTCTACGCCAAGGGCGGCGACTACACCGCGCAGATGCTGGAGGAGACCCCCGCGGTCGAGGCCTGCGGCGGACGCGTCAGCATCCTCGACTACGTTCCCGAGCGGTACACCGCGGAGGTGGTCCGCCGCATCCGCGCCATCCCCGCGGTGGGGGAGACCCCGTGACGGCGCGGTGGTCGGGGGAGTGGGCGCTGGAGCCGCCGGCCCGCGAGCCCGAGGTGGACGTGCTGATCCCCTCCTTCGGACGCCCCGCCGAGCTCGCCGTTACGCTGGCGGGCCTCGCCGCGCAGGAGGGGCCGGCGTTCCGCGTCATCCTCAGCGACCAGACCGAGGACGAGCCCGCCGTCGACCAGCCGGCCGTCCGCGCGATGGTGCGGGTCCTCGAGGCGCAGGGCCGGGCGGTCCGGGTGGAACGGCACCTGCCGCGCCGGGGACTGGCCGAGCACCGGAACTTCCTGCTGGGCCTGGCCGACGCGCCGGCCGTCCTCTTCCTGGACAACGATGTGTGGCTCGAACCAGGCTCGCTGGACCGCATGAGCCGGGCCCTGCAGGCCGCCGGGTGCGGCTTCGTGGGATCCGCGGTGCAGGGGCTGTCCTACCTCGATGATCATCGGCCCCACGAGCGCGACGTGTTCGAGCTGTGGCCGGGCAACGAGGTGCGGCCCGAGCTTGTCCGTACGGGGACGGAGGGCTTCGGGCGGTGGCCCCTGCACAATGCGGCCAACCTCGCCCACGCGGCCGCCGAGCTCGCCGTCCCACGCGGCGAGTGGCGGCTCTACCACGTCGCCTGGGTGGGCGGCTGCGTCCTGTTCGACCGCCGGGCCCTCGTGGACTGCGGCGGGTTCGAGTTCTGGGACCGGCTGCCGCCCGGCCATGCGGGGGAGGACGTGGCCGCGCAATGGCGCGTCATGGAGCGCTACGGCGGCGCCGGCATCATCCCCTCCGGTGCAGTGCACCTGGAGGCACCCACCACGGTGGTCGACCGTGACACAGACGCTGCCCGGGAGATCCTGGGCCAGTGACGGTGCCTCCGTCCCGGAGCCACCAGGCAGTATCCGCACAACCGAACAGAAGGAGCAGCACATGGCAGATTCCAGCCCGATCGACATCCAAAAGGCCCTGGGCGGCGTGGACTACCCGGCCTCCAAGGAGGACCTCGTGCAGCACGCGAAGGACAAGGGCGCCGACCGCTCGGTCCTCGACACGCTCGAGAACCTGCCCGACCGCGAGTTCGAGTCGCCGGCGGAGGTCAACAAGGAAGCCGCCAAGTAGGAGCATCCGGTGGCGGCGTTCCCGGGGACGCCGCCACCGGGCTGCCCGCTTCGGGCTACTTCCGGGCGGGCTCCTGCGCCGCCCGCTCGCCCGACGCCGGCGCGCCGTCGTCCGAGTCCCCGGCGATATTCACCATCCAGCTGATCCCGAAGCGGTCGATGCACATGCCGAAGCTGTCGCCCCAGGGGGACGGCGCGAGGGGCATCACGACGTGGCCGCCGCCCGTGAGGGCGTCCCAGTAGCCACGGATCTCGTGCTCGTCGTCACCGCTGACCGACAGCGAGTGCCCGGCCGGAGGCGTGTACTCCATGCTGGCGGGCGTGTCGGCCCCCATCAGGACCTGCCCCGACGGGGTGGTGAGCATCGAATGCATGATCTTGTCCTGCTCGGCCGGGTCCTCGCTCACCTGGTACTCGGCGAAGGTAGTGCTGGTGAGCTCGCCGCCGAACACCGAGTGGTAGAAGGCCATGGCCTCCCTCGCGGTGTCCTTGAAGCTGAGGTACGTGTTGATCGTCGCTGCCATGGGAATCGCCTCTCCTCGGGTGGCCGTCGGCCACGCCCCTGTGATGGACGGAGCGATTATCGTCCGCAGGGGGCCGCCCGGGGAAGGGTCCCACGGAAATCAGGGTCGTGGGGGCTCCGGCCGCTGCCCGATCGCGCCGGCGACCTTCTCCTCCAGTGAGCTGACCGTGGCGTCCGGCAGCACGATCAGGCCGTCGAGCTCCCGGCGGGCACGCCGGTAGGCGGTCTGGCGCTCCGCCGCGGTCGCGGCGTCGTCGATCGCCACGGTGACGAGACGGCGCGCCGTCTCCAGCCGTTGCCGTTCCTCGGTGGTGAACCCGCTCGCCCGGACCCGCCGGGCTTCGGTCTCCGCGATCTGGAAGGCGACGTCGTAGGAGGTGACGGCGGACCGGTATGCCGCGAGGTCGTCGCGTGCCACGGGCGCGGACGGTTCCGGCCGCAACGCGTCCGCCTCCCGCTTGGCCCGCAGGAAGGCCACGGTGAGGGGCTCGCGGACGTCGGTCATCATGGGGTAGTCGATGAGCTTCGCGGCATCGAGTTCGTACGTGAGCCACTTCCGGTCCACCTCGTCGTGCATGCGCTGCACGTGCTCGAGCGGGGTCCTCGTGGGGACGGGCTGCGCCGCAGCGGTCGGCGGGGCCTCGGACGGCGCGGCGAGGGGCGCGGGATGCTTCAGCCGGTACAGCTCGATCTTCCGCTGGTGCCGCCGCTCCGACGCCTCGGTGAGCGACTTGCCCCAGATCGCGAAGACCCCGGAGAGCGGGAAGACCAGCCACCAGTAGCTCCCTGCGAAGGAAAGGAGTTCGTTCACGGGTCCATCGTAGGCCCGGCCGCCGTGCCCCACGCGGTTGCCGGCGCCGGGCGCGGGATCAATAGACGAAGCCCCGCCCTGCAGGCGGCGAGACCTGAGGACGGGGCTTCGATGTGCACCCCCCGGGACTTGAACCCGGAACCCATTGATTAAGAGTCAATTGCTCTGCCAATTGAGCTAGAGGTGCGTAGCGTTTTCCCGGCTTCTTCGTGCCGTCCGGGTCATCCGCAACAGCATGAAACTCTACCAGCACTTCGGCCGAAACCTGAAACCGGGGAGGTGGTGCCGTCCCCGGGGCCCGGGAATCCGGGACGAGCCCGGCGCAGGAGGCGGACCAGGGCGGCGGCGCTAGGCTGACGCCATGACGATCCCCGATGCAGCGCCACCGACCGTCCGCACCCTGAGCGTCCCGTCCGCGGACCTGCGGGATGCCCTGTCCGGCGTCTCGCCCGCCGTCGACGTGGTGCTGTGGGACTTCCGGACCCCGCCCGAGGGCTGCGACCCGGCCACACTCGACGCCGTCGTCCTGCCGTACACGGGGCGTACGCACCTCGACGGGGCGCTCGATGCGGCCGTGAACGTCGCGCTCGTGCAGACGCAGTCCACCGGGTACGACGGCGTGGCGGAGCTCGTGGGACCCGACGTCGCCATCGCCACGGCCGCGGGGGTCCACGCGGCGGCCACGGCGGAACTCGCCGTCGGGCTCGCCCTCGCGTCGCTGCGGGGGATCGACGATGCCGTCCGGCAGCAGGCCGAGGGCCGCTGGCACAGCGCACGCTACCCGGGCCTCGCGGACCGGAAGGTCCTGCTGGTGGGCGTCGGTGGGATCGGCGAGGAGATCCGCCGGAGGCTCGTCCCCTTCAAGACGACCGTCACGCGGGTGGGCAGCACGGCACGCGACGACGCCCTGGGGCATGTCCACGGCAGCGACGAACTCGTCCGGCTCGCGCCCGGGCACGACGTCGTCATCGTGATCACGCCGCTCACGGACGCCACCCGCGGCCTGATCGGCGCGGAGGTGCTCGCGGCGCTGCCCGACGGCGCGCTCGTCGTCAACGTGGCCCGCGGCGCCGTCGTCGACACCGGCGCGCTGACCCGCGAGGTGGTATCGGGCCGGCTGCGGGCGGCGCTCGACGTCGTCGACCCGGAGCCGCTGCCCGAGGGCCACCCGCTGTGGAGCGCGCCCGGGGCGATCATCACGCCGCATGTCGGCGGCAACACCGGCGCCTTCCCGCCGCGGATCCTCGCGCTGCTCCGCCGCCAGGTGGAACTGCTCGGCCGGGGCGCGGAACCCGTGAACCTCGTGCGGCGCGGCCCCTGGGCCTGAGCCGGGTCCGGGTCAGGCCATCCCGATGAAGGCGTCCATGAAGGCCGTGAAGTCCGTCACGTCCTCGTGCTGGGCGAGGTGCAGGGCCGTGCCGGGGCCGACGTCGAGCACGGGCGCCGGCGTCACGCCGAACCGGAAGATGCGCCCGGTGCTGGTGCCCACCTCGAAGCTGCCGTCCTCGTCCCACTGCAGGGCGTGCGCGAGGTTCGTCATGTTGACCTCCACGGGAACGCCCGCGCCCGTGATGCCGGCGAGGTCCACCGGGGCGATCATGAGCTCGGCGGGCTTCCACCGGTAGCCCACCACGTAGGCCGTCCGGGCGCCGGGAGCGTCCGCCGGCACCGCGAACACGAGGTTGTAGTCGCCGTAGTTCGGGATCTGCGAGTCGAAGACCCGTCGGAGGGCGTTCTTGAGGCCCTGTCCGCCGTCGAGCGGTGGGCTGGAGGAGGGCTCTTCGGGGGTCATATCACGGCCATCGGGGTAGGAGGCGGTCGGTCTCGTCCCCTCGCGGGGCTGCTCGCAGGCGCCGGGCGGGCTGTCGATTCGCCCGCGAGGTCCACACTGTACCGGAGGGCGCCCGGCCCGGACGAGGCGCCACGCGCCCCGCCACGGCCGCCGGGTTCCGGGCGTGCCGACGGCTGTAACAGGCCGGTCACATGGCGAAACGTGCGCGCAACGCGGGCCTAGACTCTCCCCTATGAGCGCGGACACGACACCAGACATCAAGCCCAGAAGCCGCATCGTCACCGACGGCATCCATGCGGCCCCCTCCCGGGGCATGCTCCGTGCCGTGGGCATGGGCGATGACGACTTCGCCAAGCCGCAGATCGGCGTCGCGAGCTCCTGGAACGAGATCACGCCGTGCAACCTGTCCCTCAACCGGCTGGCGGAGGGCGCCAAGGAGGGCGTCCACGCCGGCGGCGGGTTCCCCATGCAGTTCGGCACCATCTCCGTCTCCGACGGCATCTCGATGGGCCACGAGGGCATGCACTTCTCGCTCGTCTCGCGGGAGGTCATCGCCGACTCGGTCGAGACCGTCATGCAGGCCGAACGCATCGACGGCTCGGTGCTCCTCGCGGGCTGCGACAAGTCCCTGCCGGGCATGCTCATGGCGGCGGCCCGCCTCGATCTCGCCTCCGTCTTCCTGTACGCCGGCACGATCATGCCCGGCTTCGCGAAGCTCGAGGACGGGACCGAGAAGGAGGTCACCCTGATCGACGCCTTCGAGGCCGTCGGAGCCTGCGCAGCCGGCACCATGAGCCTCAAGGACCTCGACAGCATCGAACGCGCCGTCTGTCCCGGCGAGGGCGCCTGCGGCGGGATGTACACCGCGAACACCATGGCCTGCATCGGCGAGGCCCTCGGCATGTCACTGCCCGGATCCGCCGCTCCTCCCTCCGTCGACCGGCGACGCGACGCGTTCGCCCAGAAGTCCGGCGAGGCCGTCGTGAACCTCCTGCGCCTCGGGATCACGGCGCGCGACATCATGACCAAGAAGGCCTTCGAGAACGCCATCGCGGTCACCATGGCCTTCGGCGGCTCCACGAACGCCGTCCTGCACCTGCTGGCGATCGCCCGCGAGGCCGAGGTGGACCTGACGCTCGACGACTTCAGCCGCATCGGCGAGCGCATCCCGCACCTCGGCGACCTCAAGCCGTTCGGCCGCTACGTCATGTTCGACGTCGACAAGGTGGGCGGCGTACCCGTCATCATGAAGGCGCTCCTCGACGCCGGCCTCCTGCACGGCGACTGCCTCACCGTCACCGGCAGGACGCTCGCGGAGAACCTCGCCGAGATCGACCCGCCGGACCTCGACGGCAAGATCCTGCGCGCCCTCGACAACCCGATGCACAAGACCGGCGGGATCACCATCCTCCACGGGTCGCTGGCGCCCGAGGGTGCCGTGGTCAAGAGCGCCGGGTTCGACGCCGACGTGTTCGAGGGCACCGCGCGCGTCTTCGAGCGCGAGCAGGGCGCCCTCGACGCGCTCGACGCCGGCCGCATCCACGCCGGGGACGTCGTCGTCATCCGCTACGAGGGGCCGAAGGGCGGCCCCGGCATGCGCGAGATGCTCGCCATCACCGGCGCCATCAAGGGTGCCGGGCTCGGGAAGGACGTGCTCCTGCTGACCGACGGCCGCTTCTCCGGCGGCACCACCGGCCTGTGCATCGGGCACGTCGCGCCGGAGGCGGTCGACGGCGGCCCCATCGCCTTCGTGCGGGACGGCGACCGCATCCGCGTCGACATCGCCGCGAAGAGCTTCGACCTCCTCGTCGACGAGGCGGAACTCCAGGAGCGGCGGGTGGGCTGGGAGCCGCTTCCCGCCCGCTACACCAAGGGCGTCCTGGCGAAGTACGCCAAGCTCGTCCACTCGGCGTCCGAAGGGGCGTACTGCGGCTGAGGTCCGGCCCGCCGGAGGGATGCGACCCTCCGGCGGGCTCCCGGCCCCGCAGGGTTAACGTCCACTAACTGGACCTGCTGTCCACCATGTGAGACGCGCAGGGAGTCGTTTGACACGCTTTCACGGGGACAGGGAAACTACAGGTATGCAGCCCGAACCCGTAGTCGTCATTCTTATACAGCGCGTGGCCTGAAGCCCGTCCGGTAGACGACTGCAGTCACGCGCAACCCCTCGCAGAGCCCACAAGGCCGAGGGGTTTTTTTGTTGACACAACCCGTCAATACGGAGAGTGCGCGGAAGCCCGCAGTTCCAGCTGCAGCAGTGCAGCGATCGTTCCGAAGGAAGTCTGAGATGTCCAAGGGATCGCCCGTCAGCCCGGCGCTGATGGCAGCAAGGCCAGCACCTCCCGCAGCACCTGCGCGTGAGTCCGCGCCCGTCGCTCCGGCGAGCTCCGTCCGCGGCCCCAACCGGGTCGTGGCCCCCACCGAGATGCTCGGATCGGCGGCGATCGTCCGGTCCCTCGAGGAACTCGGGGTCGACGACGTCTTCGGCCTTCCCGGCGGGGCCATCCTCCCCACCTACGACCCCCTCATGGCGTCGACGAAGCTCCGGCACATCCTCGTGCGGCACGAGCAGGGGGCGGGCCATGCGGCCCAGGGCTACGCCATGGTCACGGGCCGTCCCGGCGTGTGCATCGCGACCTCGGGTCCGGGAGCCACCAACCTCGTGACCGCCATTGCGGACGCGCACATGGACTCCGTGCCGATGGTCGCGATCACCGGGCAGGTCTCGAGCGCCTTCATCGGCTCGGACGCCTTCCAGGAGGCGGACATCGTCGGCATCACCATGCCGATCACCAAGCACTCCTACCTCGTCACCGATGCCCAGGACATCCCCCGCGTGCTCGCCGAGGCCTTCCACATCGCCACCACCGGCCGCCCGGGCCCCGTGCTCGTGGACATCGCCAAGGACGCCCAGCAGTCCCCGATGACCTTCTCCTGGCCCCCCAGGATCGACATCCCCGGCTACCGGCCCGTGCTCCGCGGCCACGCCAAGCAGGTCCGCGAGGCGGCCCGGCTGATCAGCGGCTCGCAGCGCCCGGTCTTCTACGTGGGCGGCGGCGTGGTCAAGGGCCACGCATCGGAGGAACTGCTGGAACTCGCCGAGCTCGTCGGCGCGCCCGTGGTCACCACCCTCATGGCCCGCGGCGTCTTCCCCGACTCCCACCGGCAGCACGTCGGCATGCCCGGCATGCACGGCTCGGTCTCCGCCGTCACCGCGCTGCAGCAGTCCGACCTGCTGATCACCCTCGGTGCCCGGTTCGACGACCGCGTGACCGGCGTGCTGGCGAGCTTCGCACCCCACGCGAAGGTGATCCACGCGGACATCGACCCCGCCGAGATCTCCAAGAACCGCGCCGCCGATGTGCCGATCGTCGGTTCGGTGAAGGAGATCATCCCGGAGCTGACCGCCGCGGTCCGTGAAGCCTTCGCCGCACAGGAACGACCGGACATCTCCGCCTGGTGGACGACCATCGACCACCTGCGCGAGACGTACCCGGTGGGCTTCACGCAGCCCGACGACGGCCTGTCCGCGCCGCAGCAGGTCATCAAGCGCATCGGTGAGCTCACCGGGCCCGAGGGCGTCTTCGTCTCCGGTGTCGGCCAGCACCAGATGTGGGCCGCGCAGTTCATCCAGTACGAGCGACCGCACGCCTGGCTCAACTCCGGCGGCCTCGGCACCATGGGCTACTCGGTTCCCGCGGCCATGGGGGCGAAGGTGGGCAACCCGGACCGCGTCGTCTGGGCCATCGACGGCGACGGCTGCTTCCAGATGACGAACCAGGAACTGGCCACCTGCGTCATCAACAACATCCCCATCAAGGTCGCGGTCATCAACAACTCCTCGCTCGGCATGGTCCGGCAGTGGCAGACCCTCTTCTACGAGGGCCGCTACTCGAACACGGACCTCAACACGGGCCACGACACCGTCCGCGTGCCCGACTTCGTGAAGCTCGCCGACGCCTACGGCTGCGTGGGCCTGCGCTGCGAGCGGGACGAGGACATCGACGCCACCATCCAGCAGGCACTCGCGATCAATGACCGCCCCGTCGTCATCGACTTCGTGGTCAGCCGCGACTCCATGGTGTGGCCGATGGTGCCCGCCGGCGTCAGCAACGACCTCATCCAGATCGCCCGCAACATGACCCCGACCTGGGAACAGGAGGACTGACCATGGCTCGCCATACCCTTTCCGTGCTCGTCGAGGACGTGCCCGGCGTCCTGACCCGCGTCGCCAGCCTGTTCGCGCGGCGGGCGTTCAACATCAACTCCCTCGCCGTCGGACCGACCGAGGTCGCGGGCATGTCCCGCATCACCGTTGTGGTGGAGGCCGAGGGCGATCTCCTCGAGCAGGTCACCAAGCAGCTGAACAAGCTCATCAACGTCATCAAGATCGTCGAGCTGACGCCCGAGCAGTCGGTGCAGCGCGACCACGTCCTGATCAAGGTCAGGGCCGACGCCGCCACCCGCCTGCAGGTGACCCAGGCCGCGGACCTGTTCCGGGCGTCCGTCGTCGACGTGTCGATCGACTCGCTGATCCTCGAGGCGACCGGCACGGCCGAGAAGCTCGCGGCGCTCCTGTCCGTGCTCGAGCCGTTCGGCATCCGCGAGATCGTGCAGTCGGGCACGCTCGCGGTCGGCCGCGGCGCGAAGTCGATGAGCGACCGCGCGCTGCGCAGCGCCTGACCCCGCCACCACCAGACCTTCCCAGCACCACCCACCCAAGGAGAAAACACCCGTGACCGAGATGTTCTACGACGACGACGCAGATCTTTCCATCATCCAGGGCCGCACCGTGGCCGTCATCGGCTACGGCAGCCAGGGCCACGCCCACGCGCTGAGCCTGCGGGACTCCGGCGTCGACGTGCGCGTCGGACTGAAGGAAGGCTCCGCGTCACGCGCCAAGGCCGAGGCCGAGGGCCTCCGGGTGCTCTCCGTCGCCGAGGCGACCGCGGAAGCGGACCTCATCATGGTCCTCACCCCGGACCAGGTGCAGCGGCACGTGTACAAGGACGAGATCGCGCCGAACCTGCAGGCCGGCGACGCCCTGTTCTTCGGACACGGGTTCAACATCCGCTACGGGTACATCCAGCCGCCGTCCGACGTCGACGTCGCCCTCGTGGCGCCCAAGGGCCCCGGGCACATCGTCCGGCGGGAGTTCGAGGCCGGTCGCGGCGTCCCCGACCTCATCGCCGTCGAGCAGGACGCGTCCGGCACGGCCCGCGACCTGGCCCTGTCCTACGCCAAGGCGATCGGCGGCACCCGCGCCGGCGTCATCGAGACCACCTTCACCGAGGAGACCGAGACGGACCTCTTCGGCGAGCAGGCCGTGCTGTGCGGAGGCGCCTCGCAGCTCATCCAGTACGGCTTCGAGACGCTGACCGAGGCCGGCTACAAGCCGGAGGTCGCGTACTTCGAGGTGCTCCACGAACTCAAGCTCATCGTGGACCTCATGGTGGAGGGTGGCATCGCCAAGCAGCGCTGGAGCGTCTCTGACACCGCCGAGTACGGCGACTACGTCTCCGGCCCCCGCGTGATCACGCCCGAGGTGAAGGAGAACATGAAGGCCGTCCTCGCGGACATCCAGAACGGTGCCTTCGCCAAGCGGTTCATCGACGACCAGGACGCCGGTGCGCCCGAGTTCACCGCCCTCCGCAAGAAGGGCGAGGACCACCCGATCGAGAGCACGGGCCGCGAGCTGCGCAAGCTCTTCTCCTGGATCAAGACGAGCGACGACTACACCGAGGGCTCCGTCGCGCGCTAGAGCCGACACCCCCCGGTCCCGGCAGGACACAAGTTCGATGCTCACCGACGAGCAGGTGTCCTGCCGGAGCCGTGTCCGCCTCCGAACGGTCCGCCCCGCCCCGCCCGCACCCCCGCTCACACCGAAGGAACCCCAGTGACCAAGCCCGTCGTCCTCCTCGCCGAAGAACTCTCGCCCGCCACCGTCGAAGCGCTGGGCCCCGACTTCGAGATCCGCAGCACGGACGGCGCCGACCGTTCCCAGCTGCTCGCCGCGCTGGCCGACGTCGAGGCCGTCCTCG
The DNA here is from genome assembly GCF_051172775.1 of Arthrobacter sp. Ld5. NCBI lineage: Bacteria > Bacillati > Actinomycetota > Actinomycetes > Micrococcales > Micrococcaceae > Arthrobacter > Arthrobacter sp. Ld5. Next base: position 196,848 of record NZ_JBPKBO010000016.1, read on the forward strand.
TGCGCTCGGCGACGCAGATGGACGCGGAAGCGATCCGGGCCGCGCCGAAGCTGAAGGTCATCGCCCGCGCCGGCGTGGGCCTCGACAACGTGGACATCAAGGCCGCGACGCAGGCCGGCGTCATGGTCGTGAACGCGCCGACGTCGAACATCATCTCCGCCGCCGAACTCACCGTCGGCCACATCCTGAGCCTCGCCCGGAACATCCCGCAGGCCAGTTCCGCGCTCAAGGCGGGGGAGTGGAAGCGCTCGAAGTACTCGGGCACGGAGCTGTACGAGAAGAACATCGGCATCATCGGCCTCGGCCGGATCGGCGCCCTCGTCGCCGCCCGCCTCCAGGGCTTCGGCACCCAGATCCTCGCCTACGACCCCTACGTCACCTCCGCCCGCGCCGCCCAGCTCGGGGTGCGCCTGGTGCCCCTCGAGGAGCTGCTCCGCGAGTCCGACTTCGTCACCATCCACATGCCCAAGACGCCCGAGACCGTCGGGATGCTCGGCGCCGAGGCCTTCGCGCTCATGAAGGACACCGCCTACGTGGTCAACGTGGCCCGGGGCGGGCTGGTCGACGAGGAGGCCCTCCACACCGCGCTGGAGCAGGGGCAGATCGCCGGGGCCGGCGTCGACGTGTTCGTGCAGGAGCCGAGCACCGACCTGCCGTTCTTCGCGCACGACAGCGTCGTGGTGACCCCGCACCTCGGCGCGTCCACCGAGGAGGCCCAGGAGAAGGCGGGGATCTCCGTGGCGAAATCCGTGCGACTCGCCCTGGCCGGTGAGCTCGTGCCCGACGCCGTCAACGTGGCCGGCGGCGTGATCGACGAAGCCGTCCGCCCGGGCATCCCCCTCATGGAGAAGCTCGGCCGGATCTTCACGGCCCTCACGCACGACTCCCTGACCCAGATCGACATCGTCGTCGCGGGCGAGATCGCCGCCCTCGACGTCAAGGCCCTGGAGCTCGCCGCCCTCAAGGGCGTCTTCACCGACGTCGTCTCCGAGCAGGTGTCCTACGTCAACGCGCCCGTCCTGGCCGAGCAGCGCGGCATCACCTCCCGCCTCATCACCACCGCCGAGTCCGAGGAGTACCGCAACGTCCTCACCCTCCGCGGGGCGCTGTCCGACGGCAGCCAGATCTCCGTGGCCGGGACGCTCACCGGGCCCAAGCAGGTGGAGAAGCTCGTCGGCGTCAACGGCTACGACCTCGAGATCCCCATCAGCGAGCACCTCCTCGTGATCCTCTACGCCGACCGCCCCGGCGTGATCGGCACGCTCGGCCGCCTCCTGGGGGAGCGGGACGTCAACATCGCCGGCATGCAGGTGGCCCGGAGCAAGGAGGGCGGCCAGGCGCTGTCCCTCCTCACCGTGGACAGCGCCGTGCCCCAGGACGTCCTGGACGCCATCCGGACGGAGATCGGTGCCACCGTGGCGCGGGAAGTGGACCTGCAGGACTGAGCGCCGGCAGCCAGGAGAGGGCACACATGACCGAGCACCACCTTCCGGCGACGCCGTCGACCGCCACGCAGGTCCTGTCGCGGGACACCCCGCCGGTGCTCCGGGTGGCGCCCGGCGACCGCGTCGTCGTCGAGTCCCTCGACGCCTCGGGGCACCTGGAGCGGCAGGCCACGCCCGGAGCGGGAACGCGCTACCGGTTCCCGGACCGGCGCGGCCACGCCCTCACCGGGCCCATCGAGGTCGCCGGCGCCGTTCCCGGCGACGTCCTCGCGGTCCGCTTCGACGCACTCGACCCCGCGGACTGGGGCTGGACGGTCGCCGGGCGGCGGGACGACGCCTTCGCGCGGAGCCTCGGCCTCGACGGAGCGGACCCTGCCTGGCTGCTCTGGGACCTCGACCGGGAGGCAGGTACCGCCACCGACCAGTACGGGCACGTGGTCCGGCTGGCGCCGTTCCTCGGCCTGGTGGGGCTGCCACCCGCGGAGCCGGGCGAGCACTCGACGACCCCGCCGCGCGCGGCCGGCGGCGGGAACATCGACTGCCGCGCGCTGACGGCCGGCTCCACCCTCTTCCTCCCGGTGACCGTGCCCGGCGCCCTGCTGCACCTCGGCGACGGGCACGCAGCCCAGGGCGACGGCGAGGTGGGCGGCACGGCGATCGAATGCGGCATGACGACGACGGTCACCCTCGACCTCGTCCGCGACCCACCCGTCTCCGGCATCCACGCGGTGACGCCGACGGCGCGCATCACCTTCGGCTTCGACGCGGACCTCAACCGGGCGACGTCGGAGGCCCTCGGCGCGATGCTCACCTGGCTGCAGTTGCTGCACGGGCTGGAGCGGAAGGCCGCGCTGGCCCTGGCGGGCGCCGTCGTCGACCTCCGGGTCACGCAGATCGCGAACCAGACGTGGGGGGTCCACGCGGTGCTCGGGCTCGACGCGGTCGGTGCCGCCGTCGGGGCGGCCTGAAGCCCCCGGCCGGGCTGCACGCTTGGGCAAATGCGGTCCGCGCGGGGTAATTTCATAGGGTGACTCCCGCACCCGACGAGAAGCCCTCGTTCTACATCACCACGGCCATCTCCTACCCCAACGGCGTGCCGCACATCGGCCACGCCTACGAGACGATCGCCGTGGACGCCATAGCACGCTTCAAGCGGCTCGACGGGTACGACGTCATGTACCTGACGGGCACCGACGAGCACGGCCTGAAGATGCAGCAGGCCGCGGACAAGGAAGGCATCCCCGTCCGCGACCTCGCCACGCGCAACGCGCTGGCGTTCCGGGACATGAACGACGTCGTCGGCACCTCCTACGACCGCTTCATCCGCACCACGGACGAGGACCACTACGCCGCCGCCGCCGCCATCTGGCAGCGGATGGAGGCCAACGGGGACATCTACCTCGACAAGTACGCGGGCTGGTACTCGGTCCGCGACGAGGCGTTCTGGGGCGAGGACGAGACGGAGGTCCGCGAGGACGGCGTGCGGTACGCCAAGGAGACCGACACCGAGGTCAGCTGGACCGAGGAGGAGAGCTACTTCTTCCGGCTCTCCGCCTACCAGCAGAAGCTGCTCGACCTCTACGAGGCGCAGCCCGAGTTCGGCGCGCCCCAGTCCCGCTTCAACGAGGTCATCTCGTTCGTGCGCCGCGGCCTCGAGGACCTCTCCATCAGCCGCACCACCTTCGACTGGGGCGTCCCCGTCCCCGGCAACCCGCGCCACGTCATGTACGTCTGGGTGGACGCGCTCACCAACTACCTGACCGGCGTCGGCTTCCCCGACACCGACTCCGAGCGCTTCCGCAAGTTCTGGCCCGCGGACGTCCACGTGATCGGCAAGGACATCTCCCGCTTCCACGCCATCTACTGGCCGGCCTTCCTCCTGTCCGCCGGGCTCGAGGTCCCGAAGCGCGTCATGATCCACGGGTTCCTGCACAACAAGGGCGTCAAGATGTCCAAGTCCCTCGGCAACACCGTGGCCCCGGCGGACTGGGTGGAGCAGTACGGCCTGGACCAGGTGCGCTTCTTCCTGCTCCGCGAGGTGCCGTTCGGTGCGGACGGCTCCTACAGCCACGAGGCCATGGTGGGGCGCATGAACTCCGATCTCGCCAACAACTTCGGGAACCTCGCCCAGCGGTCGCTGTCGATGGTCGCGAAGAACTGCGGAGGCGCGGTGCCGCAGCCCGGGGAGTTCACCCCCGCCGACACGGAGATCCTCGACCGGGCCCATGCCCTCCTGGAGGCCAGCCGCGCCGCCTACGGCAAGCAGGAGTTCTCCCGCGCCCTCGAGGCCGTCTGGACGGTCCTCGGCGGGACGAACGCCTACTTCGCGGACCAGCAGCCGTGGGTCCTGCGGAAGACCGACCCGGAGCGCATGGCCACCGTGCTCTACGTGACGCTGGAGGTGCTCCGCGTCGTCGCGATCCTCGCCCAGCCGGTCATGCCGACCAGCGCCGGGCAGATCCTCACGGCCCTCGGCCAGGGGGAGACGGACGACGACGCCCGGCGGCTCTTCAGTGCACTCGGGACGCGGATCACCCCGGGAACGGCCCTTCCGGCGCCGACGCCGGTGTTCCCCAAGTACGAGGAGCCCGTTCCGGCCTGACCGGCGGTCCTGTCACCGAGGAGTCTCGACCAGGAACCTGGCCGGGGCCGTCTCGGTCATGACGCGGGCCACGGAGTCCTGCTGTTCCCGCGAGGCGGCCAGCAGGCGTTCGAGGGCGGCGCGGTCGAGACCGTGACGCCCGGGGCCCGCCGTGGCACCCGGCGGCAGGGCCAGGAGCGTGGCCCACAGTGCCTCCTTGCCCTTGAGCAGCGACTGGAGGGCTTCGAGTTCCAGCTGCGCCCCGGCGGTCGCCTTGCGGCGCAGGGGGTTCAGGGGATCGAACTCGGCGACCACGGACGCCACCCGCGCGAAGCCCATCTTGATGCGGCTGGGACGGTGCCCCAGGGTCTTGATGAGCTTCTTCAGGTACGTGCGCTCCTCGCTGATCTCCTTCCGCAGCCGCGTGAACTCGGCCTCGTGCGGAGTGCCGGCCCAGGAGACCCGTGCCGCGTTGAACAGCCGGACGCCGTTCGTGGCGCCGGCGAGGTGGAGGTCCAGGTAGGGCAGGAGGACGTCCAGGTCCAGCCGGGTCCCCGGGACGCCGTGCGGGGCGCTCGTCATGCGTGTTCCTTCCATCGGATGTCAGCACCTCACCCTACGGCAGCGTGTTCCGGCAGCGGAAGCGTGCTGGGGCCGGTCCGACGTCCGGGGTGGCCCGGTCGTGGTACTCCCGCGGCGCGTCCCGACCGGCCTCCTGGGTCATGGCCCGTCCACAGGACCGTCGCTGAGGAGATGCACGAGGTCAGCGCCCGCCTGCCCGGGCGCCCCGGACTCCCTGGAGGAGCGCGCGGAGATGTCCTCGACGAGCCCGCTCAGCTTGGCGGTGTTCCGCTCGACGGCCTGCAGCATGGTGCTCGCCTCCGGCGGCAGTTCGCCGCCCGCGCCGTCGAGGATCATCTCCAGGTACCCGGCGATGGAGGCGAGCGGGGTGCGCAGTTCGTGGTTCACGGTCCCCACGAAGTCGGTCCGGGCCTGGTCGAGCGCCTCCAGCTTCCGGACGGCCTGCTGTTGGCGTGAGATGAGCTGGGCCTGGATCAGTCCGTGGGCCAGGTTCCCGAGGACGTGCTGGGTCAGGGCGGTTTCCACCCCGGACCACGCCAGGGGCTGCTCCTCGGTCATGATCCACAGGAGGCCGAACGGTGTGTCGCCCTCGCCCAGTGCGGCGACGACGCCGTGGACGCTGCGTCGCCCTGATCCCTCCAACAACCACGCCGGGACCGGCGCGCCGTCGGCGTCGTGCATGGCGCCGGGACCGGAACTGAAGGGGACGGTCCTGGAGTGCTCCCACAGGTCCAACGCGTGGGGGAGTGCCTCCTCCTGGTCCTCCCGTCGGGGTGCCGGCAGGGCCCGCCTCCCGTCCGCGCGGTCGGTCCAGCTGCTGCCGAGCGCGGCGGCGCGCTCGTCGTCGAAGACCTGCAGGGCCACGTGGTGTGCGCCGAGGGCGCGCCCGACGCCGGACAGGAACGCCTCGACCATGACCGCCGGATCGTTCGTGGCGCGGATGCGGGCGGAGATCCCCCGCATGTCCTCGCGCAGGCGGGCGGCGGACGCCCGCTGGGCACCGACCCGCCGGCGCCGTGCGATCAGCGCCCCGGTGCGGTGCAGGAGCTCGGCGGGGTGCACGGGAGGGAAGACCACGTCGGAGACGTACCGGGTGAGGGCCTCCGGGACCTGCACGCCGCGGCCCTCGGGGAGGAGCAGGATCACGGGCAGGGTCGCGAGCGCCGGGTGCCGGGTGAGGATGTCCTGCACGGCCTCCAGGTGGGCGAGGGCCGTGGGCAGGTCCACCAGCAGGATCTCCGGCCCGGCATCGAGGATCGCGCCGAGCACGGACGTCCCGGGCACCACGATCCTCGCCCGATACCCGCCCCCGGTGAGCGTCCGGCACGCGGCCTCGCCAACCGGCCCGGACGCGGCGACGACGGCGAGCGCTCCGCCGTCGTTCCCTGCTGTTTCGTCCTGCTCCACGGCGTCCTCTCCGGCCACGACTGCGATCCTCCCAATATAGGCGGCAGGGGAGGCTCCGGTGAGGACGCCGCGACCGGCGTCAGTCGTGGGCGAGCCCGGCGACGGGGGAGAGGCGGGCGGCGCGGCGCGCCGGGAGCACGGAGGCCAGCAGGCCCGCTCCGACGGCCACCGCGAGGACGGCCGCGAGCTGTCCGACCGGCACGTCCGGGCTGACGGGGGCCATCCCGCCCAGGGCGGACTGCACGCCGAGCCAGCCGTAGAGGGTGCCCAGGCCGGTGCCGAGCAGCGCCGCCACACCGGCCATCAGCACGGCCTCCACGGCGAGCATCCCGCGCAGCTGGCCGCGGGTGAGGCCGAGGGCCCTGAGCAGCGAGGTCTCCCGGCGTCTCTCCAGGACGGACAGGGACAGCGTGTTGGCCACACCGATCAGCGCGATGAGCACGGCGACGGCCAGCAGGGCGGTCACGATCAGGAGCAGGACGTCGATGACCTGGTTGTACGCCGCCCGTTCGAGTGCCGCGCCTGTCACCTGGTACTCGGACACGCCCGTGACCTCGACGATCCGCGCCTGGATGTCCGTCACCGACGCGGCGTCCGCGGCGTCGTCGAGCCCGAGCCAGAACGCCGTCCCGAGATGGTCCGCGAGGGTCAGCCCCGCCGTCTCCGCGGCCGGTTCCCCGGCGGCACCGAGATAGGTGGACAGGGCGTCGTCCGGGGTGCCGCCGAGCCGCGCAGCGGTGTCGGTGGTGATCAGCGGCTGGAAGAAGGCGCCGTCGACGGCCGTGACGGGGAGCGTCGCGGGTCCGGTGCCTCCCTCCAGCGTCACCTCCGGCTGCGTCCAGGTCCGGGGAGCGAGGACCATCCCGTCGGAGAGGGTGGCCTCCGACCGCAGGACGTCGGCGAGTTCCGCGGGATCCACGGCGTACACCACCTGCCCGCCGTCCTCCGCACCGGTGAGCATCACCGGCGTGAGCTCGACGGCGGTCCGGACGCCGTCCACGGTCAGCAGGGTGGCACGGTCGACGCGGGGTGGGGTGCCGTCCGGTGCGGCCGACCCGGTGCCCGTGCCGGAGACCTCCAGGTCGACGGAGAAGGTCTGGTCCAGTTCCCGCTCGAAGGACGTCCTGGAGGTCTGGGCGCCGACCATCATCATCGTCACGAGCGTGACGCCGATCATCAGCGCCGCCGAGGACGCCGTCGTGCGCGCGGGGTCGCGCACGGCGTTGAGTGAGGCCAGGACTCCGGGCACACCGAGCGGGCGCGCGATCCTGCCGACGGCGGCGACGCTGCGCGGCACGAACAGGGGGGCGAGGAGCAGAACGCCCAGGAAGGAGACGGCGCCGCCCGCGACGGCCGGGAGGAGCGCGGCGGACAGCGCGCCCAGAAGGAGCAGCCCCCCGCCGACGAAGACGGCGACGAGCCCCGAGGCCAGCCGTACGCGACCGCTGCCGCTTCCGGCGACCGGCGGCGCCGCGGGCCGGAGCGCAGCCAGGGGAGCCACCCGGGTGGCGGCGCGGGCCGGCACGAGCGCGGCGAGAAGCGTCATCAGCGTGCCCACGGCGATGCCGGCGGCGACGGCGGACAACGGCACGGCGAGGACCGCGAAGGAACCGTACTCGGTCTGTCGGGCCACGGCCACGAGCGCGCCCATGAGCCCCGTGGCCAGCAGCACGCCCAGCACCGAGGACACGAGTCCCACGATCGCGGCCTCGACCAGCACCGCGGTGCGGATCTGGCGCCGCTCCGCCCCGATGCAGCGCAGGAGGGCCAGCTCGCGGGTGCGCTGGGCCACCAGGACCGCGAAGGTGTTCGAGACGACCAGTCCGGCGACAAGCACCGCGACGGCAGCGAAGGCCAGCAGGACCGCGGTGAGCACGTCGCTGCCGTTCGAGAAGTCGGCGACGTCGGCGACGGTCTGCTCCTCCGCCGTCCTCACCACCAGCGGGACGCCGGCCTCCGAGGATGCCGCGTCGACGACGGACGAGACCGCGGCGCGCACCTCGCCGGGATCGGCTCCGGCGGTCAGGGCGAGCTGCACGCTGCGGAACACGGTCTCGCCGTCGTTCGGTTCCCGGACCACGGTGGGCGAAGCGAGGACCTGCACCGCACCGGCGAGGGCGGGGTCCGTGCTCGGTTCCGTGAGGCCGGTGACGGTCAGGGCATGGCCGGGCGAGGTGGCGGGAGCATCGGCGTCGAGGGCCACCGTGTCCCCGGGGACGACGTCGAGGCGGGCAGCCGATGCCTCGTCCAGGGCCACGTGGCCGGGCGCCGAGGGGTAGGACCCGGCGGTCACGACCGCGTTCTCCAGCTGCGGGGGCGCCGTGGTGGACAGGACGGCGAGCGAGGTCTGGGCGCCCGTGGTGAGCTGGGCGTAGGAGCGTTCCAGGCCGTAGGCAGCGTCCACGCCGGGCACGGGCGCGAGGCCGGCGGTCATCCCGGCGGGGACGGATCCGCCGTCCTGGGCGGCCACCACGAGGTCCGCCCTCGCATACGAGGCGCCCACGCTTTCCTGCAGGCTGGCTGTCGTGGTCGCGCCCACCATGAGGGTCGCGGACAGGAAGGCGACGCCGAGCACGACGGCGACGCCGACGGCGAGGAAGCGCCGCGCGTGGACACGGACCTGGGCAAGGGCTACCTGCAGCACGTCAGCCCCCCAGCGTCGCGAGCGCCGCGAGGATCGCATCGGGCGAGGACTGCTCGAGCCCGCCCACCAGGGTGCCATCCCTCATGAGGACCACGCGGTCGGCGTAGGAGGCCGCCACCGGGTCGTGCGTGACCATGATGATGCTCTGGCCCATCTCGCGGCAGCTCCGCCGGAGCAGCGCCAGGACCTCGGCGCCCGTCGCCGAGTCGAGGTTCCCGGTGGGCTCGTCCCCGAAGATCACGTCGGGCCGCGTGAGCAGGGCACGGGCGACGGCGACCCGCTGCTGCTGGCCGCCGGAGAGTTCGTGCGGACGGTGGGAGAGGCGGTCGTCGAGGCCCAGCGACGCCGAGATGCGGCGCAGCCAGCCGGCGTCCACCGTGCCTCCGGCCAGCGCGACCGGCAGCGTGATGTTCTGCTCGGCGGTGAGGGTCGGGACGAGGTTGAAGGCCTGGAAGACGAAGCCGACGCGCTCGCGCCGGAGTCGTGTCAGGTCGGCGTCGGGGAGCCCCGTGATCTCGGTGCCTCCGATCCAGAGCCGCCCGGCGTCGATACTGTCCAGGCCGGCCAGGCAGTGCATCAGGGTGGACTTGCCCGACCCGGACGGCCCCATGATCGCGGTGAAGCGACCGGCTTCGAAGTCGAGGGAGACATCGCGGAGGGCGTGGACAGCGGTCTCACCCGTGCCGTAGCTCTTGGTCACGGCCCGCGCGGAGACGGCGCCGGTGGGCGGTGCCGAGGAGCCGGGCAGCGCGTCGAGGGAATTCGTCGATGGTGTCATGTGTCCACGCTATGGACGCGCGGCGCCGTGCGGATCGGCGCCAGGGCCCGGCTTGCAGGGCGGAGTCTCCTCCTCCGGGATGAGAAGGGCCGCCGCAGCCTCCACCCGTCACACCTGGACGACGCCCGTCTCGTAGGCCATGACGACGGCCTGGACGCGGTCCCGCGCCTGGAGCTTGGCGAGGATGTGTCCCACGTGGGTCTTCACCGTCGCTTCCGAGAGGTAGAGCTTCGCGGCGATCTCCGGGTTGGAGAGACCCTGGGCGATGAGTCCGAAGACCTCGCGCTCGCGGACGGTGAGCCGCGCGACGGCCTCCGCGTGGGCGCGCTGTTCGGGGGTGGGCTGCCGCAGGAGGGGTGCCACGTGGTCGAGCAGGCGGCGCGTCGTCGAGGGCGCGATCACGGCGTCTCCGCGATGCACCGTCCGAATCGCCTCCAGGAGTTCCTCGGGCGGTGCGTCCTTGAGCAGGAACCCACTGGCTCCGGCGTGGATGGCCGCCAGGGCGTACTCGTCGAGGTCGAACGTCGTGAGCACCACGATGCGGGGACCGGCCGCGGCGCCCCCGGTGCTCCCGCCGGCCGGCGGGGTGCGGTCCGCGAGGATCCGCCGGGTGGCCTCGATGCCGTCCATCCCCGGCATGCGGATGTCCATCATCACGACGTCGGCGTGCGTGCTCGCCAGGGCCCTCACCGCGGCCTCGCCGTCCGCCGCCTCACTCACCACCCGCAGGTCGGGCTGGGAGTTGATGAGCATGGCGAAGCCGCTGCGGACGAGGTGCTGGTCGTCCACGATCGCGACGCGGATCGCCGCGGCGCCGCCGTCGGGGATCCCTGCCGGGTGCCGACCGTCCGCGGGGGCCGGGGTCTCGGTGGTGCTGTCCATGCTGCGTGTCTCTCCTTGGATGGCCGAACGGGGTGCGCGTCAGATCTGGGTGTACGGGATGAAGGCCTCCACCCGGTAGCCGCCGCCGGGGCGTGGAGCCGCGGTCATGGAGCCGTCGTAGAGCCGCACGCGCTCCGTCATGCCCAGGATCCCCTGGCCGGCGCCCGCGGTGGCGGGATCCGCGGCGGCGCCGCGGCCGTCGTCGTCGACCGTGATGCCGAGTCCGCGCGGGCCGTGGTCGAGCACCACGTCCGCCGTGGTGGCCGCCCCTGCGTGGCGGAGCACGTTGGTGAGCGCTTCCTGCACCACGCGGTAGGCGGTCAGTTCCGCGCCGGGCGGGAGGTCGCCGCGCGGTGCGCCCGTGCGGCGGCAGGCGACACCGATCCCGGAGCGGCGCACCGACCGGATGAGGGAGTCGACGTCCTCGAGCGTCGGCAGGGGGCGGGTCGACGCGCTCTCGTCCCCGCGCAGCACCCCGAGCAGCCGCCGCATCTCGCGGAGGGAGCCGCGCCCCGTGTCGGCGATGGTCCCGAGGGTCCGGACAGCGACCTCCGGAGCCTGCGCGCTCGCGTACCGGGCGCCGTCGGCCTGCGTGATGATCACCGACAGGGAATGGGCCACGATGTCGTGCATCTCGCGTGCGATGTGGCTGCGTTCGTCGGCCGCCGCGAGGTCCCGCTCCTGCTGCCGCTCGACCTCGAGCCGGCGCGCCCTGTCCTCGAGGGCCCGGTAGGTCGCGCGGCGTGCGCGGGACAGATCACCCAGTGTCCAGGCCAGCAGCACGAGCGACTCCACGAGGAACAGCACGATCAGGAACAGGGGCACCTCGGTGAGGACCGACCCGCCCGGGCTGAGCCCGATCAGGGAGGCGTAGCGCACCAGACCGATCGCCGTTCCGACGACCGCGAGCCCGAGCCCTCCGAGACTCGCCCAGCGGGGACCGTGGGCGGCGAGGGTGTACAGCGTGATCAGGATGAGGAACTGGGCCGGCACCGGTTCGATCCCGGTGAGCAGTTGCAGGACGGAGACACCCGCGACGAGCCCGGCCGACAGGACGACGCGCGAGCGGCGCCAGATCAACGGGAGCGTCAGGGCGACCGACACGACGGCGATCAGCGTGTACCCCTGGGTGCCGTCGGCGGCGAAGGGCAGGACGAACCCCAGGAGGATCGCCGCCACCAGGCAGGCGTCGATGATGCGTGGATGTGTGCGGATCCAGTGCGCCAGCCGCAGGTGGATGTCCATGAGGTCCCACTCTAGGCGGGCTGCACCACGGCGCACATCAGACCCAGGGTGGAGCCGTCTCACCCTATGGACGGATTGTTGCCGTCCGGAGCGCTTTCCTAGGCTGGGCTCATGACTGATGCACCCCGCAGTATCGACCTCGCCGTCATTCCCGGAGACGGGATCGGCCCCGAAGTGACCGCCGAGGCGGTCAAGGTGCTGCGCGCGGCGCTCGGGGACGCCGTCGGGCTCACCCTCACCGAGTACCCGCTCGGGGCCGAGCACTGGCTCGCCACGGGGGAGACCCTGCCGGATGCCACCCTCGAGCGGCTCCGGGGCCACGACGCCATCCTCTTCGGCGCGGTGGGTGCCGCTCCCGGGGACACGCGCATCCCGTCGGGACTGATCGAACGCGAGCTCCTGCTGAAGCTCCGCTTCTCCCTCGACCACTTCGTGAACCTGCGGCCCTCACGGCTCTTCCCGGGCGTGCCCGGCCCTCTCGCGGATCCCGGGGTGATCGACTTCGTCGTCGTCCGTGAGGGGACCGAGGGCCCCTACACCGGCAACGGCGGGACGCTGCGCGCCGGCACGCCGCACGAGGTGGCCACCGAAGTGTCCCTCAACACGGCGCACGGGGTCGAGCGCGTCGTCCGCGACGCGTTCCAGCGGGCCGCTGCTCGCCGCAGGAAGCTGACGCTCGTGCACAAGCACAACGTCCTCGTGTACGCCGGCCACCTGTGGAAGCGCACCGTCGAGGCCGTCGCCGCCGACTTCCCGGAGGTCGCCCACGACTACCTGCACGTGGACGCCGCGATGATCTTCCTCGTGACCGACCCGTCGCGCTTCGACGTGATCGTCACCGACAACCTCTTCGGCGACATCCTGACCGACCTGGCGGCAGCCGTGACCGGCGGCATCGGCCTCGCCGCGTCCGCGAACCTGAACATGGAGCGCACCGCCCCGTCCATGTTCGAACCCGTGCACGGTTCGGCGCCGGACATCGCGGGCCGGCAGCTGGCGGATCCCACCGCCGCGATCCTCTCCGCAGCGCTCCTCCTGCAGCACCTCGGTCACGCCGACGAGGCGGACCGGATCGAACGGGCCGTCGAGGAGGACATCGCCGCGCGAACGGGAGCGCGGAGCACCTCAGCGGTCGGCGATGCTATTGCCGCAGCCGTGTCCTAAGGTGGTTACACATCATTAACCCAGTGCCGGAGCACTGACCACCGACGGACGACGGCGGCCGAGCCGTGCGTGCAGTCCGTTCCAGCGCGGAGGAACCATGACAGCCACCGATACCCAGTTCGCCCAGCATCTGTCGACGCAGCGGGCGTCGGACGAGGAGCGGGAGGCGGTGCTGGCGAACCCGGGCTTCGGCAACCATTTCACCGACCACACCGCGATCGTCGACTTCAGCGTCGACGAGTCGGGCGTCGGCGGCTGGCACGACGCTCGCGTGGAGCCCTACGGGCCGATCGCCCTCGACCCCGCGGCCGCCGTCCTGCACTACGGCCAGGAGATCTTCGAGGGCATGAAGGCCTACCGCCACGCCGACGGCTCCGTGTGGACGTTCCGTGCCGACGCCAATGCGGCGCGCCTGAACCGCTCCGCGGTCCGCCTCGCGCTGCCCCAGCTGCCGGAGGAACTGTTCCTCGAGTCCCTGCGCCGGCTCGTCGCCGTCGACCAGGCGTGGATCCCGTCCGGGGACGGCGAGAGCCTCTACCTGCGGCCGTTCATGATCGCCACGGAGGCGTTCCTCGGCGTCCGGCCTGCCCGCGAGGTGTCCTACCGCGTGATCGCCTCGCCCGCCGGGAACTACTTCGGCGGCGAAGTGAAGCCGGTGGACATCTGGGTGTCCCGCAACTACGCGCGGGCCGGGCGCGGCGGCACCGGTGCAGCCAAGGCGGGCGGCAACTACGCGTCCTCGCTCGCCGCCCAGCTCGAAGCCGAGGCGCACGGGTGCAAGCAGGTGCTCTTCCTCGACCAGTTCAACGACAACGCGGTCGAGGAGCTCGGCGGCATGAACGTGTTCTTCGTGTTCCGCGACGGCTCCATCGTCACTCCCGCACTCTCCGGCACCATCCTCGAGGGCGTCACGCGGTCCTCCATCATCCAGCTCGGCCGGGACCGCGGGCTGGACGTGACCGAGCGCAAGATCACGCTGGACGAGTGGCGCGACGGCGTCGCGAGCGGCGACATCACCGAGGTGTTCGCCTGCGGCACGGCGGCGGTCATCACGCCCATCGGACGGCTGCGCGACGGCGACGAGTTCATCGGCGCCGAGGGCACCCCCGCCGGCGAGGTGACCATGTCCATCCGCAGCGAGCTGCTCGGCATCCAGACCGGCGTCGTCGAGGACACGCACGGCTGGCTCACGCGCCTGGTCTGATCCCCGGCAGACGACGACGGCGTCCGTCCCGCCCCCCTCGGAGGGGGGCGGGGCGGACGCCGTCGTCGGTCCTGGTCCCGCAGCGCGGGGGAGTCAGTACGACCGCGCCGTCTCCGCATCGTCGATGCCTTCGGCCACCCGCAGGTACCGCGTGGAGGCGAGAAGGGTCGATGCCTCGTCGGCCGGCATCGGGCGGCTGAAGTAGTAACCCTGACCGCTGGCGCAGCCCATGGATCTCAGCTGCTCGGCCTGCTCCTGGGTCTCGATCCCTTCGAAGACCGCTTCCAGGCCGGCGGCTCGGATCAGCTGCAGGATGGCCGCGACGAACTCGAGCTGGCCCGTCCTCGTGTTGAGCTCGACGAGGAGCGATCTGTCCACCTTGACCATGCTGACCGGCAGTTCCCGCAGGTAGCTGATGGAGGAGTAGCCCGTCCCGAAGTCGTCGATCTCGATCCCGACGCCGAGCTGCTGCAGGCTCAGCAGCGAGTACATCTCCACCTCGCCGCGCGTGACGATGGCCGTCTCGGTGATCTCCACCACGAGGCTGTGGGCCGGGACCTCCAGCTCGCGGAGCAGACCCCGGATGTGGTCGACGAGGTCGAGTTGCTTGAGTTCCACGGCGGAGAGGTTCACCCGCAGCTGGAAGTCGTCGTCGAGCGGGAGGTCCTTCCGCCAGGCGGCGAGTTGCCGCAGCGATGACGACATCACCCAGCGGTCCAGGTCATGGATGACGCCGATCTCCTCGGCGAGCGGGATGAACGTGTCCGGTGGGATCAGTCCGCGGAGGGGATGCTGCCACCGCACCAGGACCTCCACCCCGAGGATCCGGTTGGTCGCGAGCTCGACGACGGGCTGGTAGTGGAGCACGAGCTGGTTGGAACTGATGGCGTCCCGGAGCTCGGTGGCCATCTGGCTGCGGAGCTGGCGCGAGTACAGCATCACGGGTTCGAAGACCTTGATGATGCTGCGGCCCTCGCGCTTGGCCGCGTACATGGCGGTGTCGGCGTCCAGGAGGAGGTCGTCCGCCGTCTGGCCGGGGGCGCCGAGCCGCACGCCGATGCTCGCGCGCGAGTGCACGTACAGGGAGTCGAGGCGGATCGGCTCCCCGAGGGCGTCGAGCGCACGGCGGGCGACCTGCATGGCGATCTCCATGGTGGCGCCCGGGAGCAGGATGGCGAACTCGTCGCCGCCCAGCCGTGCCACGAGGTCGCTCTCGCGGACCACGCCGAGCAGGCGGGTGGCAACCTCCCGGAGGACGCGGTCGCCGGCGTCGTGCCCGAAACGGTCGTTGACGTTCTTGAAGCTGTCGAGGTCGAGGAGCAGGAGGGCCGGTGGTCCGGCGTCGGTGGCGGCCGCCTGGCTGAGCGCTTCCTCGACGCCGTCCATGAGGGCCACGCGGTTGGCGAGGCCGGTCAGGGCATCGGACATCGCCATCTTCATCATGTCGAGGTGTGCCTGGCGCAGCATCGCCGTCCGGCTCTCGACGCGCTTCTCGAACTGCTCGTAGACCTGCTCGAGTTCTTCGGCCAGCAGGTTCACGCCGGTGATCACGGCGTCCACCTCGTCCCGGGCGCACGAGGGTTCGATCCGGCTGCTCAGTTCTCCGCGCGACAGTCGGACGATGCTCTCGACGAGCATCGCGAGGCGGGGGTCCTTGTGGTCAGCGCTCATCGGTCCCAGCGTACATTCCACAGGGTGGCTGAGCCGGTGAGGCGGCGATTCTGACGGCGCGTTGAGCGTGTTCTCTCCGGGTCGCGCCAGCCGGGAGTCAACGCGCATGGCCCGGGAACGAATGAACCCCGGCCGGGGTGGGAGTAATGGGGGAAAACGCCCAACCCGGCCGGGGTCTGTTCACCAGCATACGGGACAGCGAGCGAAGATCATGCATATGCATCAGGATCGGAATTCCGCTTGACGGTGAGTCGAGGAGGTGGTTCCCCGTTCAGCCCTTGATCGCCTCGATCAGGGCCCGTGCAGTGGACGCCCTGTCCTCGGCGCCCGACTGAAGGAACAGGTCCTCGCTGGCTTCGAAGTTGGAGACCGCTCCCGTGGCGCCCGCACGCTCGGAAAGGGCCTGGCCAAGGAGGAAGTGGGCCTGTGCCGCCATGTGAGTGGCAAGCAGGTCTTTCTTCCCGATGATCTCGGTCAGTGGGGCGATTGCGGCGTCGAACTGTCCTGTGAGCACAAGCCACTGTCCCCGTGTCAGGCGGAGTTCCAGCCGGTCGCGCTCGGTCCCACCGACGATGGAGCTGGCGAGTTCCGCCCGCTCGATGCATTCAAGGGTTTCGGGTTCGACGACTCCAGCCGTCAGGCGCAGGGAAGCGGACGCTCGATTGAATCTAGCCCAGAGGTCAAGGTCATTACTGGGAGAGAGAGACTGGGCCGCAAGCTGGTGGTATGCAACGCCCTGATCCACATGTTGCATCAGGAAGGCCACGTTGCCGATGGCCCAGTAGGACTGTCCCGCGTACTTGAGGTCTGGCTGTGACTTCAACAAGTCCACCAGTACTAGGCATTCATGCCAGGCGAACTCAAGTTGATCACTGTCAGCAAGCGCTGCGATTAAGGCGTGCCGGGCATCTACTTCCACATTGAGGTCGTCGGGGTGCCCACACGCAGCTCGGACAGCCCGTTTTCCAGCCTCGACTGCTTGAGCCAAGTCGCCGCTTCCCTGTAGAGCCAGTGAGACGAGCGTGGACACCCGCGCGCTGAGTGCGTTTGACTGGGCAGTTAGAGGATGGTCGGCTAAATCTTCGGCTACCTCCCGAGATTCCCTGACTAGGCCTCGCTTTCGAAGGCATTCGGACACTATAAAAGTGGCGTTCCACCAGCCGAGTTCGTCCTGTTCCTGGAGTGCCGCTGCCGCGAGTTCCTCCGCCAGCCTCTGAGCATTGAGGTAATCCCGTTGGTTCCACGCCTCGCGAGATCTCAGCTCAAGTAGCAGTCTCTGTCCTACTGTGTCGCTATAGGTCATGCTCACCCTGTGCCTTCCACGCCCGTAGAGCTTTTCAATCCATTATTCGTCTTTGAACCCGACAGTGCGGGAGCTTCCGAAGTTTTTCCAAAGAACTTGCTGGGGGTGTTACTAAAGTGGCTGGTGTGGCTTACGATGATTTCCGGACCGCTCGTGGTATGTAGAGTCGGACTCCGCAATACTGTCGACTACCAGCTAAAGGACCCACACCATGAAGCGCATTACTTCCGCTTTCCTCCTCGCAACGCTCCTGATTACGGGGAGTGCGGCAGCGGCGAACGCTGCTCCGGCCAAGACGGGCGTTGTTGCTCCTGTCTCCTCTGTTGATCGAATCAACAACTGGCCCGGCTAGTCACCAATCGGCAGTTGCACGGATTCCGTTAGGGTCATCGATCTGCCGGTGGGGTTCAACTGATACCGCGGGTATCCTCTCCAAGGAGAGGGTGCCCGCGGTACCCCGTTAACCGGTCCGTGCGCCGCCGTCAGCCCTGACACCGCGTGCCGAGGCCCGCGCTAGGCTTGGCAGCATGCGAATTGCACGCTTTGTCATAAATGATGACCCCATGTTCGGTGTCGTGGAAGGGCCGGAGAGCAGCGAGGAAATCGCCGTCATCCAGGGTGACCCCTTCTACGCCGGCATCCAGCTGACCGGCGCACGCCACGCCCTGGAGGACGTCCGCCTCCTGGCGCCCGTCATTCCCCGCAGCAAGGTGGTCGGCGTCGGCCGGAACTACGCCGACCACATCCAGGAGATGGGGAGCGAGACGCCGGCCGCGCCGCTCATGTTCCTCAAGCCCAACACGTCGGTGATCGGTCCCGGTGACCCGATCATGCTGCCGTCCTTCTCGGACCAGATCTCCTACGAGGCGGAGCTCGCCGTCGTGATCGGCCGCATCTGCAAGGACGTCCCGCTCGAGCGCGTGGACGACGTCGTCTTCGGCTACACCTGCGCGAACGACCTGACGGCACGCGACGTCCAGAAGACCGATGACCAGTGGGCGCGCGCCAAGGGTTTCGACACCTCCTGCCCCATCGGCCCCTGGATCGAGACGGACCTCGATCCGGAGAACCTCACCATCCGGGGGAGCCTCGACGGCGACCTCCGCCAGGACGGCTCCACGAGCGACATGATCTGGGGCGTCCGCGAACTCGTGGCCTACGTCTCGCAGGCCTTCACCCTGCTGCCGGGGGACATCATCCTCACGGGCACACCGGCCGGGGTGGGCATGATCACCGACGGCCAGCGGTACGACGTCGACATCGAGGGCATCGGCCGCCTGTCCAACCCGGCGCGCCGCTGACGTCCGGCGCCGTCGGGCCCGGGGTCCGACGGCGCTCGGCCACCGCCGGTGGTCCCACCTAGACTGGGACCACCATGACTACAGCCGCAGAGTTCCCCACCGTCTCCGATGCCACGCCCGTCCGGGTCCGATTCTGCCCGTCGCCGACGGGAACGCCCCACGTCGGGCTGATCCGGACCGCGCTCTTCAACTGGGCGTACGCCCGCCACACCGGTGGCAAGCTCATCTTCCGCATCGAGGACACCGACGCCGCCCGTGACAGCGAGGAGAGCTACCAGCAGCTCCTCGAGGCGATGACCTGGCTGGGCATCGACTGGGACGAGGGCGTCGAGGTGGGCGGGCCGCACGCCCCGTACCGCCAGTCGGAGCGCGGCGAGCTCTACCGGGACGTCATCGAGCGCCTCGTGCAGGCGGGCCATCTCTACGAGTCGTTCTCGACGCCGGAGGAGGTGGAGGAACGCCACCGCGCCGCCGGACGCGACGTGAAGCTCGGCTACGACAACCACGACCGCACCCTCACCGAGGAACAGAAGGACGCCTTCCGCTCGGCCGGACGCCCCGCAGTCCTGCGCCTGCGGATGCCCGACGAGGACATCACCTTCACCGACCTCGTGCGCGGGGAGATCACGTTCCGCGCCGGCAGCGTCCCCGACTTCGCCGTCGTCCGCGCCAACGGCGCGCCCCTGTACACGCTCGTGAATCCCGTCGACGACGCCCTGATGGGCATCACGCACGTCCTGCGCGGCGAGGACCTGCTGTCCTCCACGCCACGTCAGGTGGCCCTCTACCGGGCGCTGATCGACATCGGGGTGGCCCAGTACATGCCGCTGTTCGGACACCTGCCCTACGTCATGGGCGCGGGCAACAAGAAGCTGTCCAAGCGGGATCCCGAGTCCAACCTGTTCCTGCACCGCGAGCGCGGCTTCATCCGCGAAGGCCTCCTCAACTACCTCTCGCTGCTGGGCTGGAGCCTGTCGGCGGACCAGGACATCTTCTCGGTGGAGGAACTCGTCCGGACATTCGACGTACGCGACGTACTCGCCAACCCGGCCAGGTTCGACCTCAAGAAGGCCGAGGCCATCAACGGCACCCACGTGCGGCTGCTGGACCCGGCCGAGTTCCGCTCCCGGCTCCTGCCGTACCTCGCCGCGGCCGGCCTCATCGGCGCCGACCCCAGCGAGGAGGACCTGCGCATCGTCGCCGAGGCGGCCCCGCTCATCCAGGAGCGCATCACGCTGCTCGGCGAGGCCCCCGAGATGCTGGGGTTCCTGTTCAAGGCCGACGACGCCGTGGACATCGCCGACGACGCACGCAAGGGGCTGCCGGAGAACCTCGGCGAGGTGCTCGACGCCACCCTGGCGGCCCTCGACGGCTGCCCGACCTGGGATGCCGAGTCGCTGCAGGCCGCGCTGCGTACCGCGCTGGTCGACACCCTGTGCCTGAAGCCCCGGCTCGCCTTCGGCCCGGTGCGGACGGCCGTCTCCGGCCGCAGGATCTCCCCGCCGCTGTTCGAGTCCATGGTGATCCTCGGGCGGGAGTCCTCCCTCGCGCGCGTCCGGGCGCTGCGCGCAACGGCTGCGTGATGGCGACGGGTCCGGGCGTGGCGGGGCCCGCAGCAGCGGGGGAGGGCCTGCCGGAGGCGACGGAGGGCGTGGTCGACGGCGTGCTGTTCGACATCGACGACACCCTCGTGGACCTCGAAGGGGCCATGGGGCACACCCTGCGGGCCATCCCCGACCCGTCCCTCGACCATCTCAGCGACGACGACTGGGCGCGGTACAAGGCGCTGTTCACGACGGACCCGCAGCGCCACTACGACCGGTTCCTGGCCGGGGACGTCACCTTCGAGGAGCAGCGGGTGCACCGCGTCCGGCACGCGCGCGCCGCCTTCACCCCGGAGCCGTTCGTGGGGCACATGGCCGAGGCCTGGGTGCGCGCCTACGAGCAGACACTGCCCCTGCACTTCCGGGCGTACGACGACGTCGAGCCGCTCCTGGACGAACTGGACGCGCGGGGCGTCCCGTACGGAGCGGTCAGCAACAACGTGCACGACTACCAGCGCGCGAAGCTCGACCACGCCGGCCTGCAGCGTGTCGCGACGCTCGTCGGCATCGACACCGTCGGCGTGGCCAAACCGGAACCCGCGATCTACCACGAGGGAGCCCGGCTGCTCGGGACGGCGCCCGGACGGACGCTCTACGTCGGCGACAACCGGCTGATCGACGCCGTCGGCGCGCGGTCGGCCGGACTGGTCGGCGTGTGGCTGGACCGCGCGGGAACGGGCGGGGGTGCGGGCCCCGACGCCGGCGCCGGACCCGCGCCCGCGGTGCCCCGCATCGCGGGGCTGCTGCCCGTTTTGCAGTACCTGCCTTCCGTCCGGTAGAGTTATTTCTCGGCGCGGAGCGGTTACGCGACCGGGGCCCGGCACCATCGGGGCTTCGAAAAGCGCCATTGGGGTATGGTGTAATTGGCAACACACTGGTTTCTGGTACCAACATTCTAGGTTCGAGTCCTGGTACCCCAGCGCACTTCGGCCCCTCGGGGCAGGATGGCAAAAGCACACGGCAACACATAGTAAGATGGAAAGTACTGGCCCCATCGTATAGCGGCCTAGTACGCTGCCCTCTCACGGCGGTAACGCGGGTTCGAATCCCGCTGGGGTCACAACAGTCCGCAAGGACACCGGGAAGTCCCGGACATCACCACGATGTCCGGGATTTCCTGTTTCCGGAAGAGGACGAGGTCTTCCGGGTGCGAGTGCGGCGGACTGGCATGATGGTTTCATGAGTGCACCATCCTTGGTCGGTGAAGCCCGCGGGCTCTCCCCGCTGCTGCGCGAGGTCCGTGAGGCGCTGGACAGTCTCGCCTTCCCGCTGGAGCTTCCCGGATCGGCCGAGGCACGGGAATCCGCGGCGGCCGCCCGCGCGCAGCTCAATGACTACATCCTCCCGCGGCTGGCCAGCCTGGACGCCCCGCTCGTCGCCGTCGTCGGCGGCTCCACGGGCGCCGGCAAGTCCACCCTCGTCAATGCCCTCGTGGGGCGTCCCGTCTCCGTCACCGGTGCAGTGCGACCCACCACCCGCCAGCCGCTCCTGCTCCACCACCCCGACGACGGCGCCTGGTTCGACGACGCGCGGGTCCTGCCCACGCTCAGCCGCGTCCGCCTGGCGGCCGACGACGCGACGTCCGGCACCACCGGGGCCGACGGCCCGTCGACGGCCGGGGCGCCCGCCCCACTCCACCAAGCCGCGGGCCTGGACACCCTGCTCCTGCGCCCGACGTCGAGCCTGCCTTCGGGCCTGGCGCTCCTCGACGCCCCCGACGTGGACTCCATCGCGGACGAGAACCGCAGGCTCGCCGGCCAGCTGCTCGCGGCCGCGGACCTCTGGATCTTCGTGACCACGGCCAACCGCTACGCGGACGCCGTCCCGTGGCGGCTGCTGGCGGAGGCGGGCCGGCGGGACGTCCTCGTCGCCGTCGTGCTGGACCGCGTTCCGGCCGGGGTGGAGGAGGAGATCAGGAGCGACCTCCTGACGCTGCTGTCGGCCGAGAACCTCGGCCACGCTCCCATCTTCGTGGTCCCGGAGATGGACCTCGGGCCGTCCCGGATGCTGCCCGCGGATGCCGTCGAGCCGATCATGCGGTGGTTGCAGGCGCTGGCGGCCGACGCCGACGGGCGGCGGGACATCGCGCGCCGGACGGTGAGCGGTGCGCTGCGCGCCCTGGCGGCTCGCATCGACGCCATCGCCGACGCCGCCGACCAGGAGCAGTCCGTCGCCGACGCCCTGCGGGCAGCCGTGGAGGGCGCCTACGCGGATGCGCTGGCGGACGTCCTCGCGGCCACGGAGGACGGCAAGCTGCTGCGCGGCGAGGTCCTCGCCCGGTGGCAGGACTTCGTCGGCACCGGTGAGTTCATGC
The DNA here is from genome assembly GCF_051172775.1 of Arthrobacter sp. Ld5. NCBI lineage: Bacteria > Bacillati > Actinomycetota > Actinomycetes > Micrococcales > Micrococcaceae > Arthrobacter > Arthrobacter sp. Ld5. Next base: position 218,973 of record NZ_JBPKBO010000016.1, read on the forward strand.
GTGGCCTCGAGACGAGGATCGGCCGGGCCCGCGACCGCGTGAGTGCATTCTTCACGGGACGCCCTGCGCCGGCGGCGACCGTCGCCGAGGCGATCGGCAGCGGGCTGCAGACGGTGATCGTCGAGCAGGCGGCGCGCGCGGACGAGACGGCACGCCGCCGCTGGCGCGCCGACCCGGCGGGCCGCGTCCTGCTCGAAGACGTCCCGATCTGGGACGCCGCCCACGTCTCCGCCGACGTGGCCCGCGAGATCCGCGAGTGGCAGCAGGACATCCTGCTGCTCGTGCAGGCCGAGGGGGCGGACAGACGCTTCACGGCCCGCATGCTCTCCTTCGGCGTCAACGGCGTCGCCGTGGCCCTGATGGTGGTGGTGTTCGCCTCGACGGGCGGGCTCACGGGTGGAGAGATCGGCATCGCCGGCGCGTCCGCGGTCGCCGGCCAGAAACTCCTGGAGGCCGTCTTCGGTGACGACGCCGTCCGCCGGCTGGCCGCCACGGCGCGCCGGAACCTGTACCAGCGCGTCGAGGCGCTGCTCCGCCGCGAACGCGACGCCTATGGCCGATGCCTGCACCCCCTGGCCCTGCAGACCTCCGCCGAGGCGCTCACTGTCCTGGCGACCCGGCTCCGCACGGCGCTGCCGGCCGAGCCGGCGGGGGATGACGCGTGAGCCGTCCCGGGCCGGACACGGAGCCGGGGGCGTCCGCCCCGCTGTCCGAGGTGCTCGCGCACCTGCAGGATGCGTACGAGCTCGGTGCGGACCGGCTCCCGCAGGAGGAGCTCGAGCGGCTGCGCCGGATGCTCGAGCGCGCCGGCCGGCGCCGCTCGCTCTCGGCGGACCACACGGTGGTGGGCATCTTCGGGCCCACCGGCAGCGGCAAGTCCTCGCTCGTCAACGCGCTGAGCGGCACCGGGGCGGCCCGCGTCGCGGTCCGGCGGCCCACGACGTCGGAACCGCTGGCCCTCGTCTGGGGCAGCAGCGGAAGCGACGAGCTGCTCGACTGGCTGGAGATCAGGCAGCGCGTCGCCCTGCCCGAGGGCGCCCCGCTCGTCGCGGGAGGTCCGGTCCGGGGACCGCGCGTGCTCGAGGCCGTGGCACCCGGGGGAGGGAGCGCCGTCGCAGTGCCCGAGGATCGTCCCGCCCCCGGCCGGCGGGAGCCGCACTCCGGCTCCGCCACGGAGGCTGTGGCCGGCTCCGGCGACCGCGCGTCCCGCCGCGGGTTCTTCCGCCGGCGGCAGCGCCCCTCGACGCCGTCGACCGGGGCAGAGCCCGGCCCCTCGGGTCCGCCCGCAGCGACGTCCACCGCGGGGCTCATCCTCCTGGACCTGCCCGACTTCGACTCCACCGCGCTGGCGCACCGCGAGACCGTCGAGCGCCTCGCAGGGCAGGTCGACGTGCTGCTCTGGGTGGTCGACCCCCAGAAGTACGCCGATGCGGCGCTCCACCACGGTTTCCTGCGCGGCCTCGCGACCCACGAGGCGGTGATCCTCGTGGCCCTCAACCAGGCGGACCGGCTGGACCCCCAGGACCTCGAGGCCGTGACGTCCTCCCTCGCCGGCATCCTCGCCGGCGAGGGGCTGCCGGGGGTCGACGTCGTCCCGGTGTCCGCCCGGACCGGCGAGGGAGTAGGCGGACTCGCCGCCACCATCAGGGACCTCACCGAGACCCGGGCCGCGGCGATGCGCAGGGTCGCGGCCGACGCCGAGCGGGCGGTCGGCGATCTGCTCCCGTTCGCGGCACAGCGCACCGCGGGACCGTCCGACGCCGCGCGGGAGGCCCTGTCCGCCGAACTGGGCAGGGCCGCCGGTGTGCCCGTGGTGGTCGACGCCGTCCGCAGCGCCTACCGGAGGGACGTCCACGCGACCGCGGGCTGGCCGGTCACCCGCTGGCTGTCCGGGCTCCGCCCGGACCCGCTGCGCCGGCTCAACCTGCGCCGCCAGGACCTCGTCCCCGAGCTCCGCCGGTCCTCGCTCCCCGCCGGTGACCCGGCGCAGCAGGCGCGCGTGGGCCAGGCCCTGCGCGCCTTCGGAGACGAGGCCGCGACGGGGCTCCGCGAGCCGTGGCACACCTCGGTCCGCGACGCTGCCCGCACGACCGCCCCCGAGCTGACGGATGCCCTCGATGCGGCGGTCACCGGCACCGACCTCGAGACCGGCCGGAGCAAGGCGTGGGGCGTCTTCGGCGTCCTGCAGTGGATCGCCTTCGCGGCCCTCGCCTCAGGGCTCGTGTGGCTCGGCCTCCTGGCTGCTCTCGCGTTCCTGCAGCTGCCCGCACCGGAGGTGCCCCGGGTGGAGGGCTTCCCGCTGCCCACCCTGCTGATTCTCGGCGGCCTGGCGGCCGGGCTCCTGCTGGGGGTCCTTGCGGGGCTCCTGGCGCGCTGGGGTGCTGGGAGGCGCGCGGCGAGGGTGCGGCGGAAGCTGCTGGCCGCGTGCTCGCGTGCGGCGGACGACGTCGTCCTGCGGCCCGTGCTGGACGAGGTGGAGCGCAGCAACGCCTTCAGTGCGGCGGTGGGGGCGGCCTCACAGCGCGGCTGACGCAGCACACGAGCCGCCGTCCCCGCTATTGGGACAGCCGCTTCGAGGCCGCGAAGAAGGCGACCTTGCCGATGAGGAGCAGGGCGCCGAGATCGGCCAGCATCTGGACCGTGAGGAGCCCCCGGGCGAGGTCGCTCCGCGCCGTGATGTCCCCGAACCCCACGGTCGCGAAGGTGGAGGTCGTGAAGTACATCGCGTCGACCCGGCTGAGCGGTTCGCTGAAGGCCGTCGCGTCGGTCACGGACATGGAGACGTAGAGCAGCGCGAACAGGCACAACAGGACGAGGATCAGTTCGACGACGGCCTCGCCCGCCCTGATCTGGGGGATCCGCGCGGCCATGATCAACTGCAGCTGGAGGGCCATGGCAGCGAGGAAGACCAGCACCACGGCGACCAGGCGGACCCACGCGGCGAGTGGATTCTCCTCGTCGAATCCCTCGACGGGAATGAGGAAATAGGTGCCGAGGAGAATTGTGCAGAAAACGATAAGCCGTATGAGCATCAGCAGCACGGCACGGCGCCGGACCCGCTTGTCCAGATCCCTGACGAACGCTGGGCTGCGCTGCCCGATGCTATTCCCACCCATGTATTCATGGTAGCCAGCCGCTCGCCCTGACGGTGCCGTCCCCCGCGGGTGAGAGCGCCCGAAGGACCTTCGGCCCTTTGCCCCGGGGTGGTGGATCACCACACTGGGAATACCCGAGCCGCACCGGTCCACCTGTTACCGCGGCCCTTTTCGAATTCCGACAGGAGTGGACAGATGGAGTTCTGGGAAAACATTTGGAACATCATATGGGCGTCCTTCGCGATCATGGTGTTCTTCGCCTATCTGATCGTGTTGTTCCAGATCATCGTGGATCTCTTCCGTGATCGCGAGCTCTCCGGATGGTGGAAGACGCTGTGGGCGCTGGGCCTGATCTTCATCCCCCTGATCACCGCCGTGGCCTACCTGCTGGCGCGTGGGCGCGGCATGGCCGAGCGTGAACTGGCCAGTCGGCAGGCAGCCCAGGAGTCGATGGACAACTACGTTCGCAGCGTGGCCACCCCGTCCTCGGCCGAGGAGATCGCGAAGGCGAGGGAGTTGCTCGAGGCCGGCGCCATCACGGAGCCCGAGTTCGTCCAGCTGAAGGATCGCGCCCTGGCGTCCGCGAGCTGACCGCATCGGTGATCCCGTCCTCCGGGCAGATCCCGGGGACGGGATCATCCGTGTCCGGAGACCATGGCCCTCCCCGGCAGCACGCCGGGGAGGGCCATGGTCAGGATGTCGACAGGGTGACCCGGGCGATCGGGCTGTGACCGGAGCAGACCCAGTCCACGGAGCCGTCCCGGATGTGCTCGGCCAGACGCCGCACGGTCCGCGCGGCGACGGGACGGTCGTCGTCGAGGGGCGCGTAGAAGTCCCGGATACCCCCGCCCGCCGACACCCTGGCGGCATCGCCGGTGAACAGGACCCCGCGCCACTGGTAGGCGTAGTGTCCCGGGGTGTGCCCCGGAGTGGGGAAGTACCCGAGCCCCGGGAAGATCTCGCCGGACCCGGTGAGTTCGCGGACGTGGTCAGGGAGCTCGACGCGGATGATCCGGCGCAGCGCCCGCCGCAGCACGGTCCTCGGCCGGATGCTGCCGCGCAGCACCCCGGCGTCGGCGGAACCGATCCAGACGCTCGCGCCCAGTGCGTCCTGGAGGCGCCGCGCCGCCTGGGCGTGGTCGGGGTCGTAGTGGGTGAGGACGATGTCGGTGATGGGACCCGTCGTCGCCTCGCCGGCCCGCAGTTCGGCGAGAACGCCGTCGGACCCGGATGTCAGGCCCGGGTCGATCACGGCGGCACGCCCCGACCCGACCACCACGAAGCCGTGGGAGCCCTTCTGCCGCTCGAGCTGGTGGCAGTCCTGCGCGATGAGTCGCATGGGTGTCCTTCGGCTGGATCGTCGCGTGCTGGAACCCTACCAAGCCTCACCCCAGGAGACGCAGCACCTTCTCCACGGTGTTGATGTTCCGCGTCGTCGAGTTCGAGGCGTGCCGTGTCCGGGCGAGCAGCTTCGCGAGGGGCACCTCGGTGGATCTGCCCTTCGGCGGGAACCAGGCGATCGCGGCCCCGGCGAGGATCACCGGATCCTCTCCGAGGCTGCGGGCCTCGTCCACGAACGCCGCACGGTCCGCCGGTCCCGTGAACAGCGTGACGTACGAGTGCGTGGCGGGGCTGTCCTGACCGGGCACCGATGCCGCGATGCCGGCGAGCTCGGAGTGCTCGACGACGATCACACGCGCCTGATAGCCGAAGCGTGCGCGCAGTGCCTCTTCCACCCGGTCCCTGAGCTGCGCGGCTTCGAGCGTGGACGAGCAGGTGGCGTTGCCGCTCGCGAGGACCGTGGCGACCTCCTGCACCGGCAGGCCGGCGAGCAGGTCCCGGAGGTCGGCCATGCGGATGGTGACCCCGCCCACGTTCACGCCCCGCAGGAAGATCGCATACCGATGCCCGGGCCCGGGAACCTCTCCGCCCATGTCAGTCCGCGGCCTTCGCCACGGCAAGGGTGAGTTGGCGCGCGGCATCCGAGACGACCTCGGCATGGATGCGGCCGGGCTGGCGGGTGAGGCGCTCCATCGGCCCGGAGATGGACACGGCGGCGATCACGCGGCCGGACGGACCGCGGACCGGCGCCGACACGGAGGCGACGCCGTTCTCCCGTTCGCCGAGGCTCTGCGCCCACCCGCGGCGCCGCACACCGGCCAGCACGGTCGGCGTGAAGCGTGCGTCCTGCAGGCCCTTGAGCAGGCGGTCGTGGTCCTCCCAGGCCAGGAGGCACTGTGCGGCCGATCCGGCCTTCATGGACAGCTGCGTCCCGACCGGGATCGTGTCACGCAGACCCACGGGACGTTCGGCGGACGCGACGCAGACGCGCCATTCGCCCTGCCTCCGGAACAGCTGGGCGCTCTCACCCGTCGCGTCCCGCAGGCCGAGGAGCACCGGCCCCGCCGAGGCGATCAGGCGGTCCTCGCCAGCGGCCGAGGCCAGCTCCACGAGCCGGCTGCCGAGGACGAACCGCCCCTGCATGTCCCTGCCCACGAGCCGGTGGTGGGCCAGGGCGAGGGCGAGCCGGTGGACCGTCGGCCGGGCCAGGCCGGTCGAGGCGACGAGCTGGGCGAGGGTGGTGGGCCCGGCCTCGAGGGCGTCGAGCACGAGGGCGGCCTTGTCGATGACGCCGACGCCGCTAGAATTGTCCATAAGATGATACTGCCGTCTCATAATCTGAGACGCAAGCCGTCGGGGTGGCACTCGTCGGCGGGCGCTGGTTGAGTTGAGGACACGAGGAGTTCCGGCCGCTGTTCCCCACCGGGGTCCGGACGCCGGAGCGGAAAAGGACGATGGTCATGGGCAAGACGCTGGCAGAGAAGGTCTGGGACGCCCACGTGGTGCGCAAGGGCGACGTCGTCGGTGCGGAGGCCCAGCCGGACCTCCTGTACATCGACCTCCACCTCATCCACGAGGTCACCTCGCCGCAGGCCTTCGAGGGTCTACGCCTCGCCGGGCGGCCGCTGCGCCGGCCCGACCTGACCATCGCCACCGAGGATCACAACACGCCCACGCTGGACATCGACAAGCCCATCGCCGATCTCACCAGCCGGACCCAGATCGAGACCCTGCGCGCGAACTGCAGGGAGTTCGGGGTGCGGCTCCACTCGCTCGGCGACGCCGAACAGGGCATCGTGCACGTCGTCGGACCCCAGCTCGGCCTCACCCAGCCCGGACTGACCGTGGTCTGCGGCGATTCGCACACCTCCACGCACGGCGCCTTCGGCGCCCTCGCCATGGGCATCGGCACTTCCGAGGTGGAGCACGTGATGGCCACCCAGACCTTGTCGCTCAAGCCCTTCAGGACCATGGGCATCACGGTCGAGGGGACGCTGAAGCCGGGCGTCACCTCGAAGGACATCATCCTCGCCGTCATCGCCAAGATCGGGACCGGCGGCGGGCAGGGCTACGTGCTCGAGTACCGCGGGTCGGCCATCCGGGCGCTGTCGATGGAAGCACGCATGACCATCTGCAACATGTCGATCGAGGCGGGCGCGCGGGCCGGGATGGTCGCCCCCGACGAGACGACGTTCGCCTACCTCAAGGGCCGCCCGCACGCGCCCGAGGGCGCGGACTGGGATGCCGCGGTCGCGGAGTGGCGCGAGCTGCGCACCGACGACGACGCCGCCTTCGACGCGGAGGTCTTCCTCGACGCGAACGAGCTGGAGCCCTTCGTCACGTGGGGCACGAACCCGGGGCAGGGCGTCTCGCTCTCGCAGGCCGTGCCGTCGCCCGACGACTTCGCCGACGAGAACGACAAGGCCGCGTGCAGCCGTGCGCTGGACTACATGGCCCTGCTGCCCGGCACACCCATGAAGGACATCCGGGTGGACACCGTGTTCCTCGGCTCCTGCACCAACAGCCGCATCGAGGACCTGCGGATCGCCGCCGACATCATCCGGGGCCGCGAGAAGGACCCGGCGGTGCGGATGATGGTGGTCCCCGGCTCGGCACGCGTGCGCCTGCAGGCCGAGGCGGAGGGCCTGGATCGCGTCTTCACGGATTTCGGGGCGGAGTGGCGGTTCGCCGGGTGTTCCATGTGTCTCGGCATGAACCCGGACCAGCTGGCGCCGGGGGAGCGCTGCGCGTCGACGTCGAACCGGAACTTCGAGGGTCGCCAGGGCAAGGGCGGCCGGACCCACCTCGTCTCGCCGGTCGTCGCGGCCGCGACGGCCGTGCGCGGCACGCTCAGCTCGCCGTCGGACCTGCCCCCGCGCCCCGCCGGTACGGAGGCGCGCGGCACGGGCGCCCACGCCGCCCCCACCACCATCACCGCAGCCTAGGAGCCCGCCATGGAGAAGATCACCACGCACACCGGCATCGGCGTGCCGCTGCGCCAGAGCAACATCGACACGGACCAGATCATCCCCGCCGTCTACCTCAAGCGCATCACGCGCACGGGGTTCGAGGACGCGCTCTTCGCCGGCTGGCGCAAGGACGAGGACTTCATCCTCAACCGTGAGCCCTACTCCCGGGGCTCGGTCCTGGTGGCCGGTCCCGATTTCGGTACCGGCTCCTCGCGGGAACACGCCGTGTGGGCGCTGAAGGACTACGGTTTCAAGGCCGTCCTGTCCTCGCGGTTCGCCGACATCTTCCGCGGCAACTCCGGCAAGCAGGGGCTCGTCGCCGCGCAGGTCGCCCAGGACGACATCGAACTCATCTGGAAGGTCCTGGAGAACGAGCCGGGTGCCACCGTCACGGTGGACCTCCAGGCCCGCACCGTGCAGTGCGGGTCCGTGACTGCGCCCTTCCAGCTCGACGACTACACGCGCTGGCGCCTGCTCGAGGGGCTCGACGACATCGGCCTCACGCTCCGCCAGGAGGAGCACATCACGGCGTTCGAGGCACGCCGCCCCGCCCACAAGCCGACCACCCTTCCCATCCGCACCTGACACCGGGTGAGACCGCGGGCGCCCGGGTTGCCCGGGTGTCGCGCAACTCACAGGCGCGCCGGGAACCGGACGGAATGAGGACGCAGCCCGGGAGGTTCCTGTTGGGGAGCAGGGAGTGCACCCCGTACCCTTGTTTTTTGTCTGCCCGGCGGTACTCCTATGCTTGGAGGGGTATTTCCGGGTTCGCGGGGATTCGACGTATGAGGAAAACAGGTATTCATGGGTAGCGTTCTGACCATCCGAGGCGGCATTCCGCTCAACGGCAAAGTCCTCGTCCGTGGGGCGAAGAATCTGGTGCCGAAGGCGATGGTGGCATCGCTCCTGGGCAACTCACCATCGGTGCTCCGCAACGTCCCCGAGATCAAGGACGTCGACGTCGTCACCAGCCTGCTGCAGCTGCACGGCGTCAGGGTCACCAAGGATCCCACCACCGGCGACCTCACGATGGACCCGAGCGACGCCAAGATGGCGATGTCCAAGGACATCGACGCGCACGCCGGCGACTCGCGCATCCCCATCCTCTTCTGCGGGCCCCTGATGCACAGCATCGGCGAGGCCTTCATCCCCGACCTCGGTGGGTGCAAGATCGGTGACCGGCCGATCGACTACCACATGGAGGTCCTCCGCAACTTCGGCGCCGTCGTCGACAAGCGCCCGGGCGGCATCTCCATCTCCGCGCCCAAGGGCCTGCACGGTGCCAAGCTCACGCTGCCGTACCCCAGCGTCGGGGCCACGGAGCAGGTACTCCTGACCGCGGTCCGCGCGGAGGGCATCACCGAGCTCTCCGGTGCCGCCGTCGAGCCCGAGATCATGGACCTCATCGCCGTCCTGCAGAAGATGGGCGCGATCATCACGGTGCAGACCGACCGCGTCATCCGCATCGAGGGCGTGAAGGAACTGACCGGGTACAACCACAAGGCCATCTCCGACCGCAACGAGACGGCATCCTGGGCCTCCGCCGCGCTCGTGACGAAGGGCGACATCTACGTGGAGGGCGCGCGGCAGCTCGACCTCACGGCCTTCCTCAACACGTACCGCAAGGTCGGCGGTGCCTTCGACGTCGACGACGACGGCATCCGCTTCTACCACCCGGGCGGTCCCCTGAAGCCGCTCGTGCTCGAGACCGATGTGCACCCCGGCTTCATGACGGACTGGCAGCAGCCCCTCGTCGTCGCCCTCACGCAGGCCACCGGAGTCTCGATCGTCCACGAGACGGTGTACGAGAACCGCTTCGGCTTCACCGAGGCCCTCCTGCGGATGGGCGCGAGCATCCAGGTGCACCGCGAATGCCTCGGCAGCGTCCCGTGCCGGTTCGGGCAGCGCAACTTCCTGCACTCGGCGGTCATCTCCGGTCCCATGCAGCTGCACGGCGCCGAGATCGACATCCCCGACCTGCGAGGAGGGTTCAGTCACCTCATCGCAGCGTTCGCCGCCGACGGCGTCTCCCGTGTCACCGGCATCGAGCTCATCAACCGCGGCTACGAGCGCTTCCAGGACAAGCTCGAGGGCCTCGGCGCGGACTTCGATGTCACGGAGGACGCCCCGGCTGTCGCCGTGGCACTCGCCTAGGCGCCCGGCAGCATGGGGGAGTCACGGGGCTCACGAGCCATGTTCCTGTTCCTCGCCTCCTGGGTGAGGCCGGTCATGAACGGCCTGATGGCCAAGGAGTGGCACGGTCAGGAGAAGCTGCCGCGCGGCACGGGCATGATCGTGTGCCCGAACCACGTCACCGAGATCGACCCGGTGGTGGTGGCGCACTTCCTCTACAACCAGGGCGTCATGCCGCGCTTCCTCGCGAAGGCGACGCTGTTCGACGTGCCGGTGATCGGGTCCATCCTGAGGACCATCAAGCAGGTGCCGGTCGAGCGCACCTCGGCGGGCGCCAACCGCTCCCTCGAGGCGGCCCGCGACGCACTCGACGACGGCGGCGGGATCATCATCTACCCGGAGGGCACGCTGACGAGGGATCCGGACATGTGGCCCATGAAGGGCCGCACCGGTGCCGCCCGGCTGGCCCTCCAGACCGGCGCGCCCGTGGTGCCCATCGCGCACTGGGGGGCGCAGGAGGTCTTCCCGCGCTACGCGAAGCGCTTCCACCTCTTCCCCCGGAAGCGGGTCCGCGTGCTCGTGGGTGACCCGGTGGACCTCGCCGAGTTCCGGGACGCTCCGCTGACCAAGACGACGCTCGACGGCGCGACCGAACGCATCGTCGATGCCATCACCGTGCTGCTGGCGGAGCTGCGGGGCGAGACGCCGCCCGCCGAGCGCTGGGATCCGACGAAGAAGCACCAGAAGCTCACCGGCCGCGACTTCGAGGGGCGCACCGACGGGGACGACGTCGGACCGGTCCCCGGAGGGACGCCATGAGCGCCGACGAGCGCGGAGCGCGGCCCGCGAAGATCGCCGTCCTCGGCTCCGGGAGCTGGGGGACGACCTTCGCGAAGGTCCTCGCCGATGCATCCCCGGAGACCCCGGTCATGCTGTGGTCCCGCCGGCCCGAGGTCGCCGCCGAGATCACCACCGAGCGCCGCAACTCGCGCTACCTCGGGGAGACCAGGCTCCCGGCGAACGTCGCCGCGTCGGCCGACGTCGGAGCGGTCCTCGCCGGCAGCGACCTCGTGATCCTCGCCGTCCCCGCCCAGTCGCTGCGCGCCCAGCTCCCGGCCTGGCGCCACCTCATCGCGCCCCACGCCGTCGTCGTGTCCCTCATGAAGGGCCTGGAGGTCGGCACCGACGCCCGCATGAGCGAGGTCATCGCCGAGGAACTCGCCGTGCCGTCGGAGCGCATCGCCGTGCTGTCCGGCCCCAACCTCGCCCTGGAGATCGCCCGGGAGGAGCCGACGGCGTCCGTCGTCGCCTGTTCCGACCACGACACCGCCGCCTGGATCGCCGCGGCCTGCACGGCCTCCTACTTCCGCCCCTACACCTCCACCGACGTGATCGGCGTGGAGATCGGCGGCATCGTGAAGAACGTGATCGCGCTCGCCGTCGGCATGTGCGAGGGCCGCCGCATGGGCGACAACACCAAGGCCTCCGTCATCACGCGCGGCCTCGCCGAGACCACCCGCCTCGCCGTCGCCCTCGGGGGACACCAGGAGACGATGGCGGGCCTCGCCGGGATGGGGGATCTCATCGCCACGTGCTCGTCGTCGCTGTCCCGCAACCACACCGCAGGGCACCTGCTGGGGCAGGGGCTGAGCCTCGACGAGGTGACGGCGAGGATGAACCAGACCGCCGAAGGCATCAAGTCCGCGCAGGCCGTCCTGGACGCCGCCCACCAGCACGGGGTGGACATGCCCATCACCGAGGGAGTGGTGGCCGTCCTCCAGGGGCGCCTGTCCGTCAGCGACCTCGGGCCGCGCCTGCTGGCCCGCAACCTCAAGCCGGAAGGCGATCCCACCCCGTGACCACCGTGAGCACCGCACCCACCGGCACCCCGGCAGGTTCCGGCAAACCCCGCGTCCTCGTCCTCTTCGGCGGACGTTCGAGCGAGCACGCCGTCAGCTGCGTGACCGCCGCAGGCGTCCTCGAGGCGATCGACCGCACCCGCTACGACGTCGTACCCGTGGGCATCACCCGCTCCGGGCAGTGGTCCCTCGTCTCCGCGGACCCGTCCGCGTGGTCCCTGCGCTCCGATGTGCTGCCCGAGGTCACCGCGACCGAGCACGCCGTCGTCATGGGCTCCGCGGTCGACGGCGGAGCCGGCCAGGAGTTGCTCATCGCCGCACCCGGCTCCGTGCCCCAGAGCCTCGGCGGCGTCGACGTCGTCCTGCCCCTGCTGCACGGTCCGTTCGGCGAGGACGGCACCCTGCAGGGCATGCTCGAGCTGGCGGACATGCGCTACGTCGGCGCGGGCGTGCTGGCCTCCGCCGTCGGCATGGACAAGCACTACATGAAGGTGGTGTTCGAGGCCGCCGGGCTCGACGTCGGCCCGTACGACGTCGTCACCGACCGCCAGTGGCGCACCGACCCCGAGGCCTGCGTGCGGCGCGCCGTGGCGCTCGGATTCCCGCTGTTCGTGAAGCCGGCGCGGGCGGGCTCGTCCATGGGGATCACCCGGGTGGACGACGTCGACGGGCTCCGGGCCGCGATCGAGGCGGCACGCGTGTTCGACCCCAAGGTCGTCATCGAGGCCGGCATCGTCGGGCGCGAGATCGAGGTGGCAGTGCTGCAGGGGCGCGGGCTCGACGCCCCGCGCACGTCGCTGCCCGGGGAGATCGCGATGCAGCCCGGCGACCACGCCTGGTACGACTTCGAGGCGAAGTATGTGGACGGCGCCGCCGCCGAGCTGACGTGCCCCGCGGACCTCCCGGCCGAGGTCATCGACCGCGTCCGGCTCCTGGCCGCCGACGCGTTCGACGCGATCGGCGGGGAGGGGCTCTCCCGCGTGGACTTCTTCTACACGCCGGACGGGCGCCTGGTGATCAACGAGATCAACACGATGCCCGGCTTCACCCCGATCAGCATGTACCCGCAGATGTGGGCGAAGTCCGGGCTCGGGTACACCGAACTCATCGACGAGCTGATCGGGCTGGCCCTCGAGCGGGGCACGGGCCTGCGCTGACGTTCGCCTGAGCTCAGGCCACCAGGAGCACGCCGAGGAGGGAGCCTCCCGCGAGGAGGACGGTCGAACCCGCACCGACGGCGGCGAAGCGACCTCCGGTGCGCAGCAGGCGGCGGACGTCGATGCCCGCACCGAGGCCGAACATCCCCGCCGCCAGCAGGACCGTGGTCACGGTCCGGCCCGCCTCCAGCACCGGTTCCGACAGGATCCCGAGCGAGCGGACGGCGACCATGACCAGGAACCCGAGGACGAAGAGCGGCACCACGGGCGGACGGCTCGTCGAAGCACCGGACGGGCCGTCGTCGGGCCGGTCCGCTCCGACGAGTGCTGCCGCCCGCCGTCGTTCGCCGAGCGACGCCAGGGCGGCGACCGGGGCGAGCATCAGCACCCGGCCGAGCTTGACCACCGTCGCGACGGCGAGTGCGGTGACTCCGGCGGTGCCGGCCACGGCCACGACCTGCGCCACCTCGTGGACGGCCAGGCCGGCCCACATCCCGAACCGCTCGTCGTCCAGCCCGAGCAGGCCGCCGAGCACGGGCAGCACGATGATCATGAGGGATCCGTAGAGCGTGACCATCGCGACGGCGCCGGCGGTCTCGTCGTCGTCCGCCTTCACGACGCTCTGGAGGCCCGCGATGGCGGATGCCCCGCAGATCGAGAACCCGGCGGCCATGAGCGTGGCGCCGGCGCGGCTGAGCCCGAGCCGCAGGCCGAGGTGCAGGGTGAGGACGTAGCTCAGCGCCACGCACGCGACGATCAGGCCGAGGACCGGCAGGCCCAGCGCCACGATGTCGGGCAGCGCCAGCTGGAGACCCAGCAGGACGACCCCGGCCCGCAGGAGTTTCTTGGTGCCGGCAGTGACGCCGGGCTGGAGCGCGGGGGTGTAGAGGGAGGAGTTGGCGAGCAGGACGCCGAGCACCAGCGCGATCACCAGGGGCCCGAGAACCGATTGCAGTGTTCCCAGCCAGACGGCGACGGCGACGGCGGCGGCTGCCACGGCCAGTCCGGGCGCCAGGGACCGGGTCCGTGCCGGGAGGACGGAGCGGGCGTGCGGTGACGGCATGGGTGTGCTTTCGGGTTCCGGGCAGGGGGCTCCCGGCAATTGTTCCACGGGGCGAGCGGCCGGACCGCGGACGCCCTGTTGAGCATCCCCACGAACGGCAGATTCGCCGCGGCTGCCGGCACCGGTTCCGGGCGGCCGAGGGGACAGCTGCTCGCAGTGGTCGGGCACAGCGGCGGGCGGTAGGCCGCTGCGGCGTCGTGCACGTGTTTCGCCGGGATCGAGGTGGAACGACGGCGTGTCGCAGCACGACACGCTGTGCCGCCGGTCAATCGCGCGCACGACGCCGCACAGGACCCACACCCGGCCGTCGTAACCGGTCGACCTCGTTCCGGACCGCCGCGGCGGGCGCCCAGACCCGTGGGGGCGTTACACCGGGTTTGGGCCGCCGCGCCGGGTGCCCCACCGAGCGCTCCGGGTGCCCGGGGCCGCGGGAGGGGCGACGGCGCTACAGGATGCTGTCCGTGAGGGCGTCGGGCGTTCCGAACCGGTGCGCCGTGATGCTGATCGACTGCTCCTGCAGGAACGGCAGCAGCTCGATCCGCCCGGACTCGGTGACCGGCTGCGCGTACACCGCGAGGTCCGGCCGCCCGCCGGTGGCCGCCGCGAGGGCCGAGGCGTCTCCGCCGATCAGCCGCACGCGGCGTGCCGTGAGCGACGCGGCCCGGGCCAGCCAGGCGCCCTCGTCCTCGACCGTCAGGTGCTCCGCCTGGGCCAGGACGACGGACCGCAGCGCGACGGGAAGCTCGACGGCGCTCGACACGCTCACCGGGGCGTCGGCGGTACGGGCCGCGAGCAGCACGCGCACGAGGTCGGCCACCGGCGCACCCGCGCCGAGGCGCACCGTCACCGGGTGAGGGAGATAGCGGAAGAGGTTCCGCTCCGCCGTGAGGCCCGAGATGTCCTTCACGCGGCCGAACTCGCTCGTCCACGCTGCCGCATCGGACGCCGCGGCGCGGTCGAGCCGGGCGACGTCGGCCTCGGGAAGCCCGGCCGCGCGGGCGGCCGTGAGCAGGGGCCCGACGACGGGCAGGGGAGCGCCCTGCGCCCGGGACTCCTTCGACGCCCAGGCCCCGAGGCCCACGAGGTAGTTGGGGCCGCCGGCCTTGGTGCCCGCACCGACGGCGGACTTCTTCCACCCGCCGAAGGGCTGGCGCTGGACGATGGCCCCGGTGATGCCCCGGTTCACGTAGAGGTTGCCGGCCTGCACGCCGTCGAGCCAGGTGGCGATCTCCCGGCCGTCGAGGGAGTGGATGCCCGAGGTGAGGCCGTAGTCGATGTCGTTCTGCAGCGCGATGGCCTCTTCCAGCGTGGCCGCCGTCATGACGCCGAGGATCGGGCCGAAGTACTCCGTGAGGTGGTACGTGGACCCGCGCTGCACGCCGACGCGCACACCGGGGCTCCACAGGCGGCCCGAGCCGTCGAGCTGCCGCGGCTCGATCACCCAGGACTCGCCCTCCCCGAGGGTCGTGAGCCCGTCGAGGAGCTTCCCGGCGGCGGGCTCGATGACGGGACCCATCTGCGTGCTCGGGTCCGTGGGATAGCCGACGGACAGGGAGCCCACGGCGTCGAGCAGCTGGTTGCGGAACCGCTGCGACGTCGCCACGCTGCCCACGAGGATCACCAGGGAGGCCGCGGAGCACTTCTGGCCGGCGTGGCCGAAGGCGGACTGCGCCACGTCCTTGGCGGCGAGGTCCAGATCCGCGCTGGGCGTCACGATGACGGCGTTCTTGCCCGAGGTCTCGGCGAGCAGCGGCAGGTCGGGTCGGAAGGAGCGGAACAGCTCCGCGGTCTCGTAGCCGCCGGTGAGGATCACCCGGTCCACCCGCGGATCGGCGAGGAGCCGGCGCCCGAGGTCCCCCTCGTCGAGGTGCGCCAGGCGCAGGACCTCACGCGGGACGCCCGCGTCCCACAGGGCCTGGATCATGACGGAGCCGCATCGCCGCGCCTGCGGGGCGGGCTTGATGATCACCGAGGACCCGGCGGCGAGGGCCGCCAGCGTGGATCCCGCGGGGATCGCGACGGGGAAGTTCCACGGCGGCGTGACGACGGTGAGCCGGACGGGGGAGAAGGACGCGCCGTCGACGTCGTCGAGCTCGCGGGCGTGCTCGGCGTAGTAGTGGGCGAAGTCCACGGCCTCGGAGACCTCCGGATCCGCCTGGTCGAGCGTCTTGCCCGTCTCGGCGGCCATGACCTCCAGCAGGTCGGCCCGGCGCGCCTCCAACGCGTCGCCGGCCCGGTGCAGGACCGCGGCGCGCTCGGCGCCCGTCAGCGAGCCCCAGGGCGCCGCCGCGGCGACGGCGCCCGCGATCGTGTCCTCGAGGTCCTCGGCACGGGTCAGCGTCGTCGCGGCGACGACGTCGTTCCCCAGCTCGGAGGCGTCCACCCGCTCGAGGATCGCCCGGCCCCAGGCGCGGTTCGCCGGGAGCGAGGGGTCCGTGTCGGGGGTGTTGGAGAACCCCGACCCCGGATGGGCCGGGGCGGGGAGACTGCGGTCCTGACGCCGGTTCGGCGCGGGGATCGTCGTGTCGAGATCCTCCAGGGAGGCGAGGAAGCGGTTCTGCTCGCGCTCGAAGAGGGCCTCGTTCTCCGCGAGCTCGAACACCGCCGACATGAAGTTGTCCTGGCTCGCCCCCTCCTCCAGGCGGCGGATGAGGTAGGCGATGGCCACGTCGAACTCGGCCGGGTGCACCACGGGCGTGTAGAGGAGCAGGGAGCCGACGTCGCGCTTGACGGCCTCGGCCTGCCCCTGCGCCATGCCGAGGAGCATCTCGAACTCGATGCCGGAACGGACCCCGCGCTCGCCGGCGAGCAGCCACGCGAAGGCGAGGTCGAAGAGGTTGTGGCCGGCGACGCCGATGCGCACGTTCTCGATGCGGCCCGGTTGCAGGGCGTAGTTCAGCACCCGCTTGTAGTGCGTGTCCGAGTCCTGCTTCGAGCCCCAGGTGGCCAGCGGCCAGTCGTGGAGGGATGCCTCCACCTGCTCCATCGGAAGGTTGGCCCCCTTCACCACGCGGACCTTGATGCCTGCCCCGCCCCGGGCCCGTCGGGCTGCAGCCCACTCCTGCAGCCGGATCATCGCGGCCAGCGAGTCGGGGAGGTACGCCTGCAGGACGATGCCGGCCTCGAGGTGCATGAACTCGGGCCGGTCGAGGATCTCCATGAACACCGCGATCGTCAAATCGAGGTCCTTGTACTCCTCCATGTCCAGGTTGATGAACTTGGGCGTCGCGGCCTGCGCCGCGAGCGTGTACAGGGGGGCGAGCTTCTCCGTGACGTGCCGGACCGCCTCGTCGAAGGCCCACGCCGTGTGCGGGGCGACCGTGGAGGAGACCTTGATGGAGACGTAGTCGACGTCGGGGCGCTCGAGGAGGCGCACGGTGCCGGCCAGGCGGCGCCCGGCCTCGTGATCGCCGAGAACGGCCTCGCCGAGCAGGTTGATGTTCAGGCGGACGTCCTCGCGCCGGATCTTGTCGATGGAACGGCCCAGCCGGGCGTCGGACGCGTCGATGATGAGGTGCCCCACCATCTCGCGCAGCACGCGGCGGGCGATCGGGATGACGACCTGCGGCAGGACGGGGGCGACGGCGGCGCCCACCTTCACGGCGGAGCGCATGTACCAGGGGAGGAAGGCGGGGACCTTCGGCGCGATCACGGCGAGGTTCCGGGCCGCGACCGCGAGGTCGTCCGGGCGGATCACGCCGTCGACGAAGCCGACGGTGAAGGCCAGCCCGTCCGGGTCCTTCAGAACGCCGGCGAGTTGCCGGGCGGAGGTGTCGACCGGGACCTTCGACGCCTCGGTCAGCCAGCGCCGCACCAGGGCGATCGCCTCGCGCGGCAGCGTGGCCGGGATGTCCGTGGAGCCGGTGGGACCGGCGGAGAAGATGGCGGGCTCGATCTGGGTTGTCATGGCAACGGCTTTCGGTCGGACGGCTCGCGCCGGGCGCGGGAATGGAGCAGCTACCTACGAGTATCGACCGCACGTACGATTAGGAGAAGCGATGATTACCGAACGGTATTCATCAGCACAACCGAATGATTGGGACGTCGATGCTCGACCTGCGCAGACTCCGGCTACTCCGGGAACTGAAGATCCGCGGGACCCTCGCGGACGTCGCCGCCGCCCTCAGTTACAGCCCCTCCTCCGTGTCCCAGCAGCTCGCCCAGCTCGAGAAGGAGGCGGGCGTCCAACTCCTGCGGAAGACCGGGCGACGCGTGGTCCTCACGGCGCAGGCCGAGGTCCTCGTCGCGCATACCGCCGAACTGCTCGAGACCCTCGAGCGGGCCGAGGCGGATCTCGCCGCCTCCCTCACCACGGTGTCGGGGACGGTCCGCGTCGCGGTGTTCCAGTCGGCCGCGCTCGCGCTCATGCCGGACGCGCTGACCGCGATGAGCCGGGACTACCCGGACGTCCGCGTGGAAATGGTGCAGCGCGAGCCCGAGACCGCCCTCTACGAGACCTTCGCCCGGGACTTCGACCTCGTGATCGCGGAGCAGTACCCCGGCCATGCCGCCCCGCGCCACCCCGAGCTCGACCACGTGGCACTGACGCAGGACGCCATCCAGCTCGCCGTGCCACCCGCCGGCCGGAGCTACTCGGACATCGCGTCGGTGGCGGAGGCGTCCGGTGCGGCCTGGGTCATGGAGCCCCGGGGCGCCGCGTCGAGGCACTGGGCAGAGCAGGCGTGCCGCCGGGCGGGCTTCGAACCCGACGTACGCTACGAGACGGCGGACCTGCAGGCGCAGGTCCGCCTCATCGAATCGGGGAACGCCGTCGCCCTCATGCCGGAGCTGGTCTGGACGGGCCGGAACGTGCCCGTGCGGCTGCTCGACCTCGCAGAGGACCCGCGGCGCTCCATCTTCACCTCGGCGCGCCGCGCCGGTGGCCGGCGCCCCGCCGTCCTCGCGGTCCGTGAGGTCCTGGGCCGGGCCGCCGCGGACGTCCGGCGTCCCGCCTCCCCGCACCCGGACGAGCAATAAATACGCCCCGCCGCCCGTTGACACCGGCAGACCTGCTTTTCGCGTCACCACGCTCCGCTCCTAAGGTTGTTCCATGTCCCTGCAATCCGCACGCCCCGCATCGGCTCCCGTGCCGGCCACCATCGAGAGGGTCGTCGAGACCGTGCTGCCGACCCGGCACGGGACCTTCCGCATGGTGGGCTACCGGGACAGCGCCGGGACGGAGCACGTGGCCCTGGCGCGGGGGATCGACGACGCCATGCACGGCGCGCACGACGCGCCGCCCCTGGTCCGGGTGCACAGCGAGTGCCTCACCGGGGACGCCTTCGGCTCCTGGCGCTGCGACTGCGGGGAGCAGCTCGACGCCGCGCTCTCCGCCATCGCCGGGGAGGGGCGGGGCGTCGTCGTCTACGTCCGCGGGCACGAGGGGCGCGGCATCGGACTGCTCGCCAAGCTCAAGGCCTACGCCCTGCAGGACCAGGGCGTGGACACCGTGGACGCGAACACCGAGCTGGGGCTGCCCATCGACGACCGGAACTACGACCAGGCGGCCGAGATCCTCCAGGACCTCGGCATCCGTGCGGTCCGTCTGCTCTCCGGCAATCCCGCGAAGGAGGAGGCCCTCGAGGAGCTCGGGATCGACGTCGTCGAGCGCCGCGGCCTCCCCGTGTCCGAGCGCACGGAGAACGCCGGCTACCTCGCGACGAAGCGCGCGCGGATGCGGCACGACACGCCGCCGTCCGCCGATGCCTGGAGGTCCCTGCTCCATGGCGCCGTCCCTCCGGCGCCCGCGCCCGGCGAGGCGGAGGAACTGACCCACCGGTACGGCTATCTCGCGGCGGCGCCCGGGCGGCTCGTCGTCGGCCAGCTGCGGCAGAGTCTCGACGGCTTCATCGCCTCCCGATCCGGCGACGCCGGCCTCCACGAGGACCGCGGCGACCACGGGCACCTGCAGCGGTTGCGCGCTCTCGTCGACGCCGTCGTGGTCGGGGCCTCGACCGTCCTCACCGAGGACTGCTCGCTGGCGGTGCGCGACGTGCCCGGTTCCAGCCCCGTACGGGTGGTCCTGGACGCTTCGGCGCGCGTCGCGGTGGGGGCCCGGGTCCTGGCCGACGACGGCGTGCCCACGCTCTGGGTGATCGGCGCCGACGCCGTGACCCCCGACGGCCTGCCGTCCACCGTGGAGGTGCTGCGGGTCCGCGCCGCGGATTTCGCGCCGGAACGCATCCTCGCCGTCCTGCAGGCGCGGGGACTGGAGAAGATCCTCATCGAGGGCGGCGGCAAGACCGTGTCACGCTTCCTCGAGGCAGGGCTGCTGGACCGCCTGTACCTCACGACGGCGCCGGTGCTCGTGGGCGACGGCGTGCCCGGCATCCGCTTCACCGGCTCGGACGCGCTCGCCGAGGCGCGCACGGCGCCCGTGCGGCGCTTCGTTTTCGGCCAGGACATCTGCACCGAGTTCAACTTCGCCGGCGTTCGGTAGGGGGCGGCCTGCGTCCGGTCCCACGTCCCGGGGTGAGCGGGACGTGGGACCGGTGCGGGTCAGGAGTCGCTGACCCTCTTGCTCTTGCCCTGCAGCCGGTCGATGTGCTCGGAGGCCTCGGCCTTGTTGATGTCGGCGGGGATCTCCTCGCCGGCCTCGCGGGCCAGGGTGTCGAGGTAGCTCCGCTGTGCCGCCGTCATCGGCTCGTCGCCCGTGACCCAGTCGGAGGGATCGCGCTCGAAGCCGCCCTCGGGTTCTGACTGCGGGCTTCCCAGTGTGTCTGCCATGTGCGTTCCTTGTCGTCGTGATCGGCGTGGACCGTCAGTCTACTGAGCGTCTCCGACACTCCGTCGGCAGCGCTGAGGGGCGGCGTCGTCAAACCTCGCCGTAGTACTCCTGGTAGTGGTAGATCTGCCAGATCCCGAAGACCTCGACGAGCCCCACATACAACTGGGCGGTCTGGCCGTGCTCGCCCAGTGCATCGCCCACGGAGTTGAGATGACGGCTGTGCGGGAAGGTGCACGCAGGACGTCCGCGTGCTGCATGGATTGAACCACGTCGGCCGGCGCTCGAGGGTGAAGCACGTCCGAAGAGGAGCCCGGGGCTCAGCCGCGGAACATCGGCAGGGGAGTCCCGGCGACGCCCGTCTCGACGGCGAACAGCGCACCGGCCTGCGGCTCCGACCCCTCGGGGATGTTCTCCTGCGTGGTCGTGATGAACAGCGTCGAGAGGTGCTTCCCGCCGAACGCGCACGCGGTCACGTTGGTGACCGGCAGCGGGATGTGCTCCGAGAGCCGGCCCGAGGCGTCGTACCGGGCCACGGCGCCGCCCCCGTACAGGGCCGTCCAGACGCCGCCCTCCGCGTCGATCGCCATGCCGTCCGGCATGCCGAGGGCGGGTTCGACGACGGCGAAGGTGCGGCGGTCGGTGAACCGGCCGGCGTCGAGGTCGTACCCGAGGGCGTCGATGCGCCCCGTCGGGGTGTCGCTGAGGAAGGCGGTGTCGCCCGCGGGGGAGAAGTGCAGCCCGTTCGACACGGTGAGGCCCGTCAGGAGCGTCGACACGGTGTGATCGGTGTCCAGCGAGTACAGGCTCCCCGCGCCGAACCCGCCCTCCCAGCCCATGGACCCGCACAGGAAGCGGCCCGCGGGGTCGCAGCCGCCGTCGTTCATGCGCACCGTGGTGGTGCCGAAGGCCTCGGGGCCCTGCTCGATGGTCGAAAAGGAGTCGTCCGTGAACACGAAGCCGCGCTCCACGCCGATCACGTAGCCGCCGGAGGTGCGTCCGCGGAGGACCCCGGCCAGCCGCGGGTGGACGCTGTGCCGGTCGATGCTGCCGTCCTCATGGCGGAGCAGGACGTCGCCCTCCATCATGTCGACGAACAGGAGTTCGCCGCGGCGCGGATCCCAGTACGGGCCCTCGCCGTGGAACGTGCAGACGTCGGAGATTTGCTCGGCTTTCACGGTGCCTCCTGGCAGTGGGTGGTGTGGTTGCGGGCGGGGCCTCAGCCGTCCGTGGGCGCGGGGGTCGCGTCGGCGAGACCGACGCACGCGCGCGCCTGGTCGACGCGCGACACGGCGTCGCCGAGCTCCACGAGGACGGTGCTCGAGGCGACCTCGTCGGGGTCGAACAGGACCTCCACCGCCGGGTCGCGCCCGTAGGTGGTGGCCGTCCAGGCCGGGTCGCCCTCGCGGACCACCCAGTCGACGTCGTTCACGGTGACACAGGGATCGGTGGTGGGTCCCGGGACATCCACCCCGCAGCGCAGCACCACCCGGGACGGGTCCCCCCAGGCCGAGGTGGCCTGGCTGTTCGTCTCGCGCTGCTCGTTCTCCGCGACGGTGGGCGGCAGCGCGATCATCACGTCGGCGCACCGGGCGTTCGCGGCGTCCCCGGCGGGGTCCACGTCCACCACCGCGGAGCACCCGGTGACCCCGGCCAGAAGGACCACGGCAGGCAGCAGGGAGGTCAGGGTGCGGCGGAGGGCAGGCATGGTGCCAGCCTATCGGTGGTCCTGCGCTGCCGCGGCGGACGCGGGCTCCGCGCCTGCACGACACGGGCTCATCCGGAGCGGGAGGAAGCAGGGCGGCGGGAGCGGCCGACAGTAGGATTCAGGAGCCGGCAGCCAGTCTCAGCCGCCGGTTCCCCCCGCGCACCCGGCGTTGCCCCCAACCCGCGCGTGCGAGATCCCGAGCCGAGGACGAATGACCACGCACCATCGCTTCCCCCCGACTGCCGCTTCCCTCAGGACCACGACCGGCACGGTCGCCCTCCTCCTCACAGCAGCCGTCCTCTCCGCCCCGGCGGCCGCCCTGGCCGTCGAATCCGAGCCCTCGTCCGTCCGGCCCGCCGTCGCGGGCCAGCAGCAGCAGCAGCGCGTCGTGGAACAGCCCCAGCCGGGCGCGACGTTCGGGGAGCCTGCCCCGCCCGTCGTCGACCCGCTGGCGATCTCCGGGACGGACCCGGCCACGGGCTTCGCCATCAACGCGCGGACCGGGTTCCTCGTGCACCCAGGGACCGGGCACCTCATCGAACCCGGGACGGGCAACCTCGTGTTCGCCGACACCCTCATCTACACGAACCTCCGGTACGACGCCGTGACCGGGGAGGTCGTGCCGGTCGCCGACGAGGCTCCGGTGCCCGCACCGAGCCCCAGCCCGGCCGAGCCGACGGCGACGGCGACCCCGTCGGCCTCGCCCGAGGCGACGGCATCCGCGACGGCGGAGGACACGACACCGGTCACGGCCACCCCGCCGGCCCCGACCGCGTCGACCGACGTCGTCGGCCCTGCCCCGGCGACGGAGACCGCCACGGCGAGCGCCACTCCGCCCGCCACCCGGTCCGCCACGCCGACCGCGAGCAGCAGCGCGACGGCCCCCGCCGAGGAGGAGCGGGCCGCGTCCCTGGCGCCGGTCGCCTGGATCGGCGCGGGCCTGATCGCCGCCGCGCTCGCCGCCGTCGTGGTCCTCGCCGTCCGACGCCGGCGGCACTGATCACCCTCAGGCCCGCCGATCTCGGCGCCTGGACGATCACCTCAGCTTCACGCCGTACCATGAACTGATTTTTGCTACGACCGGGGGAGCCCTTTGAGTCTCGACGACCATGCCAGCGCGACCGAGCCCTACACGACCAGTGACAGACGTCGGCCTCGGCGCAAGCACCCGGTGCGGACCACCCTCCTGATCGTCGGGTCGCTCGTGGTCGTCGCCGCCCTCGCCGCGGGCGGGTACCTGTTCTCCCTGGCGCAGTCCTTCAACCAGAACACGCAAACAATCGAAACGGCCTTCCCGGCCGAGGAGTCCCGACCCACGGTAGCCCCCGAGGCCGAAGGGGCCTTGAACATCCTGCTGCTCGGCAGCGACTCCCGGGCCACTGCGGAGGGACCGGGTGACGTCGCGGCGGCAGATCCGTCGGACAGCCGGTCGGACACCATGATGCTCATGCACATCCCGGCCGACCGCCAGGACATCCAGGTCATGTCGATCATGCGAGACACCTGGACGGAGATCCCCGGCCACGGGGAGGCCAAGATCAATGCAGCGATGGGCCTGGGCGGGGTACCTCTCGTGGTCCAGACGGTCGAGGGATTGTTCGGAGTGCGCGTGGACCACGTGGCGAGTATCGACTTCGAGGGCTTCAAGGGCCTCACCGACGCCCTCGGCGGCGTCGAGGTCGACAATCCCATCGCGTTCCAGTCCGGCGGAAGCGATGGCGAGTACTTCGCCGCCGGCCCTATCACCCTGCAGGGCGAGTCGGCACTGAATTTCGTCCGCGAGCGTTACGCATTCAGCGACGGCGACTATCAGCGCGTCAAGAACCAGCAGTTGTTCGTGAAGTCGGTCATCGGCAAGTTGCTCACCGCGGACACGCTGACCGATCCGCAGAAGGTGTACCGGGTGGTCGACCAAATGGCCCCCTTCGTCTCCGTGGACGACAGCCTCGATGCCGGCGAGCTCGGGTCCCTGGCGGTCTCCCTGCGCGGCGTACGCTCCAGCGACATCGACTTCTTCACCCTGCCGAACCTCGGCACCGGGACCTCCGGGGACGGCCAGTCGATCATCGTCAAGGACGATGCTGCCATTGCGCAGGTGGGCGAGGCACTGCAGGACGACTCCCTGGCCGACTATCTCACGGCGAACCCGGAGATCGGATCATGACTGACGGCAGGGTGAGGCTCCGTCCTCTCGCGGCAACGATCCTCGCCCTTATCCTTGTCTTTTCGCTCCCGCTCGCACCCGCCGCTGCCGTCGACTCATTTGTTGTTGAGCAGACTGACCCTCCTGAGGTCACGCGGGCGCCCACTGCGCCCGCACGGGTGCCATTGCGGTTGCCCGTCACGCCTATTCCCGTACTTACGCCCACCCCGATGCCT
>NZ_JBPKBO010000017.1:0-171247 GCF_051172775.1 Arthrobacter sp. Ld5
CCGCGGTACCAGCGCCTCCTGCTCCGGAGCCTCCCGCTCCCGTACCGGCTCCCGTACCGGCGCCCGTGCCGGCCCCCGCCCCGTCGCCATCCGAGGGGCCGGAAGCGGAGATCGAGCCCGACATTCTCCTTGATCCCGTTACCGGTTTCGGCATCGACCCCATCACCGGGTGGCTCGTTCACCCGCCCACGGGATATCTGATCGAACCAGGGACGAGCATTCTGGTGATTCCGGGAAGTCTCGCTTACACGACGTTCCGCTGGGACCCTACTACCGGGCTCGTCGGGAAGAGTGGTGGATTTTGGATAAGGTGAGGCCGCTCGCGACAATGGACCAATAAGCCTCGTCAGTTACAGTTCGACCGTACTGTAGGGAGGTGTCTGCATTCGTTGGTGAAGTAACTGAAGCCGAGCTCCTCGCCCGGATCTTCCCGCGCCTCCCCGCGCCGGACGGCGTCCTCCTCGGCCCCGGCGACGACGCCGCGATCCTCGCCGCACCCGACGGCAGGACGGTGCTCAGCATCGACACGCTCGTCGAGGACCACGACTTCCGGCTCCTGCGCCCCAACGGGCACCGCACCACCGGGTACGACGTCGGCTGGAAGTGCGCGGCGCAGAACCTCAGCGACATCAACGCGATGGGGGGCCGCGCCACCTCGCTCGTGGTCAGCCTGACCCTCCCGCCCTCCACCCCCGTGGCGTGGGTGGAGGAGCTGGCCGACGGCCTGACCGCCGCGATCCGCGAGCTCGGGGCGACCGGGTGCGGCGTCGTCGGCGGCGACCTCGGCGCCGGGGCGCAGCTCGTCGTCACGGCCGCGGTCACCGGGAGCCTCGAGGGACGGGAACCCGTCCTCCGGTCCGGCGCGCAGCCGGGGGACATCATCGCGGTCACCGGGACGCCGGGCCGCGCCGCCGCAGGCCTCGCCCTGCTCGAGGACGGCCGCCCGCTCGAGGACTTCGGTGGAGCGCGCGAGGAGCTCGCCGCCGCCCAGCTGCGTCCCCGCCCGCCCCTCGCGCTCGGCCCGGCCGCCGCCGTCGCCGGCGCGTCCGCCATGCTGGACGTCTCGGACGGACTCATCCGCGACGCCGGCCGCATCGCGGCAGCGAGTGGCGTCACGCTGGACCTCGACCCGGAAGCGCTCCGGCCCTACGCCGTCCCCCTGGAGGAGACCGCCGCGCTGCTGGGCCTGGATGCCATGGAGTGGGTGCTCGGCGGCGGCGAGGACCACGGGCTCCTCGCCACGTTCCCGCGGAGGGCCCTGCTGCCCGCGGGGTTCACTGCGGTAGGCTCGGTAGTGCCGGGCGAGCCGCTCGTGACACTGGCGTCACAGGCCGCAGCTCTCAGGGGATGGGATCATTTTGCACACTAAGGTCACCGCGAACGCGATCGCGATGAAGCGTTGGTTGAGCAAGGCCGAAGAGTCCCTCGGCAACCACAGCGATCGCCTGAATGCGATCAACATCTTCCCCGTGGCGGACGGCGACACCGGCACCAACCTCTACCGCACCGTCCGTTCCGCGGCACGCGCCACGCACGACGTCGACGCCGACGACCTCGGTGAACTGCTGTCCGCCGCGGGCCGCGGCGCCATGGAGGAGGCGCTCGGGAACTCCGGCACCCTCTTCGCCGTCTTCCTCTCCGCGCTCGCCGAACCGCTGCACGGCACCACGCGGCTCACCAGTCCGCTGCTCGCCTCCGCCCTGCACCGCGCGCAGATCCGCAGCTGGTCCGCCCTCAGCGACCCCGTGCCCGGCACCATGCTCTCGGTCCTCGAGGCCAGTGCACGCGGCGCCGCCGAGACCGCGTCCGCGCACGCCGGCGACGACAGCAACGCCGCCCTCGCCCTCACCCTCAGCGCCGCCGTGCAGTCCGCGCTGCGGGCCGTGGTGGACACGGAGAGCCAGCTCGGCGCGCTGACGGAGGCGAAGGTGGTGGACGCCGGGGGCGTGGGATTCCTCCTGGTCCTCGACGCGCTCCGCGCCGCGGCCCTGGGCGAGGAGCTGCAGGACGAACTCCTCGACGGCCTGCACGGCTACGACATCCAGTCGCCGCACATCCACCTGGGCGGCGACGCCGACGGCGTGGAGGTCATGTGCACCATCAACCTGAGCCCGCTGGACGCCGCCACCCTGCGCCTCCACCTCGACGAGATCGGTGACTCGGTGATCATGAGCGCCGTCACGCAGGTCGAGGAGGGCTACCGCTGGCGCGTCCACGTGCACGTCCCGGACCCGGAGCCGGCCCTGGCCCTCATCCACGAGGCGGGAACACCGGTCAGCATCACGGTGACCCAGCTCGCCGTGGCGCCCGTCGGAGTCGAGGCCGGTGAGTCCTGACGTCGTGCGGCCCGTGACGGGCACAACCCGGGAGGCGACCGCATCCGAGCTCGACGCGCCGCTTCACAAGCGCCTCGGCCCGGTGGCCAAGCACCTGGAGAAGCACTTCGGCATCACCACGGTCGGCGAACTGCTCAACCACTTCCCGCGCACCTACCTCAAGCGCGGGGAACTGACGCCCATCGCCGAGGTCCCGGTGGACGAGGAGGTGACGCTGATCGCCCGGGTGCAGTCCGCCAACTCGCGGCGCATGCACACGCGCAAGGGCACGCTCCTGGAAGTGGTCATCACCGACGACGCCGACGGCAGCCTCGGCGGCATGAACCTCACGTTCTTCAACGGCTTCACGGCCGCCCGCGAGCTCAAGCCCGGCGTCCGGGCCATGTTCTCCGGCAAGACCACGCTCTACCGGGGCCGGCTCTCGCTCACCAACCCGCGCTACTCGCTGCTCGACGAGGGCGACGACGACCCCGCCCGCGCCAAACGTCCTATCCCGGTCTACCCGGCGGTGGAGAAGCTCAGCAGCGACCAGATCGCCAAGGCCGTGGGCGTGGTCCTGGACACCCTGCGGCTCGCCGACCTCGACGACCCCATCCCGGCGTCGATCGCCCGCCGGGACAAGCTCATGAGCCTCGCCACGGCCTACGAACTCGTGCACCGGCCGCCCGAGATCGAGGACGCCTACCGCGCCCAGCACCGCCTCCGCTACCAGGAGGCGTTCGTCCTCCAGGCCGCCCTCGCCCGCCGTCGGGCGCTCGCCGCCCGTGAGGACGCGACGGCGCGTCCGCCCTCCGCCGGCGGACTGCTCGACCAGTTCGACGCCCGGCTGCCCTTCACCCTGACGCAGGGCCAGCGCGACGTCGGACGCACCCTCGCGGAGGACCTCGCCCGGGACCACCCCATGAACCGGCTGCTGCAGGGCGAGGTGGGCTCGGGCAAGACCCTCGTGGCCCTGCGCGCCATGCTGCAGGTCATCGACGCCGGGGGGCAGGCGGCGCTGCTCGCGCCCACCGAGGTCCTCGCCGCCCAGCACCTGCAGTCCATCACCCGGACCCTCGGTCCGCTGGCCGAGGGCGGCATGCTCGGCGGGGCCCTCGACGGCACGCGCGTGGTCCTGCTCACCGGGTCCATGTCCACGGCGCAGCGCAAGAAGTCCCTGCTCGACGCCGCGTCGGGGGAGGCCGGGATCGTCGTCGGCACGCACGCGCTCCTGTCCGAGAACGTGCAGTTCTTCGACCTCGGCCTGATCGTCGTGGACGAGCAGCACCGCTTCGGCGTGGAGCAGCGCGACTCGCTGCGGACCAAGGCCCGCACCTCGCCGCACGTGCTGGTCATGACCGCCACGCCGATCCCGCGGACCGTCGCCATGACGGTCTTCGGGGACCTCGAGACCTCGACGCTCTCCGAACTGCCGGCCGGCCGGTCCCCGATCGCCACCCACGAAGTGGGGCTCACGGAACACCCCGCGTGGATCGACCGCATCTGGGCGCGCGCCCGCGAGGAGATCGACGCGGGCCGGCAGGTCTACGTGGTGTGCCCGAAGATCGGCGACAACGGCAGGACCGACGACGACGCCCCCGAGGCGCTCTACGGGGAGCCGACCGGGGACCGGAAGGCCGGGGGAGCGCAGGAGCTCACCAGCGTCGTCGCGCTCTTCGACTCCCTGGCAGGGATCCCGCAGCTGCAGGGCGTCACGAGCGCCATGCTCCACGGGCGGATGGACCCGCAGGACAAGGCCGACGTCATGGCGCGCTTCGCGGACGGCACCGTGCAGCTGCTGATCGCCACCACGGTGATCGAGGTGGGTGTCGACGTCCCCAACGCCACGCTCATGGTCATCATGGACGCGGACCGCTTCGGCATCTCCCAGCTGCACCAGTTGCGCGGGCGCATCGGCCGGGGCGGGCACGCGGGGACCTGCCTGCTCGTGACGAAGCTGGAGCCGGAGCACCCGAGCCGCGAGCGGCTCTCCGCCGTCGCGTCCACCACGGACGGCTTCGAACTCTCCCAGAAGGACCTCGAACTCCGGCGCGAGGGGAACATCCTCGGGGCCTCGCAGTCCGGCGGGCGCTCGGCGCTGCGCTTCCTGAAGATCACCCAGCACGGCAAGGTCATCGAGAAGGCACGCACCGACGCGCAGGAGATCGTCGCGGCGGACCCCGACCTGCACGAGCTGCCGGGCCTGGCGCTGGCCATCGACCTGTACCTCAACCCCGAGAAGGAAGCCTTCCTCGAGAAGGGGTGAGTCGCCGCGTCTGAGGAGGTAAGGTCTCCTCCATGACGCAGATACGGATCGGAGACGCGGCCCGCTTCCTCGCCGTCAGCGACGACACGGTGCGCCGCTGGATCGACGGGGGACTCCTCGGCAGCGCCAAGGACGCCTCGGGCCGGGCCGTCGTGGACGCGCTGGAACTCGCAGGCCTCGCACGCCGCAACGCCGTGCTGCCGGGCGATCCGTCGGACATCGGCCGGTCCGCCCGCAACCGCTTCGTCGGCATCGTCACGGACATCATCACCGACACCGTCATGGCCCAGGTGGAACTGCAGTGCGGGCCGCACCGCGTGGTGTCCCTCATGAGCAGCGAGGCCGTGCGGGACCTCGGCCTGGAGAAGGGCTCCATCGCCATCGCCGTCGTCAAGGCCACCACGGTCATCATCGAGACGCCGGCGGGCAAGGGATGAACAGCACGCGCCCGACGCCGGGTCGTGGCATCGGAGCTGCGACGGCCGCCGTCGCCGTCGTGCTCGCCCTGACCGCGTGCGGCACCACGAGCTCCGACGCCGGCCCGGACGGTGCCGCCTCGGGGGGCGACGCGATCGACGGCAGCATCACCGTGTTCGCCGCCGCGTCCCTCACGGCCCCGTTCACGGACCTTGCCGCGCAGTTCGAGGAGGCCTACCCGGGGACGGAGGTCAGGCTTACCTTCGCGGGCTCGTCCGATCTCGCCACCCAGATCGGGGAGGGGGCGCCGGCCGACGTCTTCGCGTCCGCCGACGCGGCGACCATGACGAGGGTCGCCGACCTGCTCGCCGGGGAGCCGGTGGCGGTCGCCACGAACACGCTCCAGCTCGCCGTGCCACCGGACAACCCGGCGGGGATCGCCTCCCTCGCCGACGCGGCACGGCCCGGCGTCCGCACGGTGCTCTGCGCACCCCAGGTGCCCTGCGGGGCCGCGGCGGCCAGGGTCGGCGAGGCCGCCGGCGTGGACCTGGAGCCCGTCAGTGAGGAGTCCTCCGTGACGGACGTGCTGGGGAAGGTCACCTCCGGCGAGGCGGACGCCGGGCTGGTCTACGTGACCGACGTGCGGGCGGCGGGTGACGCCGTCCGCGGCATCGCCGTCCCCGAAGCCGCCGGCGTCCCGACCACCTACCCGATCGCTGCCCTCGCCGACAGTGCCGACGCCCCGACCGCGCAGGAGTTCGTGGACTTCGCGGCCGGCCCGTCGGGGCGGTCCGTCCTGGAGGCGGCGGGCTTCGGTGCACCCTGACGTCATGCCCGCGAACGCCGGAGCCGGGAACGGCGGATCCCTGAACGCCGCACGCCTGCCCGGCTGGGTGGTGGCGATCGCCGTCGTCGGCAGCCTGTTCGTGGTCCTGCCCGTCGTGGCGATGGCCCTCCGGGTCGACTGGGCGAACTTCATCGCCCTCGTCACCTCGGAGAGCGCGACGGCGGCCCTGCTGCTGAGCCTGCGGACGTCACTGACCGCGACGGTGCTCTGCATCCTCTGCGGCGTGCCCATGGCGCTCGTCCTCGCCCGGACCTCGTTCCGCGGCCAGCGGCTGCTGCGCTCCCTCGTGCTGCTGCCGCTGGTCCTGCCGCCCGTGGTCGGCGGCATCGCGCTGCTCTACACCTTCGGGCGGCGGGGGATGCTCGGCGGCAGCCTCGACGCCCTGGGCCTCGAGATCGCCTTCACCACCACCGCCGTCGTCCTGTCCCAGGCCTTCGTGGCCCTGCCGTTCCTGGTGCTCAGCCTCGAGGGAGCCCTGCGGACGGTCGGCACGCGGTACGAGGCCGTGGGCGCCACCCTCGGCGCGGGGCGCTGGACCGTGCTGCGGCGCATCACCCTGCCCCTGGTGCTTCCGGCGCTCGTGTCCGGGGCGGTGCTCTCCTTCGCGCGGGCCCTCGGGGAGTTCGGCGCCACCCTGACCTTCGCGGGCAGCCTCCAGGGCACCACGCGGACGCTCCCGCTCGAGGTGTACCTTCAGCGCGAGACCGACCCGGACGCCGCCGTCGCCCTCTCCTTCATCCTCGTGCTGGTGGCCGTCGCCGTCGTCGGGGTGGCCCACCGCGTCCGGCCCCTCGGGGACCTCGCGGCACCCTCGCGCTCGAACTCCCGGGACGCGGCCCGCCCATGAGCCTCACGTTCGCAGCGACGCTGGCCGATCGCGGGTTCGACGTCGCCTTCGGGCTCGCCCCCGGGGAGACCCTCGCCGTCCTCGGGCCGAACGGGGCGGGCAAGTCGACCCTGCTCGCCCTGCTCGCCGGGCTGCTCGCACCGACCGCGGGGCGGGCGGACCTGGGCGGCACGGTCCTGTTCGACGTCGGCCCGGACCGACGGACGCTCACGGAACCGCGGCACCGCGGGGTATCCCTGCTTGCGCAGGAAGCGCTGCTGTTCCCGCACCTCACCGCACTGGAGAACGTGGCGTTCGGCCCGCGGAGCCGCGGCGTCGACCGCACCGGCGCCCGCAAGACGGCCCTGACCTGGCTCGACCGCGTCGACGCCGGGGACCTCGCCGGACGGCGGCCCGGGCAGCTCTCCGGCGGGCAGGCGCAGCGCGTCGCGGTCGCCCGGGCACTCGCGGCGGACCCCGCCCTGCTCCTGCTCGACGAACCGCTCTCCGCCCTCGACGTCACCGTCGCCCCCGCCATCCGCACCCTGCTCCGGGACGTCCTCGCGGAGCGTTCCGCCGTCGTCGTGACCCACGACCCCCTCGACGCCTTCCTCCTCGCGGACCGCGTGCTCATTCTCGACGGCGGGCGCGTGGTCGAGTCCGGGGCCACGACGACCGTCCTGACACGGCCGGTCACGGCGTTCGGTGCGCACCTGGCCGGCCTGAACCTCGTGACGGGTCTCCGGACGGCGGACGGCTTCACCGCGCGGGACGGGTGGACGGTGCCGCTGGCCGGCACGGCCCCGGAGGGTGGGCCCCTCGCGCTCGCCGTCCGGCCGGGTCGCATAACCGTGTCCCGCAGTGCCACGACGGCACCCGGGTCGGTCTGCCTCCCGGCGGCGGTCGACGACGTCGAGCACCGCGGAGACTCGGTCCGCGTACACGCCGGCGGCCTGGCCGCGGACGTGGCGCCGTCAGACGTCATCGCCCTCGGGATCGTGCCCGGCAGCCGCCTGTTCCTGGGGTTCCGCCACGAGGACGCCAGCATCTACCCGGTGTAGGGCGTGCGTGGCGGGCGGGCGATAGAGTCGACGGTATGACGCGCATCATCGCCGGAGCAGCGGGCGGCTCGACCCTCACCAGCGTCGAGGGCAACGGCACCCGTCCCACCACCGACCGCGTGAAGGAAGCCCTGTTCTCGAGCCTCGAGTCCTACGGCGTGATCCACGGCGCGCATGTCCTCGACCTCTACGCCGGCTCGGGATCCCTGGGCGTGGAGAGCGCCAGCCGGGGCGCGGCCACCGTGGACCTCGTCGAGTCCGCCGACCGCGCCGCCGCCGTCGCGCAGAAGAACGCCGACCTCGTGAACCGGGTGCTGGGCTGGACGGCGGTCCGCGTGCACCGGTCCAAGGTGGAGACCTACCTCGAACGCGTGGCGCCGGATTTGACGTGGGACCTCGTACTCATGGATCCGCCCTACACAGTGATGGCGGACGGCGTGCTCGCGGTGATCGGCGCCCTCGAGTCGCGGCTGGCCGAGGGCGCGGTGGTCGTCGTCGAGCGGTCGTCGCGGTCCCCGGAACCGGAGTGGCCCGCGTGGCTCGAGCGGTTCGCGGACAAGAAGTACGGCGAGACGCGCCTCTGGTTCCTGGAACCCGCCGTCGACTGACGCACGGCCCGGGCCCGGGCTCTCACCATGCGGGCGGTGTCGGCGTGTGCCGACACCGCCCGTCCCGCACCCGGACCGGAGGGGGTCAGGCCGCCGGGTCGGGCGGCCCGGCCTCCTCCCGGGTCAGGCCCGGCGCCTCGTCCTGACGAGCGCCGTGACGCCCGCGGCCAGCCCGAGCAGCCCGGCGACCAGGCCCGCCCAGCCGACCGCCGTCGTCGTGCCCGAGGTGGCGTCGGTGCTCGAGGCCGCCTGCTCGGTGTCGACGGCCTCGTCGGTCGCCGCGCCGTCGGCGGCGTGGCCGCCGTGCGCGTCCTCGCCCTCGGCGGCCGCCGTGGTCACGAAGGACGGAGCGGGCTTTTCGGGCTCCTCCTCGCCCTCGACGGTCTCCTGGGTCCACTCGGACACCTCACCGTCCGTGTAGGACTGGATGGCCGGCAGCAGCACCGTGGAGCCGGCCTCGGGGAGGCGGCCCACCGAGATGGAGAACGTCTGGTACTCCTGCTGCGAGATCTCCGCACCCTCCTCCGCCGTCCAGACGACGGACAGGGGCCCCTCGGTGAGCGTGGCGCCGTCGGGGGTGGTGACGGGCTCGGGCAGGGTGCCGGTGACCACCTCGGCCGTCCAGCCCTCGACCGGCTTGACGCGCACCGAGGTGAAGGGCTGCTCGGAGGGGAGCTGCACCTCGAGCCTGTTCGTGCCGGCGGTGTCCGATTCGTTGGGCACGCTGAAGGTGAGCTGCGCGTAGCCGTCCTCGGTGGTGGTGTTGGGGGCGACGCTGACGTGGGCGTTCGCCGCGCCGAGGCCGACGGTCATCAGGCCGGCGGTGGCGAGGGCGACGGCGCCGGTGGTGAGGGCGCGCGAAGAACGGGGGTAGGTCATGGGACTGCCTTTCGCAGGGTGCGCTCCGGCCCGCGTGGGCGGGAGGACGTGGAGCGGCTTCGGAACTGGGAACGTGGTGCGATTCGCCACCGGAACCCGGGTCCGTCGTCGGGACGTCCGGGTCAGTTCGGCAGCGGGCAGGCGCGCGGCGGACCCCGCAGGGTCGGCACCGAGGCGTGCACCGACAGCGGGGCGACGGGCGGCGGGACGTCCCGGACGGGACGACGGCGTGGCGGAGCCGGCGGGGGGAGCGCCGGAAGGACGAACAGCGGACGGAGCCACGCTCGGAGGAACTCCAGCGCGCGGTCGCTGCGGGAGACCGCGACGGCCAGGGTCACCGTGGCGAGCGCGTGCAGCAGCAGCATCAGGAGGCCCCCGGAGGCGGCGGCCGCCGAGTCCTGCGCAGCGGGGGAGCAGGCGAGCTCGAAGGCCGCATGGTGGCCGGGCATCGCGGAGGAGCTCTGGCAGACGGCCGGAGCGGCGGTCATGCCGAAGAGGGTGTGCAGCAGCAACTGTCCCGCACCCATGGCGAGGAGCGCTGACCGGAAGGAGAGGGCGCGGCGGGTGAGCAGCATCATCGGGAGCAGGAGGAGCGTGCCGAGCAGGACGATCACGCCGAAGTGCGGCAGGTGCCCGGCGGCGGCGACGTGGGACGCGGCCGACACCGACAGGATGAGCGAGACGAGTGTGAGTGCCCGGAGATAGGGAAGACCGCGGCCGGCCATGCGTCTCCTCCCCGTGGTGTGTGGTGTCCGGAACAAGCGTACCGCCGTCGTCGGCACCGCCTGCCTGCGGTACTTCGTCTGGGCGGCTCCGGCGGATGGGCCGCAATCCTAGGTCGGGGGCTCCTCGAAGCGCGCGAGGTCCGGGCCTGTCAGGACGGCCGCCGGATGGGGCCCGGCGGCCAGCAGCGCCGGTGTCCAGTCGGCCGGCCACGCCGTACGGCGGGCGGCGACGATGACGTTCCCCGCCTGCCCGCCGTCCACCATCGCCGCCTCGGTCAGGACGGCGGTGGCAGACGCGAGCGCCGAGAGCTGCCGGCTCTGCGCGCGGGCGAAGGCCAGCGGGGGGTCGTCGCCGACGTTGACGAGCACCACGCCGTCGTCGGCGCAGACGCGGAGCAGGTGCGCCGCGAAGTCCGGGCCGGTCAGGTGGGCGGGCGCGTCCGCTCCCGCGAAGATGTCCAGCACGACGACGTCGAAGGCTGCGTCCGGCTGCTCGAGCACCGCGTCCGCGGCGTCCCCGGCGACGATCTCGCACGAGGTGCCCTCCGGCAGCGGCATGGCGTCCAGGACGAAGTCGAGCAGCTCGGCCTCCAGGTCGACGGCGACCTGCCGGGAACCGGGCCGCGTGGCCTGGACGTAGCGGACGAGGGTCAGGGCCCCGGCGCCGAGGTGCAGGACCCGCAGGGCAGCACCGGGGGGTGCTGCCAGGTCGATGACGTTCGCGATGCGCTGCAGGTACTCGTAGAAGACTCGGCCGGGATGCCGCAGGTCCACGTGGGACTGCTGGGCGCCGCCGATGCTGAGGATCAGGGCGCCCTCGATGTAGGCGTCCTCGTCGAGTTCCGCGTACGCGCCCGTCCCCGGGAGCCAACGGGTCGGGACCTCGTACTCGCCGTCGGGCCCCTCCTCGGGTTCGGCGACGGGTCCGTCGCTCACAGTCGGCCCCGCAGGGTCGCCAGGCGCCGGGCGCCTTCCTCGATGACGTCGAACTTCTTGCAGAACGCGAAGCGGAGCAGGGACCGGGTGTGCTCGGCGCCCTCGGCGTGGCAGAACATGGCCACGGGGATGGCGGCGACGCCGATCAGGCCCGGCAGGCGGCGCGCGAAGTCCGTGGCGTCCTCGATGCCGAGCGGCGCGGCGTCCACCATGGTGAAGAACGTGCCCTGCGGCTCGACGACGTCGAACCCGGCTGCGCGGAGCCCCTCGCCCAGCAGGTCGCGCTTCTTCCGCAGGGTGCCCGCGACCTCCGTGAAGAACGCGTCGGGCAGCGCCAGGCCCTGGGCGACGGCGCCCTGGAACGGTGTGCCCGAGGTGTAGGTGAGGAAGGTCTTGACGGTGCGGACCTGGGCGACGAGCTCGGCCGGTCCGCTGAGCCAGCCGATCTTCCAGCCCGTCACGGAGAACGTCTTCCCGGCGGAGGAGATGCTCAGGGTGCGTTCCGCGGCCCCGGGCAGGGACGCGATCGGCACGTACTCCGCACCGAAGGTGAGATGCTCGTACACCTCGTCCGTGACGATGATCGCGCCGTGGCGCGCGGCCAGCCGCACGATCAGCTCGAGGGCGTCGCGGGTGAAGACGCTGCCCGTCGGGTTGTGGGGGTTGTTGACGACGACGATGCGCGTGCGGTCGCTGAACGCGGCCGCGAGGCTCGCGGCGTCGGGCTGAAAGTCCGGGGCGCACAGCGGGGCCGTGGTGTGGGTGGCGCCGGAGAGCCCGATCACGGCCCCGTAGGAGTCGTAGAACGGTTCGAAGGTCAGCACCTCATCCCCGGGGCCGGCGAACGCGAGGATCGCGGCGGCGATCGACTCGGTGGCGCCCGTGCTGACGATCACCTCGGTCTGCGGGTCCACCGTGAGGCCGTAGAAGCGCTCCTGGTGGGCGGCGACGGCGTGGCGCAGTACGGCGAGTCCCTGACCGGGTGCGTACTGGTTCGCGCCGTCGGCGATGGCCGCCCGCGCCGCGTCCAGGATCTCCTGCGGGCCGTCCTCGTCGGGGAACCCCTGGCCGAGGTTGATCGCGGAGTGCTGCTGCGCGAGGGCCGTGACTTCCTCGAAGATGGTGATGCCGAGCCGGCCGTCGTCGCCGAGCAGGTTCGCGCCGCGCGCCGCCCGCATCCATGGTGCGTCGCCGGTGGGCGCGGTGGGAGTCCGATCGTTCGTCGTCATCCCACCAGTATTGCCGCTCCCACCCCGGGGAGCCCGACCGGTCCCTCACTGGCCGCCGGGAGTGGGTACGGTGGGGGGATGAGCCGCGCCGTCTGCCCCGGATCCTTCGACCCCCTCCACAACGGCCACCTCGAGGTCATCAGCCGTGCCGCGCGGCTCTTCGACGAGGTGATCGTCGCCGTCTCGACGAACTACGCCAAGACCTACCGCTTCGACCTGCGGCAGCGCATGGAGTTCTGCGCGGAGAGCCTCGCGCACCTCCCCGGGGTCAGGGTGCTCCCCATGGGGGACGGCCTGCTCGCGGACTTCTGCCGGGAGCAAGGGGCCAACGCCGTTGTGAAGGGGCTGCGCTCCTCGCTCGACTTCGACTACGAGCTCCCGATGGCCACCATGAACCGCCACCTGGGGGACATCGACACCGTGTTCCTGCCGACGGACACCGAGTTCGCGCACGTCTCCTCGACCCTCTTGAAGGAGGTGGCGTCCCTCGGCGGGGACGTCGCGCCCTTCGTGCCGGACGCGGTGAACAGGCGGTTGCGTCCGGCCTGACGCCGCGCCGCGACCTCCGGACCCGGCCCTCACACCGGGCGGGCGCAGGCCGGTCGGATGACGGACGCCGCGAGGGCCGTGCTCTCCTCGACGAACCGTGCGAGCCACCCGAACGGTCCGATGTCGGGCTCCGACCGGGCCATCGTGATGTCCGCTTCGGAGCACTGCGCCAGATTCATCGAGGCCCGGGTCACGTGGTAGGTGGAGGTGACGACGACGATCTCGTCCCAGCCGTTGTCCCGCGCCAGTGCTGCCACGGCGCGCGCCTCTCCGCGCGTGGTCAGCGGATCCGGGACGAAGCAGGTGGTGCGCGGGCGCTCGTCGGCGCACACGGCGTCGGCTGCCGCATTGCCCGGCAGCCCGGTGGAGGAGAGGACGAGTTCGTCCGCGACGCCGTCGTCGACCAGGTCCTGTCCGACCGGCAGGCGTTCCGCCGCCGCTCCGGCGAGGACGACGACGGCGTCGGCCCTGCCTGCCGGGCGCAGCGGGGGATCGTAGAAGAGCGTCCAGGCCAGGACCAGCCAGGCCGTCACGCCCGTGACCAGCAGCATGCATGCCACCCGCAGGCTCCGGGGCAGGCGACGACGCTGACCAGGGGGCGGCGATTCGGACATCACGGCTTCGAGCCTAGACGCCCGGTCCGTTTTGGGCCTGCTGGCCGGATCAGGCTAGGATGGTACGTCGGTCATATGTTCTACAGGAGTCACCATTAAAAGCGATCTCAGTTCGCCTTTGACTTTCAGTGTCAAGGATCTCGGGCGCAGCCCGGGAAGCATGCGGACAATCGAAGAACATGCACCGGTACCCAAGGATTTCGGCGTCGCCCTGATCGGCGTGCAGGAAGGTTCCGAGATGGAACTGGATCTGCGTTTCGAATCGGTCCACGAAGGAATCCTGGTGTCGGGAACGGCCAACGTCGAAGTAACCGGCGAGTGCGGCCGGTGCCTGGAACCACTGCGGTTCGACCGCGATGTGGAGATCCAGGAGCTCTTCTTCTACAGCGACTCAGCGTCGCTGTCGGTGGAAGAGGAAGAAGAACAGCACAGGGTGGAGAACGATTCGGTCGATCTGGAACCCGTGCTGAGGGATGCGGTGGTTACCTCGCTGCCATTCCAGCCGGTGTGCCGGAAGGATTGCCGGGGTCTGTGTTCCGAATGCGGAGCCCAGCTCAACGATGATCCGGACCACCACCATGAAGTTTTGGATCCTCGCTGGTCAGCCCTTGCCGGGC
Organism: Arthrobacter sp. Ld5; assembly: GCF_051172775.1. Taxonomy (NCBI): domain Bacteria; kingdom Bacillati; phylum Actinomycetota; class Actinomycetes; order Micrococcales; family Micrococcaceae; genus Arthrobacter; species Arthrobacter sp. Ld5. The sequence goes on from NZ_JBPKBO010000017.1 coordinate 13,890, forward strand.
TGACAGGCACCGCCGCCGAGCAGGACGCGGCACCCAAATCAGAGTCAGACGAGAAGGAAGAGAGTTAGCCGTGGCTGTCCCGAAACGGAAAATGTCCCGCGCGAATACCCGCGCACGCCGGTCCCAGTGGAAGGCAACCGCCCCCAAGCTGGTCAAGACCCTCGAGAACGGCCGCGTCACCTACAGCCTCGCCCACCAGGCCAAGGTTGTCACCGACTCCGCCGGCACCCCGCTGTTCCTCGAGTACAAGGGCCGCAAGGTAGCCGACGTCTGACAACGGACCCGCGCCAGGCAGGCCTCAGGCCCGCCTGGCGCCGTCCGGTGCTGGATCAGCTGATGCAGTTGTGAAGAATACGGAAGACCTCACGAAGCGTCTCGGTGTCGATATCGACACCGGGACGCTTCGTCTTGCCCTCACACACCGCTCCTACGCCTACGAGAAGGGCGGGATCCCGACGAACGAGCGCCTGGAGTTCCTCGGTGACTCGGTACTCGGGCTGGCGGTCACGGATGCGCTGTACCGGGATCACCCCGATCTGACCGAGGGCGATCTCGCCAAGAGACGCTCGGCCGTGGTCAGCACCAAGGCACTCGCCGGAGTGGCCCGCACGCTGGACCTCGGCAGCTACGTGCTGCTGGGCCAGGGGGAGAAGCTGACCAACGGGCGGGACAAGGCCTCGATCCTCGCCGACACCATGGAGGCCGTCATCGGGGCGGCCTACCTCAGCCACGGCGTCGAGACGGCCCGTGCCATGGTCATGCGGCTCATCGGACCGCTGCTGCGTGATGCGGCGGTCCTCGGCGAGGGGACCGACTGGAAGACCCGCATCCAGGAGACGGCTGCCGCCCGACGGCTCGGTGTGATCGACTACCAGGTCGACGGCACGGGGCCCGACCACGCCCGGACGTTCACGGCCCGCCTGGTCATCGGCGGCACCGAGTACGGCTCCGGGTGCGGCAACTCGAAGAAGGAAGCCGAGCAGGCGGCCGCGGCCGCGTCCTGGAAGACGCTCGCCGCGCCGTTCTCCCCGGACGGCCCGGATGACGGCTTCGCCGGTGTCCTCGGTACCGCCACGCCGCCCGACGGACCCTGAGTGCCTGAGCTCCCCGAGGTCGAGGTCGTCCGACGCGGCCTCGCGCGCTGGGTGGCGGGCCGCACCATCGACGCGGTGGAGGTCCTGGACCCCCGATCCGTGCGGCGTCACGTCGCCGGGGTAGAGGACTTCACCGGCAACCTCGTGGGAGCCCGCGTCAGCGACGTCGTGCGCCGGGGCAAGTTCCTGTGGATGATCCTCGAGAATCCCGACCGGGCCGAAGGGCTTCCGCACCTCGCGCTGATGGCGCACCTCGGGATGAGCGGACAGCTCCTGGTCGAGGCCCCCGACGCGTCCCCGGAGAAGCACCTGAAGGTCCGCCTCGCGCTGTCGCCGGCCGTGGACGACGACGGCGCCCCCCTGCCCGGTGAGCTGCGGTTCGTGGACCAGCGGATCTTCGGCGGGATGTTCGTGGCGGACCTGGAAGCCACGCCGGACGGCCATTCCGGCGGGCTCGGCTCCACACGTCTGCCACTCGTCCCGCACCAGGCGGCACACATCGCGCGCGACCCCCTCGACCCGGCGTTCTCCGTGGACGTTTTCCACGACCGCCTCCGCGGACGCAGGACCGGCCTCAAGCGTGCCCTCCTCGATCAGGGGCTCATCTCCGGGATCGGCAACATCTACGCGGACGAGGCGCTCTGGGCGGCCGGGTTCCACTACGCGCGTCCCACGGACACCCTGCGCCGCCCCGACACCCGCCGCATCGTCGACGCCGTCACCTCGGTGATGGAGCGGGCGCTGGCGGCCGGCGGCACCAGCTTCGACTCGCTGTACGTCAACGTGAACGGGGCGTCGGGATACTTCGCCCGCGACCTCGAGGCCTACGGGCGGGAGGGCCGCCCCTGCCGCCGGTGCGCTGCGGAGGGCCGGACCACGCTCATGCGCCGCGAGTCGTTCATGAATCGATCGTCCTACCTCTGTCCGCACTGCCAGCCCAGACCCCGTAATGCACGGTCATGAGATTCTAGGCGAAAAAGGTGATCCACACCTCGTAATCTAAATGTGACAACTGGCAGCAGCAGCCAGTACGGTTGTTCTTGCGTCCGATCCACAACGGATGGGCGCCCTTCCTCACACTGCCGAACCCTGTCGATGAGGATGGACCGTTCGCACTACACATTCGACAGGGGCGGGGGAACCACTAGGACTCCATCAGGAGTCCTAGGGGTAAAGACACGCACGGATCGTCCACTGGGGACGATGATCCGAGGAAAACGTGTCCGGATGTCCCATCCGAATCCGACAGCTAACTTCGCAGGCATTGGGAAAGGCATCAACTTGTCCAAGCAGAGCACTCACGCGCGCCACCGGGCCGTCCCCACGCGCACCAACCCCTTCGTCACCGCCTCGCGGGCCTTCTCCGCAAGCGCTTCGGTCGCCGGCAAGCCCGCCGCCGTCGTCGCCGTCGCGTCCGGCCTCATGCTCGGCGCGTCGCTTCCCGCGAACGCCGCGGGCGAGGTCAGCACCCAGCCGGCAGCAGCATCGGCCGCTGCAGGCACCCACACCGTCCAGGCAGGCGACACGCTCGGGTCCATCGCGGCCATGCACGGCGTGAGCCTCGACGCACTGTTCGCGGCCAACGGCCTCGGCTACGCCTCGGTCATCTACCCGGGCCAGTCCATCTCGCTCGGCGGCTCCGCTGCTCCTGCGCAGTACTCGGTCCAGTCGGCCCCGGCCGTCGCAGCCCCGGCTGTCGCGGCACCGGCTGTCGCGGCACCGGCTCCGGCAGCTCCCGCCGCCTACAGCTTCCAGTCCACCCCTGTGGCCGCCCCGGCCGCCGCCAGCGGCATCGTCGCAACGGCGATGCAGGGCCTGGGTTCCGGCTACGTGTACGGCGGAACCTCGTTCGGCGCCTGGGACTGCTCGGCCTTCGTGCAGTGGGTCTACGCCCAGCACGGCATCGACCTGCCGCGCACCACCTGGTCCCAGTTCGCCACCATGACGCCCACCAGCAACCCCCAGCCGGGCGACCTGGTGAGCCAGAACGGCGGAGGCCACGTGGGCATCTACCTCGGCGACGGTCAGATGATCAGCGCCCTGAACGCCTCGCAGGGCACCATCGTCCACTCGGTCAACGCCATGCCGGTGGACGGGTACTACACCCGATAGCCGAGCCGCCGGCCACAGAGTCGGCGACACCGCTCAGCCAGTCAGAAGGACGGGATGCATTCCGCATCCCGTCCTTCTGCGTTCCCCGGATGCCCGTCCTACGTGCTCGTCGCGCACGTGTGGTGGGTGATCGGCGTCGGGACCCGCCACAGCTGTACGTTCACGGCGGGTGGGGGTGCGGAAGAGCCGCGCGGCGCCCGAGGTGCGTCAGCGGTAGAACGCCGCCAGGCGCCCGAGTCCTTCGTCGACGCTCACTGCCGGGCGCCAGTCGAGGACGTCGCGCGTGTGCCGCTGGTCGAACCAGTGCGCGGTGGAGAGCTGCTCCGCGAGGAAGCGGGTCATGGGAGGCTCCTCCGTCCGGCCGAGCCGGAGCCAGGCCCGCTCGATGACGGATCCCGCACCCCGCGCGAGGGCTCCGGGCACGGACCGCGTGGGCGGTGCCACGCCGCCGGCCCGGCAGATGCCGGCGAGCAGCTCCGCGATGGGACGGGGCTCGCCGTTGGTGACCACGAGGGCCTGGCCCTGCGCCACGTCCAGGCGCCGCAGGCAGGCGACGATCGCCGAGGCCGCGTTGTCGACGTACGTCGTGTCGATCAGTGCCGTCCCGCCGTCGAGCAGGGGCAGACGGCCGTGCCGTGCGCGGTCGATCACGCGTTCCACCAGCTGGGTGTCGCCGGGACCCCACACGATGTGCGGCCGGATGGCGGCGACGCGGAACGCCGGGGTCGAACGGGCGAGGGCGAGCAGTTCGGCCGAGGCCTTCGTGCGGGCGTAGTCGCCGCGGGCGTGGGCGGGGTCCGCGGGCCCGGCCGGCGCCCCGACCAGGGAGGAGCCGTCGTGCGCGACGGACGGCGAGGACACGTGGACGACGTCGGTGACTCCGGCGGCAGCGGCGGCGTCCAGGAGGATCCGGGTCCCGTCGATGTTGGTGCGGTCGAAGTCGGCGGGAGCCCCGGTGAAGGAGACCTTCGCCGCCAGATGGACCACGGCGCGGCAGCCCCGCACGGCGGTGGCGACGATCGCGGCGTCCGTGATCGGGCCCAGGACGTCCTGCGCACCGGAGACGCCGGAGGGCCGGCGCTGGAGGCACCGGACCTCCTCCCCGGCCGCGACGAGGTGCTCGGCGACGGCGCGCCCCAGCATTCCGCTGGCGCCGGTGACGAGGACGGTCACAGGGACCCCGCGCGGGTGCCGGAGAGGAACCGGCCGCACCACTGCGCGATGCGCGTGCGGTCGATCTTCGCGTTGTGCCGGATGTCCACGGGGAGGGCGGGGACGGTGATGACGGCGGCCAGATCCACGCCGGCTCGGCCAGCAGCCGCGCGGGCCGCCGCCGCGAGCGGGGCGTCGGCCAGCGCCGGGCGCCGTCCTGCCGTGTCCGTCTCGAGGACCGCGACGACGGCCTGTGTGCCGGCGGGACCGACCCCCACGAGGGCCGCCAGCCGGACATCGTCGATCGTCTCCAGCGACTGCTCGAGGGCGACGGGCGTCAGGACGCCGGAGGCCGCCGTTATGATGTGGCCGAGCCGGCCCTCGACCCAGAGCCGCCCGTCCGCGTCGAAGTGACCGACATCGCCGGTGCGGTGCCACGGGGGAGTTCGCGTGGACTCCTGCTGCGTCCGCCACAGCCGGAAGTAGCGGTCCTTGACGTGCGGGGCATCGACGAGGATCTCACCGGTGCGTCCCGGGTCCGTGGTCGGTGCGCCGGTCGCCGCGCCGTCGACGTCGAGCGGGCTGACGGTCACGCGGGCGCCGTGGACGGGGAGGCCGACACACACGCCGCCGCCGGCGCCGTCAAGGCCGTCCCGCGCGTCCGCGGCGGCCTGGCGGATACCCGCGAGGTCGATGTCCGCGACGAGCAGGGACTCGGTCATGCCGTAGGGGGTATGCACGGCGGCGGCCGGCACGAGGTCCTGCACCGCTTCGAGGAGCGGTGCGGGGATCGGCGCTCCCGCCGAGAGCAGCAGGGAGATCCGCCCGAGGGCCGCCCTGCCCGGATCGGTGAGCTCCCCCGCGGTGGAGAGCACGTTCCGCAGGGCCGCCGGCGAGGCGAAGACGACGGTCGCGTCGATCGCGTCCGCGGCGTCGGCCAGCGCCTGCGCGGTCAGCGTGCGGGGCGCGGTGACGTCCATGGCCGGGGTGACGGACGTGGCGCCGAGCGCCGGCCCGAGCAGCGCGAACGGCGCGAAGCCCGCGACGAGCGAGGCACACTCACCGAGCCCCAGGGTGGCGCCGACGGCGTCCCGCATCGCCGAGAGCTGCCGGTGCGTGTAGACGACGCCCTTCGCCGGCCCCGTGGACCCGGAGGTGAACAGGATGGCGGCGTCGGCGTCCGCGGCGGGTGCCTCCGGTGCACGAACCGCGGGCCGCGCGGCGCGCAGGTCGCCGAGCGAGGCGTCCACGCGCAGCGCCCGGCGCCTGGCAGCGGACAGGGGAGCGGCGCTGATCCGCCGTCCCGGCCAGCCGAACGCGCGGGCCGCGACGAGGGCGCGCTCGATGCCGATGACCACGTCGGGCGCGGAGCCCTTCACGGCCCGGCTGAGGCCGCGCGCGCCGAGGCCGGCATCGGCGACGACGATCACGGCGCCGATGCGCAGGCAGGCGTAGATGAGCACGGTCAGATCCACGCCCGGCGGGACGAGGAGGCTGACCCGGCTGCCGGGGCCGTAACCGAGCGCGGTCAGACCAGCGGCGACGGCGGCGACGTCGTCGGCGAGTTCCCGCCAGGACAGGGTCCGCGGCGGGCCCGCGGGCTTCATCTCCGCGACGGCGGTCCGTGCCGCGTCCGGTCCGGCGGCCAGAGCGGTGAGCCGCTGCCCGAGCGGGATGTAGGGCGCGTCGCCGGGTGACGGGACGTCGACGGACGGCGCGGGGTCTCCGACCGACCGCTCGGCCAGCCACTGCAGTGCCGTCGCCGCCGTGTCGGCGTCCTCCTGCACCAGATGGCTCGCCTGCTCGAAGCGGTGGACGTCGGCGGAGGGGAGGCGCTGTGCGAGGTCCTCCAGGTAGGGGTCCGAGAAGATGGGGTCGTGCGGCCCCCACATCATGAGGACGGGGACGTCTAGGCTGCGGATGCCCTCGGCCGTCGAGGTCAGGGCCGGATAGCTGGGATGGGACGGGTCCGCGGGGATGTCCGAGACGAACTGCGCGATGCCCTGCCGGTCGGCGGCGGTGCGGTAGGGGTCCCTGAAGGCGCGGCGCACGTCCGGTGCGAGGGCCGGCCGGGCGAGGGCGAGCGTGACGTCGAGGAACGCGCTCGTGGTCCGGGTGCCGAGGCCGTGGACGCCCGGGGCCAGGGCGAGCCGGAGCGGCGCGGGAATCGGCCGGTCCGGGTCCTGGTGGATGGCGGTGTTGGTGAGGATGACGCCGGCCAGGTCCTCCCGGTTCCGGTTCGCGTAGCCGAGGCTGATGACGCCGCCCCAGTCGTGCCCGACCGTGACCACGGGGCCGGTGAGCCCGACGGCGGCCACGAAGTCCTCGAGGTCGGTGATGCGGTCGCCGAGCCGGCGGAACACTCCTGTCCGCGCGGAGTAGCCCATCTCGAGCTGGTCCACGGCGATGACGCGCCAGCCCGCAGCCCGCCCGGCAGCCAGGTAGCTCCGCCACAGGTAGGACCAGGTGGGGTTGCCGTGGACGCAGAGCAGGGTCCCCTGCACCGTGGCGGCGTCGAGGTGGGCGCCGTTGTCGAGGTAGTGCCAGCGATGGCTGGTGCCGGGGCGGTCCGCCGCGCTGGTCGAGGGCACGTCGAGGTACGTCGACCAGGAGGGGTCGACGCCGGGGAGTGCTACCACGCAATCTCCATCATCGATGTGTTCAGTCCGGACCCGACGCCGAGGCACAGGACGCGGTCCCCGCTCTTCAGGGACGCGCCCTCCTGGGCGAGGGTCATGGGCAGGGACGCCGGTCCCACGTTGCCCCAGTGGGGGAAGGTGATGGGGACCCGATCACGCTGGAGGTCCACGGCCTTGATGATCGCGTTCGTGTAGGAGTTCGAGACCTGATGGGTGACATAGCGGTCCATGGCGTCCCACGCCCAGCCGTCGGCCTGCGCCTCGTGCCAGGCGGTGACGACGAGGTCGAGGCCGCCGTCGAGCAGGCCCTTGGTGTCGGTGTACATGCCGTCGATGCCGCCGACACACAGTTCGTGGTGCTCGGTCCCGGCGCGGGAGACCCCGCCGAGGATGCGGTGCGAGCCGGGGTGCAGGTCCGCCGGCCCGAGCACGGCGGCGGCAGCCCCGGACCCGAGGGTGAGCGTCGCGAATTCACTGAGGAAGTCCTCGCGCGTCGAGTCCTCCCGGTTGAGCCGCCGGAACGTGGCCTCCTGGGTCTGCTGGGCGTCCTCGCCCGCGACGATCAGCGCGTACTTGATCTGTCCCGAGTCGATCATGTTCGCGGCCAGGGTCATGCCGTTGACGAACCCGAGGCACGCGTTCGCAAGGTCGAAGTTCATGGCCGAGGAGGGGAGGCCGAGGGAGTGGTGGATCTTCACCGCGACGGACGGCTCGAGGTTGCGCCGCGTCACCGAGGTGTTGATCAGCAGTCCCACCTCACCCGGTTCGATGCCGGCCTCGGCCATCGCCTTCGCGCCGGCCTCGATGGCGGCGTCGTCGAAGTCGGAGCCCGGGGACCACCACCGCCGCTCGGTGACGCCGGCCACGCGCTCGAGGAGCCGCTTGGAGAGGCGCAGCCGCTTGAGGCTGGGGGCGAGCCGTTCGTCGAACTCTGCGGAACTGACGACTAGCGGCGCCTCCACACTCGTGACGGCGAGCAAGGCCGTGTTGTCATGTCGGAAGGTCGCGTTACCGGTCAAATTTCCTGCCTCGTCAACTGATAGCGCCGGTATGTGGCCGGGAAGGACCCACGGATGGGTCGGCCTGGACGCCTTCGGATACTGCTGAAACTTTCGTAAGCCTACTTCGTAATGCATCAGCGGTCACTCCGGAGGTGTCCGGGACCGCCGGCCTGGCTACCCGCTGCCGCGTACCGTCGGTGGGTTCCAGTAGATTAGGGAGGTCCTATTCCCTCTGGAGATCCTGACACCGTGCATCTGAAGAGTCTAACCGTGCGAGGGTTCAAGTCCTTCGCCTCGGCAACCACCTTCGAGTTCGAGCCGGGCGTCACCGCCGTCGTCGGCCCCAACGGGTCCGGGAAGTCCAATGTCGTCGATGCCCTCGCGTGGGTCATGGGCGAGCAGGGGGCCAAGACGCTCCGCGGCGGCCGGATGGAGGACGTCATCTTCGCCGGGACGACGGGCCGCGCCCCGCTCGGGCGTGCCCAGGTCTCCCTCACCATCGACAACGCCGACGGCGCCCTGCCCATCGAGTACTCCGAGGTGACGATCTCCCGCACGCTGTTCCGGGCGGGCGGGTCCGAGTACGCCATCAACGGCAAGGGCTGCCGCCTCCTCGACATCCAGGAACTCCTCTCCGACTCCGGGCTGGGCCGCGAGATGCACGTCATCGTGGGCCAGGGGCAGCTGGACAAGGTGCTGCACGCCACCCCCGAGGAACGGCGCGGCTTCATCGAGGAGGCCGCGGGAATCCTGAAGCACCGCCGCCGGCGCGAGAAGACCGTGCGGAAGCTCGACGCGATGCAGGCCAACCTCGCGCGCCTGTCCGACCTCACCGGGGAGGTGCGGCGGCAACTCACCCCGCTCGGGAAGCAGGCGGAGGTCGCCCGGCGCGCCCAGCAGGTGCAGTTCGCGGTGCGGGACGCGAGGTCGCGCCTGCTCGCCGACGAGCTCGTCACCCTGCGCGCCGGCTTCGCGCGGGACGTCGCGGCGGAGGCAGCCCTCCAGGCGCGCCGCGACGAGATCGGGCAGCAGCTCGCCGTCGGTCAGGAGCGGCAGGCGGAGCTCGAGCACGCCGCCGCGGCGTCCGTCCCCGCCCTCAACCGGGCCCGCGAGGCCTGGTACGCGCTCTCGAGTGCCCGGGAGAAGCTCGCCGCCCTCGCCGCGCGGGCCGAGGACCGCGGCCACCTCCTGGGGCAGGCGACGGAACCGGACCGGGGCCGCGATCCCGAGCACCTGGACCGGCAGGCCGAGCGCGTCCGCGCTGAGGTCACCCGTCTGGAGGAGGAGGTCGCCGCCCTCGGCCGCGCCCTCGAGGAGACCCTGGCGGCCCGTCGCACGGCGGAGGAGGCCTCGGCGGCCGAGGACGCGCGGCTCGCCCGCCTCCTGCGGGCCGCCGCCGACCGGCGCGAGGGCGACGCCCGGCTCGCCGGGGCGGTGGGCGCGGCGCGGTCCCGCGTCGAGTCCGCGGACGCCGAACTCGGGCGCCTGCGTGCGTCCATCACCGCGGCCGATGAACGACGGCGCACGGCCGAGCGCGAGTTCCAGGCGCTCGAAGGCCGGGTCGCCGGGGACGAGGAGGGTGAGGAGGGCCTCGACGCCGAGTACGAGGAGGCCTCCGGGAACCTGCGCTCCCTCACCGAGGACGTGACCGCACTGGTGGAGGAGGAGCGCGCCACGGAGCGTACGCGCGGCGCCCTGGCCGCGCGGCTCGAGGCGCAGCGCGAGGGCCTGCAGCAGCGCGACGGCTCCGCGGCCCTCCTCGCCGCCGGGCTCGACGGCGTGCTCGAGCCGCTCGCCCAGCTGCTGCACGTGGCCCCGGGGTTCGAGAAGGCCGTCGTCGCGGCGCTCGCCGGCTCCGCCGACGCCGTCGCCGTCGGGAGCATCGCCGCCGCGGCCCGGGCGATGGAGCGCATGAAGCACGACGACGCCGGCCAGGTCTCGCTCGTCGTCGCCTCCGGACCCGGGGCGACCGCCCGGCCGGAGAAGGCCGCCGCGGGGCCGGAGCCCGGCGCCGCCGTCCCCGCGCTCGCCGTCGTGACCGCCCCGCCCGCCCTCCAGCCGGCCGTGGCCGCGCTGCTCGCCGGCGTCGTGGTGGTCGCGGACCTCGAGGCGGCGCGCCGCACCGTCGAGGACGGCACCGCGCCCCTCGCGGTCACGCGGAACGGTGACGTGCTGACCCGCCACACGGGCCGCGGCGGCGCACCGGGGGCGGCCGGCTCCCTCGAGCTGCGGGCCGCCGCCGAGGACACGGGGGAGAAGCTCGCCCTGACCGTCGCCGCCGCGGACCGTCTGCGGTTCCGCCTGGCCGCGGCACGGTCCGCCCGGCAGGAGGCACAGCACCGCGTCGACGCAGCACTGGAGCGCCTGCATGAATCGGACGCGCGGATGGCCGCGGTGGCCGAGCGGCTCGGCCGGCTGCACGCCGAGCTCCGCTCCGCGGGCGGGGAGGCCGAACGGCTGACGGTCCTCGTACGCGCCGCCGAGGACAATCTCGCGCAAGAGAAGACACGGTTGGAGGACGCCGTCCGGCGGCTGGAGGACCTCCAGGAGCAACCCGTGGAGGCCGAACCCTCCAGCGAGCACCGCGACGCCCTGCGGCGCGCCGCGGTGGACGCCCGGCAGGCGGAACTCGAGGCCCGCCTCGTCCTGCGCGGGCGGGAGGAGCAGCTCTCCGCGCTCACGAACCGCGCCGCCGCCCTCGAACGCGCGGCGCAGTCCGAGCGCCGAGCACGCGAGCAGGCGGCGGAGAAGGCGAGGATCCGGGAGGCCCAGGCGCGCCGCGCCGCCGACGTCGCCGCGGCCGCGCGCCGGGCCGAACGGCGGGCCGTGCAGTCCGTGGCCGTCGCCGCGGAGGAGCGTGACACCGCCGAGCGGCTGCGCCGGCAGCAGGACGCCGAGCTCCAGGAGGTGCGGGCGTCCACCGCGGCCCTCGGCGCCGAACTGGCACGGCTCACCGATTCGGCGCACCGGGACGAGCTCGCCCGCACGCAGCAGCGCCTGAGGATCGAGGCCCTCGAGAACCGCTCCCTCGAGGAGCTCGGCCTCACCCCGGACCACCTCGTGGACGGATTCGGTCCGCACCTGCCCGTGCCGTCGGACACGGTGACGGAGGACAAGTGGGCCGCGCTGCGCGCGCCGGTCGACGACGACGGCAATCCCGTACTACAGGGCGTCCCGTTCGTGCGGGAGGAGCAGGTGAAGAGGCTCCGGCGGGGCGAGCGGGATCTCGCCGCGCTCGGCAAGGTGAATCCCCTCGCGCTCGAGGAATTCGCGGCGCTCGAGGAGCGGCACCAGTTCCTCAGTACCCAGCTCGCGGACCTCAAGGCGACCCGCAAGGACCTCCTCGACATCATCCGGGAGGTCGACGAGCGCGTGGAGGAGGTCTTCACAGCCGCGTTCCAGGACACCGCCGACCAGTTCGAGCACGTCTTCGCGACCCTCTTCCCGGGCGGCGAGGGCCGGCTGGTGCTCACGGACCCGGCGGACATGCTCGCCAGCGGCATCGAGGTCGAAGCCCGCCCCGCCGGCAAGAAGATCAAGCGGCTGTCGCTGCTCTCCGGCGGGGAACGGTCGCTGACCGCCGTCGCGCTGCTGGTTGCGATCTTCAAGGCCCGGCCCTCGCCGTTCTATGTCATGGACGAGGTGGAGGCGGCCCTCGACGACACGAACCTCGGGCGCCTGATCACGATCTTCCAGGAACTGCGGGAGTCGAGCCAGCTGATCATCATCACGCACCAGAAGCGCACCATGGAGGTGGCCGACGCCCTCTACGGCGTGACGATGCGCGGCGACGGCGTGTCCACCGTCATCAGCCAGCGCATCACCGAGCGCGAGGACTCCGTCGGCTAGGGTCCCTGCTCCTCCGCGGCCGGACCGGCCCGGCGGAGGCCCGACGTGCCGTCGCCGTCCGTGTCCGCGCTGCGGTCACCGTCCGTGTCCGCCGGCGGGATGCGCTCGGTCCGGGGCAGCGTCTCCCGGGACAGGGCCCAGATGCCCGCGGCGAGGCAGGCCAGGATCCCGGTCACCGTGAAGGCGAGGGTGAAGGAGCCGAAGGGCAGCTGGTCGATGATCAGGCCGGCGAGGATCGGTCCGAGGATGGCCCCGAGGTCAGCACTCATCTGGAAGGTCGCCAGGACCCTGCCACCGCTGCGGTCGGCGCCGATGACGTCGGCCACCGCTGCCTGCTGGGCGGGATTCAGGAGGCCGGTGCCGATCCCGGCAACGACGCACAGCGCGAGGAACACCACCACGTTCCCGGAGAAGCCGAGGGCGATCATCGCGGCCCCGTTCACGACCAGCCCCGTGATGACGAGCGGCCGCCTGCCCAGCGAGTCGGCGAGCCCGCCGGACACCGTCAGCGCGAGGGCCGTCCCCGCGGCGAAGAAGGCCAGGGAGACGCCGGCGATCTCGGTTCCGGCTCCGAGGACGGCGTCCGCGAAGAGGGGCACCAGCGCCATCCGGACGCCGAAGGAGGACCAGCCGTTGGCGAAGCTGGAGGCCAGCGCCGCGCGGTACCCGGAGTCCGCGACCGCCTGGCGCACCGTCAGGGCCGGCTTCTCGCGGGCCGCCGTGCGGTCCGCGAGCGAGGTGTCCTTCAGCTGGAAGAAGACGACGGCGGAGGCGACCAGCAGGGCCGCCGCATATACAAGGAACGGCACCCGCAGGCCGAACCGGGCGAGCAGGCCGCCCACGAGCGGGCCGCCGATGCTCCCGAGCAGGAACGCGGTCGCGTACGCCCCCGAGACGCGCCCGCGGATCGACGGCGGCGCGAGCCGCACGATCAGCCCCATCGCGGAGACCGTGAACATCGTCGAACCGATCCCGCCGAGGGCGCGGAAGACGAGAAGCTGCCAGTAGTCCGCGGCGAAGGCGCAGGCGGCGGTGGACAGGGCGACGATGAGCAACCCGACGATGTAGACGGGCCGCTCGCCGAGCCGCTCCACGAGCCGGCCGCCCGCGGGGGCGAAGACGAGGCGCGTGAAGGCGAAGGCGCTCACGATCACCGCGGAGGCGGTGACACCGACGTCGAAGCTCTGCGCGAACTGCGGAAGGATCGGGGCCACGAGGCCGAAGCCGATGGCGATGACGAACGCGGCCGCGATGAGGACCCGGATCTCGCGCGGGATGCGCTGCCGTTCCCCGACGGGCGCACCGCTGGGGTCTCCCCGCCGTCCCGGACGCGGAACACGGAAGGGAGGGCGCTTGGGTACGCGAGGAGATCCGGCCATGGTCCTCGCATTCTTCCACCGCCCCGGCGCCGGAGTTCAATCCGTGCGGGCAGGACCCGTATGAGAAGGTGGATCGGTGAACGACATCCTCCTGCCTGTCATCTTCGTCATCCTCGCGATCGCCGTGGTCGGGTCGCTCGCGGTCCTCCTGGTCCGCGGCCGACGGACCCCTCCCGGTCTGTACTCCTCCCCCCGCGACCCGGACGACCAGGTGGAGGGAGGGGCGCACGGCGCCACGTCCACGGACGTCCTCGAGCGGCCCGACGGCGTCCACACGGACGAACTCGTCCCGAACGACCTCAGCAGCCTGGAGGAGGCGCCGGCCGCTCCGCGCCTGGACCTCGTCGATCCCGTGCAGGGGCGGCTCGCCCGCCTGCGCGCCCGCCTGGTGCGGTCCAACAACGCCCTCGGCAAGGGCCTGCTGGCCCTCCTGTCCCGTGACCGGATCGACGAGGACGTCTGGGACGAGGTGGAGGAGACCCTCCTGATGGCGGATCTCGGCACCGAGCCCACCATGGAACTCGTGGATGCGCTGCGCGAGCGCGTCAAGGTGGCGGGCAGCCGCAATCCCGCCGAGGTCAAGGACATGCTCCGTGAGGAGCTCGTGAAGCTCGTCGATCCGACGATGGACCGGTCCCTGGCCACGCAGCGCCATGCGGACCGCCCGGCCATCGTGATGGTGGTGGGCGTCAACGGCGTGGGCAAGACCACCACGGTCGGCAAGCTCGCGCGCGTGCTCGTCGCCGACGACAAGGACGTGCTCCTCGGCGCCGCGGACACGTTCCGTGCCGCCGCGGCCGAGCAGCTGGCCACCTGGGGGGCGCGCGTCGGCGTGCCGACGGTGAAGTCCGACGTCGACGGCGCCGACCCCGCCTCCGTCGCCTTCGAGGCGGTCCGGACGGGCATCGAGCAGGAGGTCGACGTCGTCCTGATCGACACCGCCGGGCGCCTGCAGAACAAGGTGGGCCTGATGGACGAGCTCGGCAAGGTCAAGCGGGTCGTCGAGAAGCAGGGCACCGTGGACGAGGTGCTGCTGGTGCTGGACGCGACCACGGGCCAGAACGGGCTGAACCAGGCCCGCGTCTTCGCCGAGGTCGTGAACATCAGCGGCATCGTCCTCACCAAGCTGGACGGGACCGCGAAGGGCGGCATCGTCGTGGCGATCCAGCGCAGCCTCGGGGTCCCCGTGAAGCTCATCGGCCTGGGGGAGGGCGCCGACGATCTCGCGCCGTTCGACGCCGAGGGCTTCGTCGACGCCCTGCTCAGCTAGGACCAGCCCGCAGGACGCCGTCCGTCAAGGTCCGGCGGGCCCGGAAACCTGCAGGAAACACGACCGTCACGGCGTCTTTACGTCGACGCCCGGCCTGTAACCTGCGCGCAACGCGATCCCCCCGGAACTGAAACACGGCCATCGCATTCTGGAGGAGCGGGAAGTCCCCGCCCCTTTGGAAGGATCGTGTTTGATGGATCTGACAGCAGGCCACGTCTGGGTGATGATCTCAGCCGCCCTCGTACTTCTCATGACCCCCGGGCTCGCCTTCTTCTATGGTGGGATGACCCGTGCCAAGGCCGCCCTGAACATGATGATGATGAGCTTCATCGCCGTCGGACTCGTCGGGATCGTGTGGGTGCTCTGGGGCTACTCGATGACCGGCGGCGACGGCATCGCCCAGCTCTTCGGCAACCCGTTCACCTCGTTCGGCATGAGCGGCCTCATCGGCACCGAGGACCTCATCGGTGCCGGCTACGGCGCCACGTTCGCCATCATCACCGTCGCCCTGATCAGCGGCGCGATCGCCGACCGCGCGAAGTTCGGGGCCTGGACCGTCTTCGTCCCCATCTGGGTCACTCTCGTCTACTGTCCCCTCGCGTTCATGGTGTGGGGCGGGGGCCTGCTGAGCGCCGACGGCGCGGTGGGCGCCGCGGTCGGCGAGGCCGTGGACTTCGCGGGCGGCACCGTGGTGCACATCAGCGCCGGCGTGGCGGCCCTCGTGCTCGCCCTGATCCTCGGCAAGCGCCAGGGCTTCGGCAAGGACCCGGCCCAGCGCCCGCACAACATCCCCTTCGTGATGCTCGGTGCCGCACTCCTGTGGTTCGGCTGGTTCGGCTTCAACGGCGGGGCCGCCGGATCGGCCGAGGAAGCGGGACTGATCTGGGTCAACACCATGGCAGCACCTGCCGCGGCCATGGTCGGCTGGCTCATGACCGAGCGCATCCGTGACGGACGGCCCACCTCGCTCGGCGCGGCCTCGGGCATCGTCGCCGGCCTGGTGGCCATCACCCCGGCCTGCGCGAACGTCAGCCCCGTCGGTGCCATCTGCCTCGGCATCGTCTCCGGTGCGGTCTGCGCCCTCGCCGTCGGGGTCAAGTACCGGCTCGGGTTCGACGACTCGCTCGACGTCGTCGCCGTCCACCTGGTCGCCGGTATCGTCGGCACGCTGGCCCTCGGGTTCATCATGCTGCCCGTCGACGGTGAGGGTGGGGGCCTCTTCTACGGCGGCGGCGCCGACCAGCTGGTCGCGCAGATCGTCGCCGCGGCCATCGCGATCGTCCTCTCGGCCGTCATGACCGCGATCATCGGCCTCGCCATCCACAAGACCATCGGCTTCCGGATCAGCCCGGACGACGAGGTGTCGGGCGTGGACCTGACCGAGCACGCTGAGACCGCGTACGAGTTCGGAGGGCTCGGCGTCGGCGGATCCTTCCACCCGTTCGCCGACCAGCAGGCCAAGCACAGCAGCAAGCAGAAGACCGCGCAGCAGGACGTCACGGAAGGCGTACATTCATGAAACTGGTCACAGCCATCGTCCGGCCGGACAAGCTCGACGGCGTTCGGGGAGCCCTGGAGAACTACGGCGTGCAGGGCCTCACGGTCAGCGAGGCGAGCGGCTACGGCCGCCAGCGCGGGCACACCGAGGTCTACCGCGGGGCCGAGTACACCGTGGACCTCCTGCAGAAGGCGCGCGTCGAGGTGCTCGTCGCGGATGCCTGGGTAACCGACATCGTCGACGTCCTGGTCTCCACCGCGAACACCGGCCGCGCCGGGGACGGCAAGGTGTGGGTCATCCCGGTCGAGGAGGCCGTTCGCGTCCGCACCGGCGAACGGGGCGAGGCCGCGCTGTAGGGCGGCCTCCGTACGCAGCACGTCGCAGCACAGCACACCGCAACACAGCACGACGCCCGGCCGGGAAACCCCGCCGGGCGTCCTGCTCTCCGGGGCGTGCGGGAGTCCTCACCGTGGCCGGGCGTCGGCCCCTTGCCCTCCACCGGCCATGAGCCTATGCTTTGACAACCGATCTGTTGATCAACACAAAGGTTGATCAACGTGGTGGCCGATTGGCAGGAGCATCACCGTGACCGACGACGAGCGCCTCGACATCGCCTTCCTGGCGCTTGCCGATCCCGTCCGCCGCCGCATCATCGCCCGGCTCAGCCGGGGCGCGGCCACGGTCAACGAACTGGCGGAACCCTTCGCGATCACCAAGCAGGCGGTCTCGAGGCACATCCAGGTCCTCGAGCAGGCCGGGCTCGTCACGCGTACGCGCGACGCCCAGCGCAGGCCCGTCCACCTGAACCCCGCACGGCTGGAGGCACTCACCGCCTGGATCGACCAGTACCGGCTGGTCCGCGAGGAGCAGTTCCGCGGTCTCGACGCCGTGCTCCACACCCAGGCCGCGGCACGCGGCCCGCAGGCAAAGGACTCGTCATGAGCAATGCCCTGAAACTCACCGTCCCGGAGGGGCTGCCCTTCATCGACTTCGAACGGGAGTTCGACTTCCCCAGGGCGGAGGTCTTCCACGCGCACGCGGACCCCGACCTCGTCGCCCAGTGGCTGGGCCCCCGGCGCCTCCGGCTCGGCATCGACCACTACCACTTCCGGACGGGCGGGACCTACCGCTACACGCACACCGGCCCGGACGGCGTCGACCACGTCTTCAGTGGGGTGTTCCACACGGTCCGGGAGAACGACTTCGCGATCCAGACCTTCGAGTACGACGGCTACCCGGACGTCGTCAGCATCGAGTTCCTGACCTTCGAGGAACTCGCTGACGGCAGGACGCGGCTCAGCGCCCACGCCGTCTACCCGACCATGGAGGCGCGCGACGGCATGGCGCGGTCCGGGATGGAGGGCGGACTCTCCGAGGCCTACGAACAGCTCGACGAACTGCTGGCGCGCACGACGCTCTGAGCACCGGGGCCCCGGGGGCGGCAGGCCTGCAACGTCAGGGCTTCCGCCCCGACGACGACGGCCACGCCTCCGGCCCCTCCGAGCCTGCCGGGTACTCCTCCAGGGGCACCCGGCCTTCCGCCCATGCCTTCAGGACAGGCTCCACGATGCGCCAGCAGTCCTCGGCGGTGTCGCCGCGGACCGAGAGTGTCGGGTCCCCCGCGAGGACACCCTCGATCACCTCACCGTAGGGGAGGAGATCCGTCTGGTTGAGCTCGGCGCTGAGGGTCGCGCGGTCGAGGGAGAAGATGTCGCCGGGCCCGTTGACGTCGATCTCCAGCTGGAGTGTGTCAGGACCGAACCCAATGCGCAGCTTCGTCGGCGCATCCTGCCCGGAGAAGCCCACGGGGAGATGGCTGACGGGCCGGAAGGTGATCACGGCCTCCTTGCGCTTGATGCCGAGGGCCTTGCCGGAGCGGAGGACGAACGGCACCCCCGACCAGCGCTCGTTGTTGATGGATACCGTGATCTCCGCGAGCGTCTCGGTGCCCTTCTCCGGATCGACGCCGGGCTCCGCGGCGTAGTCGGGGACCTCCCGGTCGCCGATCGTCCCCGTCGCGTACCGTGCCCGGCGGCTGCTGCCCGGACTGTCCAGATCCACCGTGCTTGCCCGGAGGACGGACCCGATGTGGTCGCGCAGGTCCCTTTCGTGCAGGGTCGATGGTGCGTTCAGGGCCAGCAGGGCCATGACGTGCAGCAGGTGGCTCTGGATCATGTCGCGCAGGGCGCCGGCGCCGTCGTAGTAGCGGGCCCGGTTCTCGAGCGCGAGGTCCTCGTCGAAGATCACCTCGACCTTCTCGATGTGCAGGTTGTTCCAGACCGGCTCGAGGATGCGGTTCGCGAATCGGAGGCCGAGGATGTTGAACACCGTCGCCTTCCCCAGAAAATGGTCCACCCGGTGGATGTTCTGCTCGGGGACCAGCCCCGAGAGCTTCTCGTTGAGTTCGTGGGCGCTGGCCTGGTCCGTGCCGAAGGGCTTCTCCATCACGAGGCGCGTGCTCTTCGGCAGCGAATCCGGCCCGAGGGCGCTGCAGGCCTTCTGGCTCACCGCGGGCGGCAGCGCGAAGTAGATGGCCACGGGTCCCTCGAGCCCCTGCACCAGGTCGGCCAGCCCGTCCTTCGTGACATCGAGGAAGTGGTACCAGCTGTCGTCGCGCACCTGCTGCAGCGCAGCCCGTCCGGCGTCGTCGGCCTTCTCCCGGGCGACGGCGAAGGAGTCGTCCAGCCGCGCACGCCACTGCTCGTCGGTCCAGTCGTCCGAGCCCGCCCCCACGAGCTTCAGCCCGTCGGCACGGCCGAGGCGGATGAGCCGGGCGAGCCCCGGCAGGAGGAGGCGCCCGGTCAGGTCGCCGGAGGCACCGAGGATCAGGAGCGTCCGGACGCGGGTCTCGGCGTCGGCGGGAATGGTGTCGTGCTCTGCGAGCGAAGAAGTGTCCACGTCCTCACCTTGCCACTTCCGCCCGCGGGTGTCCTGCTGCGACCGGACGGCCCGCCGTCCCCGACCGGCCGGGGCGGGACAGCGGCCCGGAGGCGGCGTCGGGCGCTCCCGGCGGGTGGCCAGTTGATACCCTTGGAAGCTGAGTCTCCAAAGTCCCCGATGAAAGTAGTGCACGGCACGTGTTCAATTCACTCTCCGACCGGCTGACTGCAACCTTCAAGAACCTCCGCGGCAAGGGCCGCCTCACCGAGGCGGACATCGATGCCACGGTCCGCGAGATCCGCCGCGCCCTGCTCGACGCCGACGTCGCCGTCCCCGTCGTGCGCGCCTTCACGGCCGCCGTCAAGGAGCGCGCCCTGGGCCTCGAGGTCTCGCAGGCCCTCAACCCGGGCCAGCAGGTCGTCAAGATCGTCAACGAGGAACTCGTCGGGATCCTCGGCGGTGAGACCCGGCGCATCCGGCTCGCGAAGAACCCGCCCACGGTCATCATGCTCGCGGGCCTGCAGGGTGCGGGAAAGACGACGCTCGCGGGCAAGCTCTCCAAGTGGCTCAAGGGCCAGGGCCACAGTCCGCTGCTCGTCGCCTGCGACCTCCAGCGCCCGAACGCCGTCCGCCAGCTCCAGGTCAACGGCGAGCGGGCGGGCGTGCCCGTGTACGCGCCGCACCCGGGCGTCAGCTCCGAGTTCGAGGCCGCCACCGGCGACCCGGTCGCGGTCGCCCGCCAGGGCGTCGCGGAAGCCCGCACCCGGCTGCACGACGTCGTCATCGTCGACACCGCCGGGCGCCTCGGTGTGGACGCCGAGCTCATGCAGCAGGCCGCGGACATCCGTGCGGCCATCAGCCCCGACGAGGTGCTGTTCGTCATCGACGCGATGATCGGACAGGACGCCGTCAACACGGCGCTCGCCTTCAACGAGGGCGTGGACTTCACCGGCGTCGTCCTGACCAAGCTCGACGGCGACGCGCGCGGCGGTGCCGCCCTCTCGGTCGCCTCCGTGACGGGGAAGCCCGTCATGTTCGCCTCGACGGGGGAGGGGCTCGGCGACTTCGAGCTGTTCCACCCGGACCGCATGGCCTCGCGCATCCTCGACATGGGCGACATCCTCACCCTGATCGAGCAGGCCGAGCAGTCCTGGGACAAGGACGAAGCCGCGCGGATGGCGAAGAAGTTCGCCGACCAGGAGGACTTCACGCTCGACGACTTCCTCCTGCAGATGCAGCAGATCCGCAACATGGGCTCCATGAAGAAGATGCTCATGATGATGCCGGGCGCCGCCAACATGCGGGAGCAGCTGGAGAACTTCGACGAGCGTGAGATCGACCGCGTGGAGGCCATCGTCCGCTCGATGACCCCGCACGAGCGCGTCGCCCCCAAGATCCTCAACGGCTCGCGCCGGGCGAGGATCGCCCGCGGTTCCGGTGTCCACGTCTCCGAGGTCAACGGCCTGCTCGAGCGCTTCGCGCAGGCCCAGAAGATGATGAAGAAGATGGCCTCCGGCGGGGGCATCCCCGGTATGCCGGGCATGGCCGGCCCGGGAGGCTTCGGCGGTCCCCGCAAGACGAAGGCCGCAGCGAAGGGCAAGAAGAAGCCGCGCTCGGGCAACCCCGCGAAGGCCGCACAGGAGCTCCAGGAAGCCGAGGCCCGGCGCGCCGCGGCCCGCACGGCTGCGCCTACCGGCGCCGCCTTCGGTGGCCAGCAGGACTTCGACCCGTCCGCGATGAACCTGCCGAAGGGCTTCGAGAAGTTCCTCGGGAAGTAGCACGGGAAGTAGCACGGGTGCCGTGCGGGAACCGGGACCGCCGGATCAGGGACGGGCGCGGGATCGGAAGGGGGGCGGGATCGTGATCGGTGCCGACCGCGTGGTGTTCGTGCACGGCAGCGGATCGTTCGGGGCCGCGGCGTGGCCCCGGCAGCACGGCCTGTCCATCGACTTCGACTGCCTGTACGTCCGTAGGCACGGGTTCTCGGCGACCGAGGAGCCCGCCGCCACGGACCACGGCAGGGACCAGGCGATCGTCGCGGACGCCCTGGGCGGGGGAGGGCACGTCGTCGCCCATTCGCAGGGGGCCGTGGCGGCGATGATGCTCGCCGTCGAGTGTCCCGACCTGGTGCGCTCGCTCACCCTCGTGGAACCCGCGTGCTTCTCGCTCACGGCGGAGTTGCCGGCCACGGCGGCGCACATCGCCCTGATGGAGCCCCTCTACGCGGCGCGCGACGCGATGTCCGACGACGAGTTCCTGCGCGCGTTCGTGCGGCGCGTCTTCGACGCCGACGCGCGGACACCCGCCACGGGCGACGCCCGGCGGGACGCCGCGCGGCTGCGGCTCCAGAGCCCGCCGTGGGAGGCGCCGCTCGCGATCGTCCCCGGCGTACCGACCCTCGTGCTGACGGGCGGGTGGGAGCCCCTGTACGAGGAGGTCGCCGACTACCTCGCCGGCACGGGCGCGATCCACCGGGTGGCTCCGGGCGGACACCGCCCGCACGACACCGCGGAGGGCGACGCGCTCATCCGGGCCTTCCTCCGCGCCGACCGGACACGGGCCGCGGCGTGAACATTCCCGGTGTCTAGGGACCGACGGATCCGGCGCCGCCCGCCTCTCCGGAATAAGTTTAAGCTTCAATTAGTTGTGCAGGGAGACCCGCCCACTCCTAGGAGCTCCCATGACCCTGCAGGACCTGCTGCCCGACGACACCGCCATGGGGCCACTGACCCTCAGGGTCGGTGACCTCCTCGGGCAGACCCGCTACTACACGGAAGCCCTGCGCCTGGCGGTGATCGAGGACGGGGCCGACGCCGTCGTCCTCGGGCGGCGCGGGGCCGCTGTCCTCCGCCTCGAGGCGGCCCCTCACCTGCGCCTCCCGCCGCGGGGCGCCGCCGGCCTCTTCCACACCGCCCTCCTGTTCGAGGACCGGGCGGACCTTGCCGCCGCCGTCGCCTCCGCCGCAAGGCACGGCCTCGGTACGTACGTGGGCAGCGCCGACCACCTCGTCAGCGAGGCGTTCTACTTCACCGACCCGGAGGGGAACGGCATCGAACTGTACGTCGACCGGCCCCGGGACAGCTGGACCTGGACGGGCGACGGACGCGGCACCCGCTCCGTGGTGATGGACAACCTCCCCCTGCCTCCCCGGGACTACCTCGACCGGCACCTCACCGAGGACGCGGTGGAGCAGGCGGAGTCGAAGGCGGTGGGGGTGGGCCACGTCCACCTGCAGGTCGGCGACGTCGGCACGGCCCACGGCTTCTACGTGGACGTCCTCGGGTTCGAGCGCACCGCCGGGTGGCACGACCAGGCCCTCTTCGTCTCAGCCGGCGGTTACCACCACCACATGGCCATGAACGTGTGGAACAGCAGGGGTGCCGGGCCGCGGAAGGACACCCTCGGCCTCGGCGAGGTCCTCCTCCGGGTGCCGTCGGCGGACGAGGTCGGGGCGCTGGCGGACCGGCTGGCCCACGCAGGCGTCGCACGCCACCACACCGGGGCAGAACTGCGCTTCGAGGACCCCTGGCGGAACCGGCTCAGGGTGGCCGCCGACGACGCGTCGGGCGGAATCGCCTAAAGTACGGCCGTCTGGCACAATGGTTCCGTACTCGATCCGTGCAGCCCCTCTCTCTGCACGTGCATTGTGTCCTCAGAACCCTCATGAATGGCCCGCCCCACGGGAGCAGGACGACGGGTTCGCCCCTTTTCATTTACAAGGAGTGACCACACAAGTGGCCGTAAAGATTCGCCTCAAGCGCATGGGCAAGATCCGCGCACCGTTCTACCGCGTCGTCGTCATGGATTCACGCTCCAAGCGTGATGGCCGTGCCCTCGAAGAGATCGGCAAGTACAACCCCACCGAGGAGCCCTCGTTCATCGAGATCGACTCCGACCGTGCGCAGTACTGGCTCGGTGTCGGCGCGCAGCCCACCGAGCAGGTCTCCGTCCTGCTGAAGATCACCGGTGACTGGCAGAAGTTCAAGGGACTCAAGGGCCAGGAAGGCACCCTGAGGACCAAGGCCCCCAAGGAGGCGTTCGTCGCTCCCGAGAAGGGCTCGGTGATCGTCCCCGAGGCCATCACGCCGAAGGCCAAGAAGGCCGACGACGCCGCCGCGGAAGCCACCGAGGCAGAGTAACTTGCTGGCCGAAGCTCTGGAGCACCTCGTCCGCGGCATCGTCGACAACCCTGACGACGTCAGGGTCTTCGCGAAGAACAACCGCCGCGGCGAGACGCTCGAGGTCCGGGTCCACCAGGAGGACCTCGGCCGCGTGATCGGCCGCCAGGGGCGCACCGCGCGCGCGCTGCGCACCGTGGTGTCGGCCCTCGCGGACGGCGAGCCGGTGCGGGTCGACGTCGTCGACACCGACCGCCGCCGGGACTGACCCGCCCGGAGCTTCACGCCGGACAGCGTGCCGAACGGCCCCACCACCAGGACCTGGTGGTGGGGCCGTTCCCGTCTATCCCCCCAGTACCCACGTATCAGCCACACATCAGCAGGAGCACCACCATGGACGTACTCGTAGCCAGGATCGGGAAGCCCCACGGCATCCGTGGAGAGGTGACGGTCCAGCTCTTCACCGACGCCCCGGAGGACCGCTTCGAGCCGGGCGCGACCTTCCGGGTCGAGGGCGCGGCTGTTGCCGACCTCACCGTCGTGAAGGCGCGGTGGAACAAGGACATCCTGATCGTCGGCTTCGAGCAGGTGGCGGACCGGAACCAGGCCGAGACCCTGCGGGGCGCCCAGCTCTTCCTCGACACGACCGGCACGCAGGAGGACGACGACGACGCCTGGTACGAGCACGAGCTCGTCGGCCTCGACGCCCGCGTGGACGGGGCGTCCGTGGGCAGGGTGACCGCCCTGCGGACGATGGCCGTCCAGGATCTCCTCGTCGTCGAACTCGCCGACGGGCACGAGGCGCTCGTGCCGTTCGTCACCTCGATCGTGCCCGAGGTGGACCCGGAGGCGGGCTTCGTCACCATCGTGCCGCCGGCCGGCCTCTTCGACCTCAACACGCCCGGCTCCAACCAGGCGCCCGACGACGGCGACGAAGTCGCGCGCTACGCCGAGACCCCAACCGGTACCGCAACCGATGCTCCCGCGGGGTCGCCCGCCGGTCCAGGGCCGGACGGGACGCGCGACTAGTGCGCATCGACGTCGTCTCCATCTTCCCGGAGTACCTCGCCGCGCTCGACCTGTCCCTCATCGGCAAGGCGCGCCAGGACGGCGTCCTGGACGTCCGCATCCACGACCTGCGCTCCTTCACGACCGACCGGCACCGGACCGTGGACGACACGCCCTACGGCGGCGGCGCCGGCATGGTCATGAAACCCGAACCCTGGGCCCAGGCGCTGGGGGCGGTCCGCGCGGACGCGCCCGCGGATGCACGACCCACCCTGATCGTGCCGTCCCCGGCCGGCGCCGTGTTCGACCAGGCGATGGCGTACGAGCTCGCCGCGGTGGACCACCTGGTGTTCGCGTGCGGCCGGTACGAGGGCATCGACGAACGCGCCGTCGACTGGGCGCGCGAGGAGTTCGACGTCCGGCCGGTGTCGCTCGGCGACTACGTGCTGAACGGTGGGGAAGTGGCGGTGCTCGCGATGGTCGAGGCGGTCGCGCGGCTCATCCCCGGCGTCGTCGGCAATCCGGAATCCCTGGTGGAGGAATCCCACGCGGCCGGCCTGCTCGAATACCCGGTGTACACCAAACCGTCGTCGTGGCGCGGCCGCGACGTACCGGAGGTGCTGCTGAGCGGCAACCACGCGAGGATCGCGCAGTGGCGGCGGCTCGAGCAGTTCCGGCGCACCGCTGATCGCCGCCCCGACCTCCTCGAGCGGGTGGACGTCGGCGGCCTCGGGAAGGCGGACCTCGCTGCGCTGCGCGCGGCCGGTTTCGACGTCGTCGACGGCAGGCTGATACGACCGCAGCATTAGTGGTTGGCGTCCGCCCTGTGGAATAATCGTGCCCTGTGTCCACTGGGCCGGACCCTGCCACAGGGGGCGTCCGGCCAACAGTTCCACACACCGGCTACCGAATCGTCGGATCGGCCGGAAAACCTTCTTCGGCGTCATTGCCCGGGCCACGCGCCCGGTCCTCGGCCGCCGTGACCAACGTGGGTGACCTGTGGCGTCCACCAGGAGCATGAGCATGCATATTCTCGACTCAGTCGACGCCGGATCCTTCCGCGACAACGTCCCCGACTTCCGTGCGGGCGACACCGTCAACGTCCACGTCAACATCATCGAAGGCAAGAACACCCGTGTTCAGATCTTCAAGGGCTTCGTCGTCGGCCGCCAGGGCGACGGCATCCGCGAGACCTTCACGGTCCGCAAGGTGAGCTTCGGTGTCGGCGTGGAGCGTACGTTCCCCGTGCACAGCCCGGTCCTCGACAAGATCGAGGTCGTCTCCAAGGGCGACGTGCGCCGCGCGAAGCTGTACTACATGCGCGAACTGCGCGGCAAGGCAGCCAAGATCAAGGAGAAGCGCGACCCCAAGACGGTCAAGTAACTCCTGAAGGTGCATCACACGCCCGCTTCCCGGTCTCCGGCCGGAGGGCACCCGGAACGCCGGCCCCGCTCTGTGGGCTGGCGTTTCGTGTTCTCCGCCGTCCTCCTCGCCGTCCTGGTCACCGGGCTCGTGCGGGGATTCCTCGTGGACGTCTACTTCATCCCGTCGGCGTCCATGGAGCCCCTGCTCACCGAGGGCGACCGCGTGCTCGTGACCAAGCTCGCCGATCCGGACATCCGGCGCGGCGACGTCGTGGTGTTCGACGGCCGGGGGTCCTTCGACCCGATCACGGATCCGCGGAGCCTCCCCGAACGGGTCCTGGCCGCCGCGGGACAGTGGCTCGGGCTGGCGGGCAACGACACCACCTACGTCAAACGCGTGATCGGGGTCGGCGGGGACCGCGTGGTGTGCTGCACCGCCGACGGATCGCTCACGGTGGACGGGGACGCCCTCGACGAGCCGTACCTCCACCCGGGCGACGCCGCGAGCACCACGCGGTTCGACGTCGTCGTCCCGGAGGGGCGGCTGTGGCTCCTCGGCGACCACCGGTCGGCGTCGTCGGACTCGCGGTCGCTGCTCGGTGCACCCGGCGGCGGGTTCGTCGCCGAGGATCGGATCATCGGGCGGGCCTTTCAGCTAGTCTGGCCACTGGACCGGTCGGGCCCGATCGACCGAAGGTCCGACTGACGTCCACCCGGTGCGCGGCTCGCTTGTCGAAACCCGGACACCGGCGCCGTCGGCAGCCGGACATCACGAAGACAGAGGAAACTGTTCACATGGCACGGAGCTTCCGCAGGAAGTCCTCTTCGCGGGCCGAGGTCCCCGCACCATCGGCGTCGGATCCCGGAGCGCCTCTCGCGGACGGCGCCGTGCCCGACGCCCCCAGGAAGCGGCAGCGCGACGGCAAGGACCGCGATCGCGGCTTCGGCGCGTGGCTGAAGGAGATCGGCACGATCATCGTGATCGCGCTGGTGCTCTCGTTCCTCATCAAGACCTTCCTCTTCCGCGCGTTCTTCATCCCCTCCGGCTCCATGGAGGAGACCCTGGAGATCGACGACCGCATCTTCGTCAACCAGCTGGTGCCGCAGCCCTTCGACCTGCAGCGCGGGGACATCGTGGTCTTCCGCGACACGGAGGGCTGGCTCCCCGCCCAGGCCGCGACGCAGGTCAGCTGGTTCAGGGAGGCCCTCGTCTTCATCGGGCTCGCCCCCGACGAGTCCCAGCAGCACCTGGTGAAGCGCGTCATCGGGCTCCCGGGCGACCGCGTGGTCTGCTGTGGTGCCGAGGCCCGCCTGACCGTCAACGGCGAGCCGCTCGACGAGCCCTACCTCTACCCGGGGGCGAACCCCTCCGACGTGCCGTTCGACGTCGTCGTGCCCGAGGGCAAACTCTGGGTCATGGGCGACCACCGCAACGCGTCCGCCGACTCGCGGGCCAACCAGGCCAAACCGGGTGCCGGCTTCGTGGCGATCGACGACGTCGAGGGCAAGGCCGCGGTCATCGCCTGGCCGCTGAACCGCCTCGATTTCCTCGCCACCCCCACGGAAGTGTTCGATGGCGTGCCCGACCCCGAGCCCGGCGCGCAGCCCACGCCGGCCCCCACTGCACCCCTGCCCACTGCACCCCTGCCCACCCCCGCCACTACAGGACCATGACGGCCCTGCGCGCGAAACGCTCCACGGCTCCCACGCTGAGCATCGAGAAGTCCTTCGCCTCCGCCGGCCACCGCTACGTGGCAGGATGCGACGAGGTCGGCAGGGGCGCCCTGGCCGGACCGGTGTCGGTCGGCATCGTCGTCGTCGACCTCGGCGCGCCGTCCCCGCTGCGGGGCGTGCGGGACAGCAAGCTGCTCCCCGCCGCCGAGCGCGAGGCCCTGGTGCCCCGCATCCGGCGCTGGGCCGTCGCGTCGGCCGTCGGCCACGCCTCGGCGGCGGAGGTCGACGCGCTGGGTCTGATGGCCGCGCTGCGCGCCGCCGGGAGCAGGGCGTGGGCCTCGATCCTCGAGACCGTCACCCCCGACGTCGTGCTGCTCGACGGCAACCACGACTGGCTCTCCGCACGGTCCCAGGGTGTGCTCTTCGGGGAGGACGACGGCCATGACGCCGCTGCCGGACGGGCGGACGTCCTCGGCTGCACGGCCCCCGTGCACACGCGGATCAAGGCCGACCTTAAGTGCCTGAGCGTCGCCGCCGCGAGCGTGCTGGCCAAGGTGGAGCGCGATGCCCTGATGGTGTCCCTCGCGGCCGACCACCCCGCCTTCGGGTGGGACGTGAACAAGGGCTATGCGACGGAGGGCCACCGCGCGGCCATCGACGAGGCCGGCCCGAGCGGGTACCACCGGAGGACCTGGCGTCTGGGAAGCTCGGCGCGGCCCGACGTCGCCCGGAGGGAAAGTGGAGGATGATGGTCGAATGAGTGCCGAGGATCTTGAGAACTACGAAACGGACATGGAGCTCCAGCTCTACCGCGAGTACCGGGACGTCGTGGGGCTGTTCAGCTACGTCGTGGAGACGGAGCGCCGGTTCTACCTGGCGAACCACGTGGACCTCCAGGCGCGCTCGGCCGACGGCGAGGTCTACTTCGACCTGACGCTGCAGGATGCGTGGGTATGGGACGTCTACCGCTCGGCCCGCTTCGTGAAGAACGTCCGGGTGATCACGTTCAAGGACGTCAACGTCGAGGAGCTCGCCAAGTCGGACGACATCGCCCTGCCGAAGGACGGCACGCTGGGCAACTGACGGCCCCGGCGCGGTCTGCCTGCGTCACGCGTCACGCCGGGCCGTCGCCGTCCTCCTCGGGGAAGGAGTTCCCGCCGTCGTCCCCGGCCCCGTGCGGGAAGGCGTCCTCGGCGTCGAGCGGCACGTCGGCCGCCTGCTCCAGGCGGTCGGCCTCGGATCCGCCCGTCCCCTCGCCGGCGATGCCTGCGGCCTCCACGCCGGCTGCATCGAGGGGCGTGTCCTGCTCCTGCCGGTCGGCCTCCGACCCGCCCGTCCCGCCGTCCGCCGATGGCCCTGTCCCTGCCCAGGCGTCGGCCCCGGACGGCGCCCGCTGCTCCCGCAGTTCCCCTTCGCGTCCCGCGACGTTCCTCTGCTCTGACACGGTGTCCTCCATCCGTCGACGGCACGGCGGCCGGCCGGCTGCCGTTGCACTTCCACGCTAGGCCGACGCCGGCTCGTCCACCAGTGCCACAGGCGTAGGTGGGGACGGTCCGCGGAGTCGCCCGGTTGTCCACATAGCCTCCTGCCGCATCGCCGGGCCCTGCTGCCGGGTCGAGGCTGGACGCGGAGGTGGTAGCCATGTTGGCGAAGGATCAATTGGGGCGTCGCGGGGAAGCGATCGCCGCCGTCTTCCTGGAGCGGGCCGGGCTGAGGATCGTGGATCGGAACTGGCGGTGTCCCGCGGGGGAGATCGACCTCGTGGCGGTGGACGGATCCACCCTCGTGGTCGTGGAGGTCAAGACCCGGAGTTCGGACAATTTCGGGCAGCCCCTCGAGGCCATCACGGCCGACAAGCTGGAGCGGCTCTACCTGCTCGCCTCACGGTGGGCCCGTGCGCACGAGCTGCGCTTCAGCGGTTTCCGCATCGACGCCGTCGGCGTGCTCGACGACGGCACGGGAACCCCGCGCATCGAACACGTGCGGGCCGTGATCTGATGGCCCTCGGACGGACCTACGCGGTCTCCCTGGTCGGCATGAACGGGCACGTCGTCGAGGTGGAGGCCGACATCGGGCAGACCCTGCCCGCGTTCGTGCTGCTCGGCCTGCCCGACGCGTCGCTCAACGAGGCCAAGGACCGCATCCGGGCCGCGGCCCGCAACGCCGGCGTGCCGCTCAGCCGGCGGAAGATCACGGTCAACCTCATCCCCGCGTCCCTGCCGAAGCGCGGCTCCTCCTTCGACCTCGCGATCGTCATGTCGGCCCTGGCCGCGGCGGGCGACGTCCGCGGGGTGGGATCCACGGTCTTCATCGCCGAGCTCGGACTGGACGGACAACTACGCCCGGTCCGCGGCGTGCTGCCCGCCGTGATGGCCGCGGTCGAGGCCGGGCACCATCGCATCATCGTCGCCGAGGAGAACGCGCCCGAGGCCGCCCTGGTCCCGGCCGCGGACGTCGGCTCCTACCGCACGCTCGCCGAGGTGGCGCTGGCCTTCGGGGCGGACGCCGCGCAGGTCGCGCTGCCGGAGCCCGCCGTCCGCAGCGACCCCGTCCTGCCGGGCGTCCCGTCCGGACCCGCCCAGGATCTCGCCGACATCGCGGGCCAGCACGAGGCGCGGT
The DNA here is from genome assembly GCF_051172775.1 of Arthrobacter sp. Ld5. NCBI lineage: Bacteria > Bacillati > Actinomycetota > Actinomycetes > Micrococcales > Micrococcaceae > Arthrobacter > Arthrobacter sp. Ld5. Next base: position 43,547 of record NZ_JBPKBO010000017.1, read on the forward strand.
TCGCACTGGAGATCGCCGCCGCGGGCGCCCACCACCTTCTCATGGTCGGACCGCCCGGCGCCGGCAAGACGATGCTCGCGGAACGGCTGCCGGGCATCCTCCCCGATCTCGAGGACGACCAGGCGATGGAGGTGACGGCGATCCACAGTCTCTCCGGGGAGCGGCTGTGCACCGAGCTGGTCCGGAAGCCGCCCTTCGAGAGCCCGCACCACACGGCGACGCCCGCCTCCATTATCGGAGGCGGCAGCGGCATCCCGAGACCGGGGGCCGCGTCCCGCGCCCATCGGGGCATCCTGTTCCTCGACGAGGCGCCGGAATACGAGCGCCGCGTCCTCGAGGCGCTGCGCGAGCCGCTCGAGAGCGGCATGCTCGTCCTGCACCGGGCGTCCGGGACCGCGTCGTACCCCGCGCGGTTCCAGCTCGTCCTGGCTCTGAATCCCTGCCCCTGCGGTCTTGCGAACGGCAAGGGGATCGACTGCCTGTGCACCGCCCAGCAGCGCCGGCGCTATTTCAACCGCCTGTCCGGGCCGCTGCTGGACCGCGTGGACCTCCAGCTGGCCGTCCAGCGCCTGAGCCTTGCCGATTACATGGAGGTCCGGACACCCGAGACCTCGGCTGCCGTCGCCGGGCGGGTCGCAGCGGCGCGCGCGGCCCAACGGGAACGGCTCCGCCCCTGGGACTACGCCACGAACGCGGAGGTCCAGGGGCGCATTCTCCGCGGGGAGCTGGCGCTTCCGCGGCCCGTGACGGCCCCGCTCGACCGGGCGCTGGACAGGAACCTCGTGAGTGCGCGGGGCTGGGACAGGGTCCTGCGGGTCGCGTGGACCATCGCGGACCTCGCGGGGCGCTCCCGCCCGGACACGGACGACGTCGTCACGGCCCTCGGCTTCCGCCTCCAGGAGCGCGCCGCATGAGCCGGGAGCAGCAGGACCTCCGTCTCGCCCGAGCCGCGTTGTCCCGCCTGTTCGAACCCTCCGACGCCGTCGGTCTGGGCCTCGTGTCGGTCGTCGGCCCCCGGGACGCCCTGCGCATCGCCCGCCGGGAGATCGGAGTGGGCACCGGCGTCCACCGTGGCCTGGCCGAAGCGCTGGACATCCCGGACGGCGGACGCCGTCCCCTCGAGGACGGGCTGGAGCGATGGGGGCCGCGCCTGCGCGACCTCGCGCCCGAGAGGGATCTGGCGACCCTGCACCGGTTCGGCGGCCGCCTCGTCATCCCGGAGTCGGCGGACTGGCCCGCGGCGCTCGACGACCTGCAGCAGACAGCGCCCCTGTGCCTCTGGGTGCGCGGCCGGCGCGGGATCCCGCCGGCTTCGGGTCTCGCCGCGCTCGTCGGATCGCGGGACAGCACCGCCTACGGATCCTCCGTCACCGCCGACATGGCCGCGGGCCTCGCCACGCGCGGCTGCACGATCGTCTCGGGCGGCGCCTACGGCATCGACGCGCAGGCGCACCGGGCCGCGCTCGCCACGATCGGGGGCGGGGACCGCGCCGCGACGATCGCCGTGCTCGCCTGCGGTATCGACCGGTACTACCCGGCCGGGAACGAGGAACTGCTCCGCGTGATCGCGGACGAGGGGGTGCTCATCTCGGAGGTCCCGCCGGGGAGTTCCCCGACGCGCTGGCGGTTCCTCCAGCGCAACCGGTTGATCGCTGCGCTGAGCGCGGTCACCGTGGTGGTCGAGGCGCGCTGGCGCTCGGGAGCTCTGAACACAGCGCATCATGCGGCCGGGCTGGGCCGGCCGGTCGGCGCGGTGCCGGGCTCCGTGCATTCGGCGAACTCCGCGGGGTGCCACCGGCTGCTGCGGGACGGTACGGCGGTGTGCGTCACGGACGCCGCCGACGTCGTCGAACTCGCCGGGCCCCTCGGCGCCGAGCCGCTCGGCGACCGGGCGCGGGCCGACGCCGCTCCTGTCCTGGACCACGACGGCCTGACCGTCCCGGACCTGCTGCTGCTGGACGGCCTCCCGGCCCGTGCTCCGACGACGGTCGACAAGCTGTCCGTCGTCGCGGGGCTGTCGACGCGGGAGGTGCTCGGCGGACTCGCGCGCCTCGAGCTCGCGGGACTCGCCGTCCGGTCGGACGGCGGGTGGTGCCGCAGGAGGCCCTGACCCGCCGTCCCACACCACCGGCACACGCCACGGCGGCCTTCCCCGCCCTCGCCGGCCGGACACGCTCCCCAGGAGGAGATTCATGGATACGACCCAGCACGCGACCGACCGGTGGCATCGCACCATCCCATCCCCGGTCGGCCCCCTGACCATCGTCGCCGGTACCGGCGTGATCGTCGGCCTCTATCACGAGGGGCATTCCCCGGCCCCGGACCGCACACAGCTCGGGACCCTCATCGCGCAAGGTCACCCCCGCGAACCCGGCGCGCCGGCGGGCCCGGTGGTCCCGGTGGCCGCGGCCACCGTCCCTCCGGCGATCACCGTCGACCTGCTCGGTCGGGCGGGCCGGGAGCTCGGTGAGTACTTCGCCGGGTCGAGGCATACCTTCGACATCCCGATCGAGTTCCGCGGTACGGCCTTCCAGCAGCGGGTGTGGGCCGCGCTGGGCACCATCCCCTACGGGCAGACCCGCAGCTACCGGGACATCGCCGCCCGGCTCGGCAATCCCCGGATGGGCCGCGCGATCGGGGCGGCGGTGCGCAGCAATCCCGTGTCGATCATCGTGCCCGGCCACCGGGTGATCGGCAGCACCGGCGCCGTGACCGGATACGCCGCGGGCACCGGGGCCAAGACCGCGCTGCTCGAGCTGGAGGCCTCCCATCGGGCCGATCGAGGCTGTGTCCGGTGAGGTGCCGGTGACCGCGCACGCCGACGCCCCGCCGGGGCGCGGGCCACCCGGAACGAGGAAGGCCATGGATACTGGGGAGCGGAGGATTCATGGCAGAGAGCAGTGCGGGCCTGGCGGGCGAGTTCCGCTCCGGCCTCGAAGGATTCGGGGACTACCTGACGCGGGAGCGCAACCGCTCGGAGCACACGGTGCGTGCATACCTGAAGGACATCGAGCTCTTCCTGCTGCACGCGGGGGAGTCGGGCATCACCGCGCTCACCGCGCTCGAGCTGCGGCACTTCCGCGCGTGGCTCGGAGCGCTCGACGCCGCAGGGCTGTCCCGGGCGACGATCGCCCGGCGGTCCGCGTCCGTCCGCTCCTTCATGGACTGGGCGGTCCGCGAGGAACTCGTCCCCGCCAATCCGGCCCTCCGCCTCCGCGCCCCCAAACGGACCAGCACCCTGCCGGCCGTCCTCAGCCAGCCGCAGGCCACCGCGATGTTCACCAGCGCGGCCGAACGGACCGGGCAGGGAGACCCGGCCGAGGTGCAGCTGCGGGCCATGCTCGAACTGCTGTACGGGACGGGCGTCCGCGTCGGCGAGCTGGTGGGTCTCGACATCGACGACCTCGACACCGAGCGGCGCACCCTCGTGGTGCTCGGCAAGGGAGCGAAGGAACGCACCGTCCCCTACGGCGTCCCGGCCGCACACGCCGTGGACGACTGGCTGCGGCGCGGCCGGCCGCAGTGGGTGACCGGGAAGAGCGGTCCCGCCCTCTTCCTCGGTCGTCGCGGAGGGCGCATCGACCAGCGTGCCGTGCGGGCCCAGGTCAGGCGTGCCCTCGACGCCCTCGGTGACACTGCCGCCCGCGGGCCGCACGCCCTGCGCCACAGCGCCGCGACCCATCTGCTCGACGGCGGTGCCGATCTTCGCGCCGTCCAGGAGATCCTCGGGCACTCCAGCCTGGCCACCACGCAGCTGTACACGCACGTCTCCGTCGACCGGCTCCGCCGCAGCTACGAGCAGGCACACCCCCGGGCCTGAGCGGCCGGCCTCCCGATGGATGGCCTTTCCGCAGCATGCTGTCCAAGGGGTGGGCACGGGACGCCCGGAAGTGGCGAAATTCACCCCTCTCGTGCAGAATGAGCAGGAGTCAGGCGGATCCCGCGTGATATCGCGGGAGGGTCTCGGACAGTACTGCCAGGTTCATCGCACGGTCATCATCCGTTGCAGGTCGTTGGGGAAGACGTACCTACAGCTATGGAGGATGGAATGTCTGTTGTGATGGCGCGCGGTGTCTTGTACGTGCACTCAGCCCCTACTGCGTTGTGCCCTCATGTCGAATGGGCGATCGGCTCGGTGCTGGACAAGCGCATCGACATGGAGTGGACCGCGCAGCCTGCCGCGCCCGGAATGCTGCGCGCCGAACTCTCCTGGGTCGGCCACCAGGGGGCCGGCGCGCAACTCGCCTCCGCACTCCGCGGATGGGCCCACCTGCGCTACGAGGTCACCGAGGAGCAGAGCGCCGGGGCCGACGGCGGCCGGTGGTCGCACACACCCGAACTCGGGATCTTCCACGCCACGACGGACGTCCACGGCAACATCATGGTGACGGAGGACCGCATCCGCTACGCCTACGAGGCCGGCGCCGGCGATCCCGCCGCCGTCTATCACGAACTGTCCCTGGCACTGGGGGAGTCGTGGGACGAGGAGCTGGAACCGTTCCGGCACGCCGCCGAAGGAGCCCCGGTGCGCTGGCTGCATCAGGTGGGCTGAGAACGCAATCACACGACGAACGGGAAAGGCGCCATCCGGACGGATGGCGCCTTTCCGGTCCGGGCCGACGCTCAGACGTTCCGGAGCACGATGACGGCGTTGTGTCCGCCGAACCCGAACGAGTTGCTCAGGGCGACGATGTCGCCCGCGGGCAGGTCGCGCGGGGCGGTGACGACGTCGAGGGGGATCTCGGGATCCTGGTTGTCGAGGTTGATCGTCACCGGAGCCTTGCGGTCGTGGATGGCGAGGACCGTCATGACGGCCTCCACGGCGCCGGAGGCCCCGAGGAGGTGACCGGTCTGCGACTTCGTCGCCGAGACCGCCACCGCGTCCAGGTGGCTGCCCAGAGCCGCCTTCAGCGCGGTGTACTCGGGCTTGTCCCCGACCGGCGTCGACGTAGCGTGGGCGTTGACGTGCACCACGTCCTCCGCCTGGGCCCGGGCGTCGAACAGGGCGGCCTTGAGGGCGCGGGTCGCTCCGAGGCCCTCCGGGTCCGGGGCGGTGATGTGGTAGGCGTCCGCGGTGACGGACGTGCCGGCGAGCTCGGCGTAGATGCGGGCACCGCGGGCCAGGGCGTGTTCCTCGGCCTCGATGACGAGGGCGCCGGCGCCCTCGCCCATGACGAAGCCGTTGCGGTCCGTGTCATAGGGCCGCGACGCCAGCTCGGGCTCGTCGTTGCGGCGGGACAGCGCCTGCATGGCGGCGAAGGCCGCGATCGGCATCGGGTGGATGGCGGCCTCGGCGCCGCCGCACATCACGACGTCGGCCTTGCCGGACCGGATCAGGTCGAGACCCAGGTGCAGCGCCTCGGTGCCGGAGGCACAGGCGGACACCGGCGTGTGCGCACCGGCGCGGGCGCCGAGGTCGAGGCTGACGGCTGCGGCAGGACCGTTGGGCATCAGCATGGGCACGGTCATCGGCAGGACGCGCCGTGGGCCCTTGTCGCGCAGCGTGTCCCAGGCGTCGAGCAGCGTCCACACGCCGCCGATACCCGTGGCGAAGGCGACAGCCAGGCGGTCCTTGTCGATGTTCTCGATCCCGGAGTCGCGCCATGCCTCGCGGGAGGCAATCACGGCGAACTGCGTGGACGGGTCCATCCGCTTGGCCTCGACCCGGGTGAGGACCTCGGAGGCGGGGGTCGAGATCTGGGCGGCGAAGGTGACGGGCAGTTCGTACCGCTGCACCCAGTCGGCTTCGATGGTCCGTGCGCCCGAGACTCCCTCGAGGGAGTTGGCCCACATGGTCGGGACGTCCCCGCCGATCGGGGTTGTGGCACCGAGTCCGGTGATGACGACTTTGCGTGGCATGGTCACTCTTTCGAAGCTGGGAGGTGCACCGGCACGACCGGGGCGGGGGGATTACGAGTACGGCCGCTCACGGCGGGGACGCCGGGAGCGGCCGCAGCGCTCGGAACTGCAGGAACTAGGCCTGCGCACCCGAGATGAAGGTGACGGCGTCGCCTACGGTCTTCAGGTTCTTGACTTCCTCGTCCGGGATGCGCACGCCGAACTTCTCCTCGGCGTTGACGACGATGGTCATCATCGAGATGGAGTCGATGTCGAGGTCGTCCGTGAAGGACTTGTCCATCTCGACCGACTCCGGGGCGAGACCCGTCTCCTCGTTGACGATCTCCGCCAGGCCGGTCAGGATCTCTTCGTTGCTAGCCATGGTGGCTCCTTTTCTGTTTCTGCCGGTGCGCCGGCGGGGATGGTCAAACCGCGCTCTCGCGGTCTGGGCTTGAAAACTAGGGAAGGACGACGACCTGCGCACCGAACACGAGGCCCGCGCCGAAGCCGATCTGCAGGGCGAGCTTCCCGCTGAGCGACGGCTGTTCCTTGAGGGTGCGGTGCATGGCGAGGGGGATCGAGGCTGCCGAGGTGTTGCCGGCGTCCACGATGTCCCGTGCGACGTAGACGTGCTCGGGGAGCTTCAGCTGCTTCACCATCTCATCGATGATACGGATGTTGGCCTGGTGGGGCAGGAACGCCGCCAGGTCGTCCGCGGTCACGCCGGCCGCGTCCAGGGCGCTCTGCGCGACCTTGGCCATCTCCCAGACGGCCCAGCGGAACACCGTGGGCCCGTCCTGGCGCATGGTGGGCCAGAGGCCGTCTGCGTCGGCGTCGCGCTCCGCGTCGGTGGCGACGGCCCCGAGGGCGTAGTCGCGCACGTCGATGAGGGACCGGGTCATCCGGATGGCCTCGTGCTTGCTGCCGTCGGATCCCCACACGGACGGGCCGATGCCCGCGGCGTCGCCCGGGCCGATCACCACGGCGCCGGCGCCGTCGCCGAGCAGGAACGAGATGGTGCGGTCGGCGTTGTCGATGAAGTCGGAGAGCTTCTCGACGCCCACCACGAGGACGTACTCCGCGGTCCCGGCGTGGACGAGGGCATCACCCTGGGCGATGCCGTAGCAGTAGCCGGCGCAGGCGGCGGAGATGTCGTAGGCAGGTGCGGGCGTGGCGCCCAGCCGGTCGGTCAGCTGTGCGGCCGCGGACGGCGTGGCGTACGGGTGGGTGACGGTCGAGACGAGGACGGCGCCGATCTGCGATGCCTCGATCCCCGCGGCCTCGAGCGCCTCGCGGGCGGCGGCCTCCGCCATGTCGATGACGCTGACCTCGCGGGGCGCACGATGACGGGTGACGATGCCGGTCCGCTGCCGGATCCACTCGTCCGAGGAGTCGATCCACTGGCACACGTCCTCGTTGGTGACGATGACCTCGGGTCGGTAGGCTCCGACGCCGAGGATGCGGGTGTGTTCGCGGAGGGGGGCTTGCTTGAGGGCGGTGATGCTCACTGAGGTCCTTCGGAGGTGAGGGAGGGATCGAGATCCGAGGTTCGCGAGTGCTCCGCGATGAAGCTGCGGGCGGCGTCGAGGTCCTCGGGCGATTTTACTGCGAGAGCCGCCGTACCGCGCATTCCGCGCTTGGCCAGACCCGTCAGCGTACCGGCGGGCGACAGTTCGACCATCCCGGTGACGCCCATCGCCTGCATGGATTCCATGCAGAGGTCCCAGCGCACCGGCCGGGAGACCTGCGCGATGAGGCTGTCCAGGTTGCCCTCACCGGCGGCGACCGGGCGGCCGTCATAGTTGGACACGAGGGTGGCCAGCGGGTCGCTGGGGGTGAGGCTGGGGCGCAGCGCTTCGAGGGCCGTCACGGCCGGCGCCATGTGTGCGGTGTGGAAAGCCCCCGCGACCTTCAGGGGGATGACACGGGCCTTGGCCGGGGGAGCCTCGGCGAGGGCGGCCAGCTGCTCGAGGGTGCCGGCGGCGACGACCTGGCCGCCCCCGTTCGCGTTCGCGGCGGTGAGCCCGAGCTCCGCGAGCACGGCGGCGACCTCGTCGGGGTCCCCACCCAGGACGGCGCTCATGCCCGTCGGCAGGGCGGCGGCGGCTTCGGCCATGGCATTGGCCCGGACGCGGACGAAGGCCACCGCATCCTCTTCGCTGAGGGCCCCCGCGACGGCCGAGGCGGTCAGCTCGCCCACGGAGTGCCCCGCGACGACGGTGGCCGCGGTGAGCGGGTGATCCTGGAGGAGCAGACGCGCCGTGACGAGGCCGGCCGCGACGATCAGGGGCTGGGCGACGGCGGTGTCCTTGATCGTCTCCTCGTCCGACACCGTGCCGTGACGGACGAGATCGGTGCCCGCGCGGTCACTGAGCTGTTCGAGGTGGTCCCGGACTCCGGGGAGCTCGAGCCAGGGGCTCAGGAAGCCCGGTGTCTGTGAGCCCTGTCCGGGGCAGGCGATTGCAAGCACTGTTCCAGCTTTCCAAATCGGTGGGGCTTTCTCGGGTGTTCGGCTGAACCAAGCTCCCTGAGGGTCTTTGTGGGAAGTCTACAAGGAGACGGCGCGCGCAGCCGACGCCGTCGCGCCGTGGTCGGGGGGCGCGGCGCGTACCGTACGCCCCGTTCCGGGCGCCGTTCCACCCGGGCGCATGGCGGTCGGCGACGGCGCGAGGCGACCGACGACGAGCGCCGTCTGCAGCACGTAGGCCTCGCGGGGGACCAGCGGGTCCCAGCCCGTCACGTCGCAGACGCGGCGGAGGCGGTACCGCACGGTGTTCGCGTGCACGAACAGGGACCGCGCCGTGGCCTCGAGCGAGTGGCCGAGGCTGAGGTAGGCGGACAGCGTCTGCTCGAGCCCGTTGGAGGCCGCGAGGAGCGGGCGGTAGATCGTCCTGATGAGGGCGCGGCGCGCGGTGTCGTCACCGGACATCACGCGTTCGGGCCACAGGTCCTCGGAGGAGACGGGACGGGGTGCCCCGGGCCAGGCGCGGGCCGCCGTCAGACCTGCGAAGGCCGCATGGGCCGAGCTGCTCGCGGCAACGAGGGATTCAGCCTCCGGGCCGAGGACGACGGCGCCGTCCCCGAAGAGCTCACTGATCCTCGGGTAGGCCTTGGCGGCGTCATGGACGCCCCCGAGCACGAGGATGAGCCGTTCACCCTGGATGCCCACCAGGACGTCCTCGGCGAGGCGTCCGGTGACGCGGCGGAGCTCGTTGAGGAAGCCGGCGTTGGGCTCCTGCGGGGCACTGCCGACCATCACGGTGATGCGGGCCTGCGACTTCCAGCCGACAGCCGCGATCCGCGAACGGAGCGCATCCGAGCTCTCACCGCGCAGGATGGCATCCACCACAAGTGCTTCGAGCCGGGTGTCCCAGGACCCGCGCGTCTCGGCAGCCCGGGCATAGACGTCGGCCGCGGCGAACGCCACCTCGCGTGAGTAGCGGAGCACGGCTTCACGCAGGGGTCCCTGATCGGCGGCCGGGGCGAGGAACGGCACCTGGTCCTCGACGACCTGCACCACCACCCTGATGAGTTGCAGGGCCTTCTGGAGGCTGATGGAGCGGGTGAGCTCCGTGGGCGCCGTGCCGAAGACGTCGCTGAGGACCCAGGCCGGCGAGACCGGCTTCTGGTACCAGTTGACGAAGGACGCGATGCCCTTCTGCGCCACCATTCCCAGCGCGGCGCGCTCGTCCGGCCGCAGCCCGCGGTACCACGGCAGGTCTGCGTCGAGCTGCCGGAGCGTCGCAGTGGACAGCGACCCGATGGTGGCGCGCAGCTTCTCGACGGTCGCCGGATCGGGCGGAGCGGACCCCGCGTTCGTCGCCTCTCCCGCGGTCGGGGTGCTGGCGGGGACGTGGTCGGACTGCGGCATCCTCCGAGCATACGGTCTCCGGCCTACCACCCTCCATTTGTGAGAAGGCTACAAAAAAGGGCGGCGGGGGAGCAGCCTGTGCACTGTCCCCCCGCCGCCCTCTTCGGGCCATCGGACTAGGCGTCGCCACCTGCGTTGCCGGTGGTCCCGGCCTTGACGTCGAGCAGGCGATACCTCTCGATCGCTTCCTTCGGCGCGTTCGCGTCGATCTCGCCGCGGCGGGCGAGCATCTCGAGGGCCCGGACGACGACGGAGTGGCTGTCGATCTTGAAGAACCGGCGTGCCGCTGCGCGCGTGTCGGAGAAGCCGAAGCCGTCGGCTCCAAGGGTTGCGAACTCGTTGGGGAGGAACTGCCGGATCTGGTCGGGGACCGCCTTCATGAAGTCGGACACGGCGACGATGGGACCGGTGGCACCCTCGAGCTGCTGCGTGACGAACGGCTTGCGGGCGTCGGCGCCGGGGTTGAGGAAGGCCTCCTCCTCCGCGTCGAGGCCGTCGCGGCGGAGCTCGTTCCAGGAGGTCACGGACCAGACGTCGGCCGAGACGCCCCACTCGTCCGCGAGGATCTGCTGCGCCTCGAGCGCCCAGGGGACGGCCACGCCGGAGGCGAGGAGCTGGGTCCTCGGTCCGTCGACCTTCGCGGGCTTCAGGAGGTAGATGCCCTTCAGCAGGCCCTCGACGTCCAGTTCCTCCGGCTCCGCCGGCTGCTGGAAGGGCTCGTTGTACACCGTGATGTAGTACATGACGTTGCGGAAGGACTCCGGCTTGTCGCCGATGTCCCCGTACATGCGCTCGAGCCCGTCGCGGACGATGTGCCCGATCTCGTAGCCGAACGCCGGGTCGTACGTGATGACGGCGGGGTTCGTCGAGGCGAGGATCGGCGAGTGGCCGTCGGCGTGCTGCAGGCCCTCACCGGTGAGGGTGGTGCGGCCGGCCGTGGCTCCGATGATGAAGCCCCGCGCCATCTGGTCCGCCGCCGCCCAGATCGAATCCCCGGTGCGCTGGAAACCGAACATGGAGTAGAACACGTAGATCGGGATCAGCGGCTCGCCCTGGGTGGCGTAGGACGTGCCGGCTGCCGTGAACGCGGCCATCGACCCGGCCTCGTTGATGCCCGCGTGGAGGATCTGGCCCTGCTCGGACTCCTTGTAGGCGAGGACGAGGTCGCGGTCCACGGACAGGTAGTTCTGGCCCTTGGGGTTGTAGATCTTCGCCGTCGGGAAGAACGAGTCCATGCCGAAGGTGCGGGCCTCGTCGGGGATGATCGGCGTGATGCGCTTGCCGAACTCCTTGTCGCGCATGAGGTCCTTGAGGATGCGCACGAACGCCATGGTGGTGGCGGCCATCTGCTTCCCGGAGCCCTTCTTGGCGGTCTCGTACGCCTTGTCGCCGGGCAGGACGATCTCGGCGTGCTTGGTCCGGCGCTCGGGGACGTGGCCGCCGAGCTCACGGCGGCGCTCGAGCATGTACTTGATCTCCGGGGCATCGGCGCCCGGGTGGTAGTACGGCGCGTTGTAGAGGTCGTCGTCGATCTGCTCGTCGGTGACGGGGATCCGCAGGTGGTCGCGGAAGGCCTTGAGGTCGCCGTTGGTGAGCTTCTTCATCTGGTGGGTCGCGTTGCGGCCCTCGAAGTGCGGGCCGAGGCCGTAGCCCTTGACCGTCTTCGCCAGGATGACCGTCGGCTTGCCCTTGAACTCGGTGGCCGCCTTGTACGCCGCGAAGACCTTGCGGTAGTCGTGTCCGCCGCGCTTGAGGTTCCAGATCTCCGTGTCGGTGAGGTCCTCGACCATGGCCTTCGTCTCGGGCGACTTGCCGAAGAAGTGGTCACGGACAAACCCGCCGGACTCGGCCTTGTAGGTCTGGTAGTCGCCGTCGGGCGTCTGGTTCATGATGTCGACGAGCGCACCACCGTGGTCCTTGGCGAGCAGCGAGTCCCACTCGCGCCCCCAGACCACCTTGATGACGTTCCAGCCGGCACCGCGGAAGAAGGCCTCGAGTTCCTGCATGATCTTGCCGTTGCCTCGCACCGGCCCGTCGAGGCGCTGCAGATTGCAGTTGATGACGAAGTTGAGGTTGTCGAGGTTCTCGTTCGCGGCGAGCTGCAGCAGGCCGCGCGACTCCGGCTCGTCCATCTCGCCGTCGCCGAGGAACGCCCAGACCTGCTGGTCGGAGGTGTCCTTCAACCCGCGGTTGTGGAGGTACCGGTTGGACTGCGCCTGGTAGATGGCGTTCATGGGACCGATGCCCATCGACACGGTCGGGAATTCCCAGAAGTGCGGCATCAGGCGCGGGTGCGGGTAGGAGGAGAGCGCGTGCCCCTCCTTGGACTTCTCCTGGCGGAACCCGTCGAGGTCCTCCTCGGTGAGGCGGCCCTCGAGGTAGGCGCGGGCGTACATGCCGGGGGAGGCGTGGCCCTGGAAGAACACCTGGTCGCCGCCGCCCGGGTGGTCCTTGCCCCTGAAGAAGTGGTTGAAGCCGACCTCGTAGAGGGTCGCCGCTCCCGCGTAGGTGGAGATGTGACCGCCGACGCCGATCTCGGGACGCTGCGCCCGGTGCACCATCACGGCCGCGTTCCAGCGCATCCAGGCGCGGTACTTGCGCTCGATCTCCTCGTCCCCCGGGAACTCCGCCTCCTGGTCCGCGGGGATGGTGTTGACGTAGTCGGTCGTCGTGACCATCGGCACGCCCACCGACTGCGCGCCTGCCCGCTGGAGGAGCGAACGCATGATGAACTGCGCGCGTTCGGTGCCCTGGACACGGATCAGCTCGTCGAGGGATTCGATCCACTCGGCAGTCTCCTCGGGATCCCCGTCAGGCTTGCCAACGGTCAGACCGCTCAGGATGTCCGCCGTACCTTGTTCTGCAGCCACGTGATGTCTCTCCACTTCCACAGATTATGTCTGTGTCGCTTAGTGCCTGCGCACGGCTCGTGGGCCCGCGCAGAGATGCATGCCCGGCGTAAGCACGCGGGCCATAGTCGCTTCACTCTATCGCCGCCGCGGGCCCGATGCGTAGCGGGAGCGGGGCGGCCGGGCCGATTATGCCGAGGGCGTGTGCGGGGCGGTCCGGCCGGGGATCCCGGGCGTGCGCGTCGGCACCGCGTCCGAAATCCGCCCGCTGGCTTGATGCTGGGCGCAGAAAGGTGTTGGCTGGTAGCCATGTACATCTATAGCAGGATTCGTCGGGCGACAGCCCGGTTCTTCCAGGAGGAGACAAGTGAGCGAGGCTGAGGCCGCCACCGCGTTCGACGTGGCAGGCAAGTTGGGTTTCAAGCAGGGGGACCTCGTTCAGGAACTCGGATACGACGACGACGTCGACTTCGACTTCCGCGAAAACCTCGAGGACGGCATCGGCTCCGAACTGCTCACGGAGGACGATCAGGACGTCGTCGACGGGGTGCTCCTCTGGTGGCGGAACGGTGACGGCGACCTGGTGGACGCACTCGTGGACGCGCTGACGTCCCTGGGCGGCAACGGGGTCGTATGGCTCCTCACGCCGAAGTCGGGCCGGCCCGGATACGTCGCCCCCGCCGACATCCAGGAGGCGGCCCCGACGGCCGGGCTGCACTCCACGTCCTCCGCCGGTGTGTCCAAGGAATGGGCCGCGACCCGGCTCGTCAACCGCCGGAAGCAGTAGGACATGCCACTCGACGTCGGGTCGGTGGCACCCGAGTTCGCCCTGGCGAACCAGTTCGGCGAGACCGTGACCCGCTCATCCCTGGTCGGCGGCGCCGTCGTCGTCTTCTTCCCCTTCGCGTTCTCCCGCGTCTGCACCGACGAACTCGGTCAGCTCCGGGACAACCTGGAGATGTTCGACGCCGCCGGGGTCACGCTCGTGGCGGTCTCGGTGGATCACAAGTACACGCTGCGTGCTTTCGCGGACACGAACGACATCTCGTTCGACCTCCTGGCCGATTTCTGGCCGCACGGCTCGGTGACGCGCGCCTACGGGGCGTTCGACGAGGAGCAGGGCTACGCCGAACGCATCAGCTACGTGCTCGACGGCGCGGGCGTGGTGCGAGCCCTCGTGTCCTCGGCCCACGGGCAGGGCCGGCCGATCGCGGACTACGCCCACGCGCTGAGCTCGGTCGAAGCGGCCCTGTGACCGCTCCGGGCGGCGGCATGCGGATGCGTGACGACCTGCCCGGACCGGAGTCGAACCCGGGGCTCGGGCTGACCGGATTCGTGCGGGAGCCGCCGGCGTCCGTGCTCCCTGCGCTCCGGGCGACGGAGCGCGACCTGCTCGACGAGGCCGTCGCCCTGCTCGGCGGCCTGCGCCTGGCGGTGCTGACCGGCGCGGGGCTCAGCACCGACTCCGGCATCCCGGACTATCGCGGCCCGCAGTCGGTGCCCCGCAACCCGATGACGTATCAGCAGTTCGTCGGTGACGAGGCCCTCCGCCGCCGCTACTGGGCTCGGAACCACCTGGGCTGGCGGCATCTTCGCCGGGCCGACCCGAACGCGGGTCACGCAGCCGTCGCGCGGATCGAGCAGCGGGGCCTGTTGTCCGGGCTCATCACACAGAACGTCGACCGGCTCCACTCGTCCGCGGGCAGTGTCAACGTCATCGACCTCCACGGGACGTTCGACCGCGTGGTGTGCCTGCAGTGCGCCGGCCTCTTCGCCCGATCCCGCATCGCGGAGATCCTCGAGGCCCTGAACCCGGGCTACCTCGAGCGGGAGTCCGACGCCGGGGACATCGCCCCGGATGCCGACGCCGACGTGGACGACACCGGTGATTTCCTCATGGCCCCGTGCCCTGCGTGCGGCGGCATGCTCAAACCAGACTTCGTGTACTTCGGCGAGAATGTGCCCAGGGACCGCGTGGCCGATGCGTACGCCATGGTCGACGACGCCGCCGCGCTGCTGGTCGCCGGGTCCTCCCTGACCGTCATGAGCGGCCTGCGCTTCGTCCGCCACGCGGCGAAGGAGGGCAAGCCCGTGGTGATCATCAACCGCGGGTGGACGCGCGGGGACGACTTCGCCTCGCTCAAGATCGAGGTGGGCGTCTCCGAGGCCCTCACCTACCTCGCCGAAGAGCTGCCGGACCTGCCGCAGCCCTAGGTAGTGCACCGCATGATCTGCAGGTAGTCAACTTTGCGTGTGAGTAGTGCGTACGCTGCCCGCATCACGGGCGCGCCCGTAGCGTCGTTCCATCAGGTCTCTCGAGCAGGGTGGAACAATGCAGCACGGAACTCGGTCTCTTCTCATCGCTTTCACATCCGCGGCAGCGCTCGTCGCGGCACCCGTGGTCATGGAGGTGCAGGGCCGGACGGACGAGGCCGTCGCGGTCCCCGCCCCTACTGCGGCCGCGCCCTCGGCCGTGCCCTCGTCCGTGCCGGCGGTCGCCCCGCCGTCGTCGTCCGCCCCGGCGGTTCCTGTGCCGGCCGGCGGTTCCCCCGCCGTGAGCGGGGCCGTCGATGCCCCGGCCGCCCCCGGGCCGACGCCGCCGGCCCCGCTTCCGGCCGATCCCGCGCGGGGTGGCGATCTTCCGCCGGAGTCCCTGCCGACGCCGCCGTACCCGCAGTGCCCGATCACGGAGGAGGGCGCCTGGTGGTCCGATCCCGGCGATCCCTACACCTGCCTGCCGCCCGGCTCGATGATGTTCCACGAGCCCACGCCTCCGGGGATCCCGCCCGAACTGCTGGAGCCGATCTTCGAGGATCCGGCGACGGCGCCCGCCCCGGAGGACGACTGCCGCGTCACCGGGGCCATGCAGTGCGTCGTCGTCATCATGGGGCAGGAATACACGGTCACCTTCGCCGACGGCAGGCCGGTCGGCGTAGTCGAGGCACAGGGGTAGGAGCGCTTCGCTAGAGTGGACGGCGTGTTGAGACAGCGGCGGTGGAATCGCAGGACGACGATCCTCGTCGTCGGTGCCAGCATGCTGGCGCTGTGCATCGCCGCGCGCAGACTTGGGCTCGGGATCGACGACAACGGGCCGCCCGCCCTGTGGCTGGCACTGCTCTTCGTGACCGGGGCGTCGCTCGTGCTGATCGTCCTCGCGCAGCGTTTCATCGAGATTCTGAGACGGCGCTGAGCGGGGCCGGCCGCGGGCCGCCCGGACACGCGACGGACTACGTGGTCGCGCGGTGACCAGGTCGAGTAGCGGTCTCGCGGGTCGGACGCCGGTCGGGCGACTACGGTCGTCCCCATGAGCCATACGGAGCACCGGTGCCAGTGTTGCGGAGAGGTCTGCGAGACCCTCTTCTGCCAGGACTGCCAGGCTCACGAGAGCGGAGTCGCATAGCGGCCGCAGCCGTGGATCTGGAGCAGAGAAGGAGCCCCGCAGGTGCGGGGCTCCTTCTGTGTTCTCGGTGGGTCCTACCGGGATCGAACCGATGACATCCACGGTGTAAACGTGGCGCTCTACCAGCTGAGCTAAAGACCCTCATCCCGTGATGCCGGACCCGTTTTGGGCGGCATCACGAGGATCGACTATACCGGCTCGCCGATCGCGGACGCCAATCCCGGTGCGTCTACTCGCCGGCGGCGAGCTGGCCGCACGCGCCGTCGATCTCCTTGCCGCGGGTGTCGCGGAGCGTCGTCGGGATGCCTGCGGCGCGCAGCCGGCTGATGAACTCGGTGGAGACGCTCTTCTCGGACGCCGTCCAGATGGATCCGGGCGTCGGGTTGAGCGGGATCGGGTTGACGTGCACCCAGCCGCGTCCGCGCTGGTTGAGCTTCTTCGCCAGCAGGTTCGCCCGCCAGGGGTGATCGTTCATGTCCTTGATGAGCGCGTACTCGATGCTGACGCGACGCCCGGTGACCCGGTAGTAGTTGTAGGCGGCGTCGAGCGCCTCGTCGACCTTCCACCGGGTGTTGACCGGGATGAGCTCGTCGCGAAGCTCGTCGTCGGGCGCGTGGAGGGACAGTGCGAACGTGACCGGCAGCGACTCCGCCGCGAGCTTGTTGATCGCCGGGACCAGGCCGACGGTCGACACGGTGATGTTCCGCGCGGACATGCCGAGACCCTCGGGGGAGTCGTCGACGAAGCGGTGGAGGGCCGCCATGACGCGCTTGTAGTTCGCCAGGGGCTCGCCCATGCCCATGAAGACGATGTTCGTCACGCGGTCGGCGTCGTGCCCGCCGTCGGTGCGCAGGTCGCCGAGGGCGCCCTCGGCGAGGGCGCGGTTCGCCGCGACCACCTGGTCGACGATCTCGGCCGTCGACATGTTGCGCGTCAGCCCTGCCTGCCCGGTGGCGCAGAACGGGCAGTTCATGCCGCAGCCCGCCTGCGAGGAGACGCAGAGGGTCACCCGGCCGGGGTAGCGCATCAGCACCGACTCGACGAGGGCGCCGTCGAAGAGGCGCCACAGGAACTTGATGGTGTCCCCGTTGTCCGTCGTCAGGCGCTTCACCTCGGTGAGCAGGGGAGGAAACATTGCCGCGACCAGTTCCTCGCGACCGGCCTTCGGCAGGTCGCTCATCGCCGCGGCGTCCGTCGTGTAGTGCGAGAAGTAATGCGTGGACAGCTGCTTGGCGCGGAAGCCCTGGTGTCCCAGTTCCTTCAGCCGGTCCTGCCGTTCGGCGAGGCTCAGGTCCGCCAGGTGCACCGGCGGCTGGCTGACCCGGGGGGACTTGAACTGCAGCAGCGGCCGGCCGTCGCTGGCGACGATCGGCTCGGCGCCCTCCACCTCGGGGCGCACCTGGGGGCGTGCGGAAGCAGGGGCAGGGGCAGCGGGGGTAACGGTAACGTCGGACATCCTTATCATTCTTTCACGGATGGCACCAGCGTCCCAGCCGGCCCGGCGGTGGCCCCGCCGCCGGAGGCGTGGACCGCGCGACACATAGCGGGACGGGGACCCGCCGGTGTGGCGGCGCGCCGCACGACGGTAATAGTGTGAAAGCGACCGGAGGAGCCGCGCGGTAACGCGCCCTAAGCACCGGCACATGCAGCATGTTGCATGCAGTTGACCAACAACGGAGAACACATTGAGCGCACAGATCGGCGTCACAGGCCTGGCCGTCATGGGGGCCAACCTCGCCCGCAACCTGGCCCGCAACGGCTACACCGTGGCCCTGCACAACAGATCCATTGAGAAGACGGATGCCCTGCTGGAGAAGCATGCCCGCGACGGCGACTTCATCCGCACGGAGACCATGCAGGAACTCGTCGACTCGCTGGAGAAGCCCCGGCGGGTGCTCATCATGGTGAAGGCCGGCAAGCCGGTGGATTCCGTGATCGACCAGCTGGTGCCCCTGCTGGAGCCCGGCGACATCGTGATCGACGGCGGCAACTCCCACTACGAGGACACGCGACGGCGTGAAGCGGCCCTGTCCGCCCACGACCTGCACTTCGTCGGCGTCGGCGTGTCCGGCGGCGAGGAGGGCGCCCTCCTCGGCCCGTCCATCATGCCCGGCGGTTCCCGCGAGGCCTACGACTCGCTCGGCCCCATGCTCGAGAAGATCTCCGCCAAGTACAACGGCGAGCCGTGCTGCCGCTGGATCGGTACGGACGGCGCCGGCCACTTCGTGAAGATGGTGCACAACGGCATCGAGTACGCGGACATGCAGGTGATCGGCGAGGCCTTCGACCTCCTGCGCTCCGGTGCGGGGATCGAGCCGGCGGAGCAGGCGAAGATCTTCACCGACTGGAACGCCGGGACCCTGTCCTCGTTCCTCATCGAGATCACGGCCGAGGTGCTCGGCCACACGGATGCCCGCACCGGCAAGCCCTTCGTCGACGTCGTCGTGGATGCCGCGGGGCAGAAGGGGACCGGCCGCTGGACCGTCGTCTCCGCGCTGGCACTGGGCAGTCCGACGTCGGGCATCGCCGAGTCCGTCTTCGCGCGCGCCCTGTCCTCCCAGACGGAGCAGCGCGTGCTGGCGCAGGAGATCCTGCAGGGCCGCGAGGGCACCGTGGAACTGCCCGAGACCTTCGTGGAGGACGTCCGGCTCGCCCTGTACGCCTCGAAACTCGTGAGCTACGCGCAGGGCATCGACATGCTCACGGCGGCGGCGAAGGAGTACGGCTGGGACCTGAGGCTCGACGAGATCGCCTCCCTGTGGCGGGCCGGCTGCATCATCCGTGCCGAGCTGCTCGACGACATCATGAAGGCGTACGCGGGCAGCGAGCGCCCGGCCAACCTCCTGCTCGCCCCCGCGTTCGCCGAGGCGATCGCCGGCGCGGTGCCGGCCTGGCGCCGCGTGGTCGCCACCGCCGTCCAGCTGGGCATCCCCGTCCCGGTCTTCGCCGCGTCGCTGGCCTACTACGACGGCCTGCGCCGCCCGCGCCTGCCGGCGGCCCTGACGCAGGGCCTGCGCGATCTCTTCGGCGCCCACACCTACAACCGGGTGGACGGCGGGGGCACCTTCCACACGCTGTGGGGCGAGGACAAGTCCGAGATCGAGGCCGTCGACACGCACTGACCCGCGCCCGGTCGGCGCTGACGGCACGGACGACAGAAGCCCCGGACCGAGATCCGGGGCTTCCGTCGTCCGACGACCGTGCGTCAGATGTAGATCGCCGGGTCCACGTACTCCGCGGGGTCCACGGCCGGTTGCGTCTCGCGGCGCGAGTCCCGGTGGCGGAACGTCGCCGGGATTCCCGTGATGATCGAATCCGGGGGAGTGTCCTTGACCACGACGGCGTTCGCCCCGACCGCACTGCCCGCGCCGATGGTGATGGGGCCGAGGACCTTCGCGCCCGCGCCGATCGTCACGCGGTCACCGATGGTGGGATGGCGCTTGACCCGCTCGAGCGACCGTCCCCCCAGGGTGACGCCCTGGTAGAGCATGACGTCGTCGCCGATCTCCGCGGTACTCCCGATCACCACGCCCATCCCGTGGTCGATGAAGAACCGGCGGCCGATGGTCGCGGCGGGGTGGATCTCCACGCCGGTGACGGCGCGCGCGAGCTGGGCCAGCGCGCGGGCGGGGAAGCGCAGCCTCTCGTTCCGCCACATGCGGTGGGTCAGGCGGTGGACCCAGATGGCGTGCAGACCCGAGTACACCACGGTGGTCTCGAAGGGGCCGCGCGCCGCCGGGTCGTGGGTGCGCGCGGTCTCGAGGTCCTCGCTCAGTCGTGCTAGAAATCTCACCGGCTACCTTCTCCTGGGATGGTTGGGGACGGGCGTCGCCGCAGGGACCGCAGGGTCAGCCGCGGATGTCGTCGAAGAGGACCGTTGAGATGTAGCGCTCGCCGAAGTCGCACACGATGGCCACGATGAGCTTACCGGCGTTCTCCGGGCGCTTCGCGAGCTCGAGCGCCGCCCAGACGATGGCTCCGGACGAGATGCCGCCGAGGATGCCCTCCTGCGTCCCGAGCGCCCTCGCGACCCGCACGGAGTCCTCCACCGTGGCGTCCATCACCTCGTCGTAGATCTCCCGGTCGAGGTTCTCCGGGACGAAGTTGGCGCCGAGCCCCTGGATCTTGTGCGGGCCGGGCGCGCCGCCGTTGAGGATGGGGGAATCGGCGGGCTCGACGACGACCACCTGCACGCCGGGCTTCCGCTCCTTGAGGACGTGGCCGACGCCCGTGATCGTCCCGCCGGTGCCCACTCCGGCCACGAAGATGTCCACCTCGCCGTCGGTGTCCTCCCAGATCTCTTCGGCCGTGGTGGCGCGGTGGATCGCGGGGTTCGCCGCATTCGCGAACTGCTGGGCCCAGATGGCGTTCTCCGTCGTCGCGACGATCTCCTTCGCGCGGTCCACGGCGCCCCGCATGCCCTCGGACCCGGGGGTGAGGACGATCTCGGCCCCGTAGGCCCGGAGCATGACGCGCCGCTCGGTGGACATGGTCTCCGGCATGGTCAGCACCACCTTGTACCCGCGGGCGGCTCCCACCATGGCCAGGGCGATGCCGGTGTTGCCGGAGGTCCCCTCCACGATCGTCCCGCCGGGGCGCAGTGCACCGGCCTTCTCCGCGGCGTCGATGATGGCGACCCCGATGCGGTCCTTGACGCTGTTGGCCGGGTTGTAGAACTCGAGCTTGACGGCGACCTGCGCGTCGAGTCCTTCGGTCAGCCGGTTGAGCCGGACGAGGGGGGTGCGCCCGACCAGTTGGGTGACGTCGTCGTAGATCCTTGCCATGGGGAGCCTGCCTTCTTCGGGGTGGGGTGGGGGAGTCGGTGGGGCGGTGCGGACCTGCCCCGGGGGCGACGGCGGTCAGCCTAGCGGCCGGGCGCCTGCGCTCCTATGCGGCCAGCCACTGGGCGTAATACTTCCGCGCCTTCGCGAGCTTCGGGTTGATGATGACCTGGCAGTAGCCCTGCTCGGGGTGCTTCGCGTAGAAGTTCTGGTGCCAGTCCTCGGCGACGTGGAAGTGAGGGAGCCGGCTGACCTCCGTGACGATCGGGTCCTTCCAGCTCTCCTGGTTGCGGCGGATCGCGTCCTCGAAGAGCTCCTGCTGCGCGGCGTCCTGGTAGTACATGACGCTGCGGTACTGGGTGCCGACGTCGTAGCCCTGCCGGTTCAGCGTGGTGGGGTCGTGGGACACGAAGAACATGTCCAGGATGACGTCCTCGGGGACGACCTCCTCGTCGAAAGTCACCGCGACCACCTCCGCGTGCCCGGTGATTCCCGAGCAGACGCTGTCGTAGTCCGGGTGCCTCGTATGGCCGCCGGTGTAGCCGGAGACGACCTCGGTCACGCCGCGGGTCTTCTGGTAGACGGCATCGAGGCACCAGAAGCAGCCCCCTCCAAGCACGAAAGTCTTCATGACTGTTCCAATGCGCGCCACGCGCCGATGATTCCCGTGCCCGTTCCGCCGCCGGTGGACGGCCGGACTTGGCGGGTCCGACGACGGCGGGTATTACTGGTGTCATGGACCACAACGAGCACGACTCCGGTGTCGCTCCGTCCGGTGCCGACGCGCCTGTTCCGTCCGGGCCGACGGCGCCCACCGTCGGCGACGTGCTCCTGGCCATCGAGGAACTGTGGCCCGAGAGTCTCGCCGAGGACTGGGACAGGGTGGGGCTGGTGGCCGGGCGGTCGGGCAGGCGGGCGGAGAGGATCCTCTTCGCGGTGGATCCCACCGCGGCCGTCCTCGACGAGGCACTCGACTGGGGAGCGACGATGATCGTCTCCCATCACCCGCTGCTCCTGAAGCCCGTCTCCTCCGTCGCCGCGTCGGGCTTCAAGGGGGAGGCCGTCCACCGGCTGATCGAGGCCGGGTGCGCCCTGGTGACGGTCCACACCAACGGTGACAGCGCGGTCGGGGGCGTCTCCGACGTGCTCGCGGACGCCCTCGGGCTGCAGGACGTGCGGCCCCTCGCCCCGGCGGCGGACGGGCTGCCCGAGGAGGGCATCGGACGGGTCGGGGACCTCGGCGCGCCGGTGACGCTCGGAGCCTTCGCGGAAGTGGTCTTCTCCATCCTCCCCGCCGTGGCGGGCGGGGTGCGGGTGGCCGGCGACAAGGACGCCCTGGTGCGGCGGATCGCCGTCTGCGGCGGCGCGGGTGATTCCCTGTTCGACCGCGTCCGGTCGAGCCGGGCCGACGTCTATGTGACCGCGGACCTGCGGCACCATCCGGCGTCGGAGGTCAGGGAGGCGGCGGCCGGTGCCACGCCGTACCTCATCGATGTCTCCCACTTCGGCAGCGAATGGCTGTGGCTGACGCCCGCCGCCGCGGCCCTCGCCAACGTCCTGACCGACCAGGGCTTCACCGCGGACATCCGGGTGAGCGGCGTCAACACCGACCCCTGGGACTTCGTCCTCACACCCGGTCACTGACCGCCGTCCCGGGCACCGTGGCCTAGGCTGGGACGAGGCCCCCGCCCGCCCGTCGGGCCCATCCGTCCCACCTGGAGGTTTATCGTGGCCAAGGCTGCACCCGAGGAACAACTCCGCCTGCTCGATCTGCAGGCCCTCGATTCGACCCTCAACAAGCTCGCCCGCCAGGCCGCCGCTGCCCGCAGCAATCCCGAGATCGGGCTCGTCGCCGGCCGGGTGGCCGAGGTCGACGCCGAACTCGTCCGGGCCACCACCGAGCTCGGGGACCTGCAGCGCGAACTCACCCGTGCCGAGGACGAGGTCCAGTCCGTCGTCACCCGCCTCGAACGCGACGAGAAGCGGCTCAACAGCGGCACCGGGACCTCGAAGGACCTGACCGCGCTGCAGCACGAGGTCGCGACCCTCACGAAGCGGCGGTCGGACCTCGAGGACGTCGAGCTCGACGTCATGGAACGGGTGGACACGGCGCGGGCCGCGCAGGCCGAGGTGCAGGGGCGCACGGACGGCGTCCGCGCCGAACTGAAGGCCCTCGAGGACGCCCGCGACGCGGAACTGGCCGACGTCGAGGCGCAGCGCGCTCGGGTGCAGGCGCAGCGGGACGACCTCGCCGCCACCTTCGACGCAGGCCTCCTGGCCATCTACGACCGCATCCTGGCCCGGCGCGGCGTGGGAGCCGCACGGCTCTTCCATGGCAAGTCCGAGGGATCGGGCATGCAGCTGAGCCCCGGCGATCTCGCCGACATCTCCGCCGCCGCGCCCGACGACATCGTCCTCTGCCCCGACTCCGGCTGCATCCTCGTCCGCTCCAGCGACTGGGGAAACCAGCAGCCGTGACCGACCAGCAATTGTTCGACCCCTATGCACAGGACCAGGACCAGGACCGAGCCCGGAAGGATCTGCCCGTGCGCCTCGTCGTCGAGGCCGACGGCGGATCGCGCGGCAACCCTGGGCACGCGGGCTACGGCGCCCTCGTGCGCGATCCGGACACGGGCCGCATCCTCGTGGAGAAGGCCGCCTACATCGGCAAGGCCTCCAACAACGTGGCCGAGTACTCCGGTCTCGTGTCGGGCCTCGAGCTCGCGCGCGAGATCAACCCGCAGGCCGCGGTCCACGTGAAGATGGATTCCAAGCTCGTCGTCGAGCAGATGTCCGGGCGCTGGCAGATCAAGCACGCCGACATGCGCGTCCTGGCGGCGAGGGCGCGGAAGGTCCTCGATCCGCGACGCGTGACGTACGAGTGGATTCCGCGCGAGCGGAACAAGGATGCCGACCGCCTCTCCAACGAGGCGATGGACGCCGGGATGGCCGGCGTGGACTGGAAGCCGCGAGGCGCTGCGGCGCGTTCCGCCGCGACTGGGCCCTCGACCGGCCGTGCTGCCCCCGTGGAGGAGGCGCCCCGGCGGGCAGGCCGGCTGCACCACGTCGAGGTGTGGACGGGGGATCTCCCGGCGGCGGTCGCCAGCCTGGGCTGGCTGCTCGAGCGGCTCGATTTTCCCCGCAAGAAGTCGTGGACGACCGGCGTGAGCTTCGGATCCGAGGATTTCTACGTGGTCCTCGAGAGCGGACCGGACGTCGCCGGCGAAGGCCACGACCGACGTCGACCCGGGGTGAACCACCTCGCGTTCCGCGCCGGCTCCCGCGCCGACGTCGATCTCCTGGCGCGGCGGGCGGCCAGTCACGGCTGGTCGCTGCTGTTCGCCGACCGCCACCCGTTCGCGGGCGGCCCCGAGCACTATGCCGCGTACCTCGAGAACGCCGAGGGGTTCGAGGTGGAGCTCGTCGCCGACTGAGCGCGCCCTCACGCGCGGCGTCGCTCCGCCCGCGGATGCGGGCCACGGGTGGGCCAGCAGTGCTCTGCCGCCGACTGCGGCTCGACGGACGGCCGATCCGGTCAGTCGAGCACGATGTCGAGCTGCGCGGGTTTCCGAGCGGTAGCCGGCCGAAGGTCCGCCGTCCACTTCTCGCGGGCGGCGCAAAGCAGGGCGTCCGGCGTCGCGGGAGCCGCGCCGCGCCGCGTGAGCAGGTGCCGGGCGAGCTCGCCCCGCGTGTGCTTGGCGAAGTGGGAGACGACCGTCCGCTTCCCGTTCCGGACCTGGAACACGTTGACGGCGGCGCTCTGCTGCGGAGGCGGTGCCCAGGCCGCCGCATAGGTGCTCGAGCGGCAGTCGACGATCAGGCCGTCCCCCGCGTGGCGGGCCAGCGGCGCCGCGAGGTGCTCACGCCAGAAGGACGCGAGGCGCCCGGTGCCGGGGAGGTCGACGGACATCGACAGGCGGTAGGCGGGGATGCGGTCGCCGAACCCCACAGCCCCCCACAGGGCTGAGACGATGATGCACTGCTCCCGCGCCCTGCGCCGCTGGACGGCCGTCATGCCCGCGTAGTCGAGGGCGTCGTACAGGACGCCCGAGTAGATGTCGTGCGCCGGAGCGGCGGGGGCCACGTCGAGCACCAGGTTCCGTGCCACGTCCTCCGCAAGGGATGCTCCGACGCCGAGGACCGCGTGGGCGTCGTCGCCGGCACTGGCGGTCCTGAGGGCCTCGAGCACGTCCCTGCGCGCGCCGTTCAGTTCGGGGAAGTGGAGATCGTCCAGATGGAGCGGGGCGCCGGTACGGGCCGCGGACTTGCCTTCGGACGGGGGGAGCAGGATCAGCACCGATCCACTGTATCCAACCCACGGAAGGCATCCGCGCACGGCCGCCGGCAGCCGTCCGGTCGCCTAGACTGGAGAGCGGATGGGTCGACCAGGCGGCCGCGTTGGACGGTGCGGAAGCATCTGCTCCACCGAGGAACGTCCGGGCTCCGCAGGGCAGGGTGGTGGGTAACGCCCACTCGGGGTAACCCGCAGGCCAGTGCCACAGAAAAGAAACCGCTCCCGCTGCCGGCTCCGGCCGGCACGGGTAGTAAGGGTGAAAAGGCGGTGTAAGAGACCACCAGCGTGCCGGGCGACCGGCACGGCTCGGTAAACCCCACCCGGAGCAAGGCCAGACAGTGCACGTTCGAGGGCTGCCCGCCCGAGTGCACGGGTAGGCCGCTGGAGGGCGTCGGCAACGGCGTCCGTAGATGGATGGCCGCCACTCGCACGCCGGCGACGGCGTGCGATGACAGAACCCGGCGTATCGGTCGACCCATCCCTCGACCTCCGCCTATCGGCCACGAGGACCGGGTGCACGGGCAGCCGGCGCGTCCCACGTTGTCGCGGGACCCCGCTCGTCCTACTGTGTGAACATCGCCGCGGGTCTCACACGCAATCGCTGCGGTATGAACGGGTCGGCCCACTGCTGGGGCTCCGGGGCCGGCCCGTTCACCTCCACCCGGCCCGGCCGCTCACGCTCGTGAAACGGTCCCCCGCACCCGGTCTCAAGAGGTAGGGGGACCGCCCGGCGTCCATAGCCGCCTCGGGAGCCCATCGACCGCGGTACTGCTGGGGGAACGACCGCGGGACGCACTCCCTCCTCCATGGTCCGCCTCCGGTCACGGCGCCGCAAACGCAGGAGGTCCCGGTACGCCGCGGGAGAAATCGGGAACGCCGACCGCTCATCCGGCCGGTTGGCCCGTGATTATCGGGGGTGCCCCGACGCCCGTCAAGACCCGGCTCATCGGCGCGGGGGACTGGCCACGACGGTCGGATCAACGTAGGTGCCCTGGACTAGGGTGACCTGATGAGCACTGGGGGCGCTGCCGAACGACACCTGCTGGTGCGCAACCACAATTTCCGGGCGCTGATGGTCTCCAGCACGTTCGGCGTGCTCGGCAACGCTGTCGCCGCGGTGGCGTTGCCCGTCATCGCCGCAGTGGAACTCGACGCCGGCAACTTCGAGGTCGCCGCCATCGCCGGCATGACCTTCCTGCCCTGGCTGCTCTGCGGACTGCTCATCGGCGTGTGGGTCGACAGGCTGCCGCGCAAACCGGTCATGCTCGCGTCCCTCGCCGTCCGCGTCCTGGTCCTCGGGCTGCTGCCGGTCGGCTACTTCTTCGGCTTCCTCAGCACGCCCCTGCTGTTCGTCGCCGCCTTCGTCGCGGGGGTGGCCGGTGTGTTCTTCCAGCTGGCGGATGCCGCGCTGGTGCAACAGGCCATCACCGCGGATGAGCTCATGGAGGGCAACGGCCTCATCACCGGGTCCGGTGCCGCCGCGGACGCAGCGGGACGCTCCGCCGCAGGATGGCTCACCGGGGCCGTCGGAGCCTCCAACACCCTCATCGTGCAGGTGGCGAC
Organism: Arthrobacter sp. Ld5; assembly: GCF_051172775.1. NCBI lineage: Bacteria > Bacillati > Actinomycetota > Actinomycetes > Micrococcales > Micrococcaceae > Arthrobacter > Arthrobacter sp. Ld5. The sequence continues at coordinate 70,143 of NZ_JBPKBO010000017.1, forward strand.
GTCGGTGATCGCGCTGGTGGCCATTCAGCGCCTCGATGTGAAGGAGGAGGTCCGCCCGCGGGGCGATCACCGGATCCTCCACGAGATGTGGGACGGCCTCCGCTACACTTTCAGCACCGCCCCGCTGCGCGCCCTCCTGCTCAATGCCGCGCTCTGGAACCTCGGCGGGAACATCTCTGCCTCGCTGCTCGTCCTGCTGGTGCTGAGGACGGTGGGGGAGTCCGAGGTGTGGCTCGGCCTGCTGCTGGCCGCGTCCTCCGTCGGGGGAGCCGTCGGAGGGGTCACGGCGCACTCGATGGGTGAGCGTTTCGGCTCCGGACCGCTGTGGCGCTGGTCCATGGTGCCCGGCGTGCTCGGCTATGCGTCCCTCCTGGTTCTCTCGCCCGGCCCCGGCATGCTGTGGGGACTGCTCGGCATGTTCGTGATGGGTGCGAGCGTCGCCTGGAACATCGTCATCGGCACGAGTTTCCGCCAGCGCGTGTGCCCCCCGGCCATGATGGGCCGGCTCGGGGCCGCATCCCGCACGGTGAGCTGGGGCATGCTGGCGCTCGCGAGCCTCGTCGCCGGGGTCCTCGCCGAGACCGTCGGGATCCGCGAGGCCGTGCTGATCGGCGTCCTCATCGCGTGCACCGCTCCGCTGGTGGCCCTGCTGGGACCACTCCGGGGCGTGAAGCGGCTGGAGGACCTCGTCGAGGCCCCCGCGCCCGCCCCCGGGGTCGAGGCCGCACGGAACGCCTGACGCCGCACCGCAGCGCCGGTCCGGCTAGTGGCCGAACGGGTCCGGGTCCACGCCGGGCATCCAGGTGAGCCCGGGTACGCCCCAGCCGTTGCTCTTCATCGCCTTGCTCGCCTTGCGCCCCTGGCGGTTGTTCAGGCGATCCACGTAGAGCCGGCCGTCCAGGTGGTCGAACTCGTGCTGCATGCAGCGGGCGAACCACCCCGTCGCCTCGAACTCGACGGGAACGCCGTCGCCGTCGAACCCCGACACCCGCGCCCAGTCGGCCCGCTTGAGGGGGAAGGACTCGCCCGGCACGGACAGGCAGCCCTCCGCCTCGTCCTCCGGGTCGGGATCCGAGCCGGGAACCTTCGAGGTCACGAGCGTCGGATTGACGAGGACGCCGCGCGGGGCGACGCCGTCGTCGTTCTCCATCCCGTACACGAACACGCGCAGCCCCACGCCGATCTGCGGCGCGGCGAGGCCCACCCCGTTGGCGACGTCCATGGTCTCGAACATGTCGGCGATGAGGGTGCCCAGCGCGTCGTCGAAGGCGTCGACGGGCAGGGCGCGCCGGTGCAGGACCGGCTCGCCGGCGATCGTGATGGGGTGGACGGTCATGGAACCTACCTGTTCTGGGTGGGGCGGTCTGCGATCGATCGGCCGATGGACTCGCGCATGATCTCGCTGGTCCCGCCGAAGATGGTCAGCAGCCGCGCGGCGAGGAACGCCTGCGAGACCGGGTATTCGAGGATGTAGCCGTAGCCGCCGTGCAGCTGGAGGCAGCGGTCCGTGATCGACTTCGCCCGCTCGCTGGCCCACAGCTTGGCCTGGGCGGCGTCGGTGGGAGTCAGCGTCCCCGCGTTGAAGGCCAGTACGGCCTGGTCGACGAAGGTCTCCGTCACCTGCACCTCGGTGAGGATGTCGGCGAGCACGTGGCGGGTGGTCTGGAAGTCGAGCACGCGTTCTCCGAACGCGCTGCGCTCGCCCACGTACCGGACGGTCTGCTCGTAGGTCGCCCGCGCGAGGGCGGCGGAGGCGACCGCGATGCCGAGGCGGCCCTGCGGGATCTGTCCGAGGCTGTAGCGCAGGCCCTGGCCCACCTCGCCCACGAGGTCGGCTCCGGGCACGCGTACGTTGTCGAAGAAGAGTTCGGCGGTGTCCGACGCGCGGAGGCCCATCTTGTCCAGCTGGCGCCCCGGCGTGTAGCCCTGGCCCTTGCGCACCATGAAGAGGGAGAACGAGTCGCTCGAGCCCCGGCCCGAGCTGCCGTCGGTGCGCGCGAGGACGAGGGACGCGTCGCCGCTGATCCCGTTGCCGATGAACACCTTCTGGCCGGTGATGAGCCAGTCGTCGCCGTCGCGGACGGCCTTCGTCCGGATGCCGCGGAGGTCGCTGCCGGCACCGGGCTCGGTCCAGGCGCAGGACGTGACGATCTCCCCGGAGACCATGCCCGGCAGCCACCGCTCCTTGAGGTCGTCCGATCCGTACGCGAGCAGGTGCGGGAGGACGAGATCGTCCTGCAGATGGAAGGCGAGTCCGACGGCGAGGTGGTTGGCCCGGGCGAACTCCTCGTCCAGCACCGCCCGGAACCTGAAGTCGGGCATGCCTGCCCCGCCGAAGTCCTCCGGCACGGCGAGACCGAGCAGCCCCTGCTCGCCCGCCGCGGTCCAGACCGAGCGGTCCATCAGGTGCCGGCGGTCCCAGTCGGCGTAGTGGGGGGCGACGGCGCGGTCGTTGAACTCGCGGGCGACATCGCGGAAGAGCTCGTGATCTTCTTCGAACACTGTGCGTTCCATGACGGGGTCCTTCGTATGCTCGCAGCCCGGGCGAGGCACCGGCCGGGACGGGCGGTGTTCCGGGTCTTGGCTTGGTGGGGCCTAAATGACGGATGCCGCCCCGGACGATCTCCGGGACGGCATACGTCGTCAGGGACGTTCCTGACTACTGAGGGTGAGTAACGGGGGTTGAACCCGCGACCTCCTGGACCACAACCAGGCGCTCTGCCAACTGAGCTATACCCACCATGTGTCTCCGCGGTGCATCCCGGGGCCGAGTGGCCTGCCGGGCTGTTCGTGGAAGGCAGCGGATACAAGTTTACACACTTTTCGGCGTGCTCCCGACCGCGGCGGCCGGTCGTCGCCGGACGCGGTCAGGACGCGATCGAACGGGCGATGCTCTTGCTGGTCGCGGAGTCGGGACCGGGGGAGGGCACGAAGACCGCCGACCGGTAGTAGCGCAGCTCCCTGATCGAGTCCTCGATGTCACCCAGGGCCCGGTGGCCGCCGGTCTTCGCCGGGGCCTGGAAATACGCACGGGTGTACCAGCGGCGCGCCAGTTCCTTGATGGTCGACACATCGATGACGCGGTAGTGCAGGTGGTCGACGACGAGCGGCATGTCCCGGACGAGGAAGTTCCGGTCGGTGCCGACCGAGTTGCCGGCCAGCTGGGCCTTGCGGGGCTCCGGCACCCACGCCTTGATGTACTCCAGGACCTGCCGCTCGGCGTCCTCCATGGTGATGCCGCCGTCGAGCTCCTCCAGAAGCCCCGACGTGGTGTGCATCGTCCGCACGAAGTCACCCATCTGGGCGAGGGCCTCGGCCGTGGGCTTGATCACGACGTCCACCCCGTCCCCGAGGACGTTGAGTTCGGAATCCGTGACAAGGACGGCGACCTCGATCAGGGCGTCGTGAACGAGGTCCAGTCCCGTCATCTCGCAGTCGATCCAGACGATGGGGTCATTCGATATCGGCATTCGACCAATGTACCGTCCGGCACCCCCGCTCCTGCGCCCGGCGCCGCGCGCTCCCCGGGTCCGGGGCGCGACCGGACCCGACACCTGACGCCGCGACGCCCGCCGGGTCCCGGTCCCGGCCCGATGCTAATATTCGAGGAGTTCGCTCAGGGCCGCGGGGAGATCCGGGAAGCCCTGCTGCTTCCGGCACGGCACCGCCCGCGGGCCTCCCGCCGTCGGGCCGTCACCGGTCTGGGGACAGGGGCGATCGACGCCGACTTCTGCTTGCCGACGATTGGATTTCCCCGATGCCCGCCCAGGTCCCGCTTCCCGACGTCGCGACGCAGCGGGGGCCCAATCGACCGAACATCGCGATCGTGCAGGGGTTCGTCGGCTCCCTCCTGATGTGGATGGGGTCGCTCGGCGTCGGCTGGCTGTCCCTCGCGTCGGCGGAACTCCGGCGGATCCCGCTCATCATCTGGCTGCGGTTCGAACCCGCCGGCGCCGTCCTCTCCGTGCTCCTCCTGGCGGTCGGCGGGATGCTCCTCGTCCGGTCGTGGCTGCGCCTGGGGCAGCGGCTGAACGGCTGGTCGGACGACACGAGGCCGTACCTGATGACGGCCATCATCGCGTGGACCATCCCGCTCGCCGCGGCGCTTCCACTGTTCAGCCGTGACGTCTTCGCGTACATCGCCCAGGGGCAGGTCATGGTGGCCGGGCTGAACCCCTATGTGGACGGGTACTCGCAGATCTCGAACTACCTGCAGATCGGCGCCGACGACCTCTGGGCGCAGAGCCCCACCCCCTACGGGCCCGTCTTCCTCTGGATCGAGGAGGGCATCGTGAGGATCACGGGCGGCAACCCGGACACCTCGATCATCCTGTTCCGGGTCGTGGCGCTCATCGGAGTGGCCCTGTGCGTCTACATCATCCCCAAGCTCGCGGCCCTGCACTCCATCAACGCGAACCGCGCGCTGTGGCTCAGCGCCGCCAACCCGCTGTTCCTCATCAACTTCGTGGCGGCCATCCACAACGATTCACTCATGATCGGCCTGGCCCTGGCGGGCCTCTACCTGGCCGCGACGAAGAGGCCCGTCCTGGGGATCCTCCTGATCACGCTCTCGATCGGGATCAAGCCGATCACCCTGATCTTCCTGCCCTTCGTCGGCCTCATGTGGGCGGGCCGGGGCGCTTCCTGGCCGCGCCGGTTCCTCTACTGGTTCCTCACCGCGGGCATGTCGCTCGGCATCCTCTGGATCATGGGGTACATCAACACCTTCGGGTTCGGCTGGGTCGGCGCGCTCAGCACGCCGGGCAGCGTCTGGATCTGGTACGCGCCGGTCGGTTTCATCGGGCTCGTGATCGCCTCGCTGGGCGACGCCCTCGGTCTGCCCGGCTGGGATCTCGCGGGCGCCTTCCACACCCTCGCCCGGGTGGCGTCGCTCGCGATCATCGCCCTCCAGATCTTCCGCGGCGACCACAGCCGGCTCGTCCGCCGGCTCGCCATCGCCTTCGCGGCCATCGTGGTGCTGGCGCCGATGATCCAGTCCTGGTACGTCGTCTGGCTGATCCCGCTGTTCGCGGTCACCGGGATCCGGGACGACTGGCAGGTGAAGTTCCTGTACTTCACGGTCGCGTTCTTCATGGTCTACGCCATCACGGACCAGCTCGACATCTTCCCCTACTTCGACTTCAGCCTTCTGATGGCACGGCAGATCGCGGCCGTCATCGCGCTCGGGTTCGCGCTGTATCTCGTGTTCCTCGATCGCAGCACGAAGGTCCTGTTCCTCCGGAAGTACCGGCCGTCAGCGCCCGGCCTGGCCTACTGACCGCGGAGCCCGGCATGCGGTGGCGGCCCGGAGCGGCGATACTGAACAGATGATGGAAACAGGAACGACGACGTACAACGGCGAGTTCGAGATCACCGACTGGGTTGCCGAGCCGTACTCGGAGCCCGGCAGCACGGGCGAACTCTCCCGCGTTCGGGCCTCGAAGGTCTTCGAGGGCGAGATCACCGGGACCAGCACCGCGGAACTGCTGATGGCAGGCAACGACGTCGGCGCAGGCTACGTCGCATCCGAGCAGTTCGTGGGCAGCATCGGGGACCGGACCGGTGCGATGACGGTCCAGCACTGGGGCGTCGCCGAGGGGGCGGATGCGGCGAGCTCGGGCCACATCATCCCGGGCTCCGGGACCGACGGGCTCCGCGGCATCGCCGGGAAGGCCATCTACTCCCAGGACCCCGACGGGCAGCACCGCCTGGAACTGAGGGTGAGCTTCCCCACCGAGCCCGAGACCGAGACCGAGTAGGCGCTCAGCGCGGGCCCCTGCGACGGCGGCCGGGCCGCCCGGGGCCGCCCATAGTAAACTGGGGGAACTGCCTCCGTAGCTCAGGGGATAGAGCAGGGGCCTTCTAATCCTCTGGTCGCAGGTTCGAATCCTGCCGGGGGCACAGCATCAGGGCCGGACGCCGAGCGTCCGGCCCTTCGCGTTGCCGGTCGGACGGCCCGCCCTGCGGGGACCGCGGAGCGGCGCTGCCCGGTCGTCCTGGGCCCGAGGGCGGCGGATCCGTCCGTCGCCCGGCACGGTGACGACAGTTGTCCACATAGCGTCGACCGCCCCCGCGGCGGTGGTTCTCCGCGCGAAGACTGGGAGGAGGCGGGCATCGGCCGCCGCCTACCGGGATCGACGGAAGGACAGATCATGACCGACATCATCACCGTGCGGGGCTACGTCGCCACGGACGTGCGGCTCACCTCTGCGCAGAGCGGCCTGGCGGTCGCCGGGTTCCGCATGTGTTCCACCGACCGCCGCTTCGACAAGGAGGCGAACGCGTGGGTGGACGGACACACGAACTGGTACTCGGTGTCCATGTTCCGCCAGCTCGCCACGAATGCAGGCGCCAGCCTGAAGAAGGGAGACCGCGTGATCGTCACCGGGCGGCTCAAGGTCCGCCCGTGGATCAACGCGGACGGCCGGACGGGCACGTCCGTGGACATCGACGCCGACACCGCCGGACACGACCTCATGTGGGGCACGGCGAACTTCAGGCGCACCACGGTCGACCGCGGCGAGGCGCAGGCCGGCGCCGGAACGGAGGATCCTGCGGACGGTGATCCGGCCGGGGACGACCTTCCCCCGGGTGTGGACGCCACCACGGGAGAGGTGTTCGGGACGGCCTCGGACCTCGAGGCGGAGGCGGGCGACGGTCCCGGCCCGGGCGAGGGCGTACCCGAGGGAAGCAGGGGCGGCGGCCACGAGGACCTGCGTCAGGAGGAGTCCGTGCCGTTCTGACCGCGGCCGGGCGGGGATCGATGGCAGGATGATCGGGTGACTGCTGCCCTGCCTCTCGACCGCCCCGGCGGAACGGTTCTGATGATCGCGGCGCTCGGCATCGGCCTGACCCTCGGCGTCACCTCGTGCACGGCCACGCCCGTCGTGCCGTCGGATCCGGCAGGTACCACCCCCACATCCCGAACGACGGCGGCCGGCGCGGCGCCGTCGTCGGACCGGGCGGAGGACGGCACGTCCGCGGTGCCCTCTCCGGCCACCGCCCCCGCCCCGCCGGAGGGGGACGCCCCGCGTATCGCGCGTGCCGTCGAGTCCGAGCTCACCGCCCTGGCCGACAGCGGGGAGGCCGTCACCAGCGACCGCGTCCGGACCGCCATCGGGGAGGGCTTCGCCGCTGCGGGCGCGAGCCCTGCATCCGTCGAGGTGTCCGTCGACACCACTCCCACCGGGCTGGACGTCGACGCGATCCAGGGCGCCGGCCTGATCGACGCGACCTGCATCTTCGGGGAGGTGCGGGAGGGCAGCGTCACGGTGGCGGTCCTTCCCGCGCTCGCCTCCGGCCTGTGCTTCGTGGGGGACCAGCGCTGACCGGGGCGGGCGGCTCCGACCGGGGGCCGGCGCTGATCCGGTGACCCGGCTTCGGTGACCCGGCCAGGCCGATGACCACCCGCCCGGACCCGGTCGAGTGGGAGATCGGTCCGGGCACCCACTAGCCTTGGTGGTATGGCGGAATTTATCTACACAATGAGCAAGGCCCGCAAGGCCGTTGGCGACAAAGTAATCCTCGACGACGTCAGCATGTCGTTCTTCCCGGGCGCGAAGATCGGCGTGGTGGGGCCGAACGGTGCGGGTAAGTCCACCATCCTGAAGATCATGGCGGGCCTGGACACGCCGTCGAACGGTGAGGCGCGCCTCAGCCCCGGGTACACGGTCGGCATCCTCCTGCAGGAGCCACCGCTGAACGAGGAGAAGACCGTGCTCGGCAACGTCCAGGAGGGCGTGGGCGAGATCTTCGGGAAGATCCAGCGGTTCAACGAGATCTCCGAGGAGATGGCGTCCCCGGACGCCGACTACGACACCCTCCTCGACGAGATGGGCAAGCTGCAGGAGGCCATCGACGCCGCCGACGCCTGGGACCTCGACTCCCAGCTCGAGCAGGCCATGGACGCCCTGCGCTGCCCGCCGCCCGAGGCCGACGTCCGCGTCCTCTCCGGTGGCGAGCGCCGCCGGGTGGCGCTCTGCAAGCTGCTGCTGCAGAAGCCGGACCTGCTCCTCCTCGACGAGCCCACCAACCACCTCGACGCCGAGAGCGTGCTCTGGCTGGAGCAGCACCTCAAGTCCTACGCGGGCGCCGTGCTCGCCGTCACCCACGACCGCTACTTCCTCGACCACGTCGCCGAATGGATCGCGGAGGTGGACCGCGGTCACCTGTACCCCTACGAGGGCAACTACTCCACCTACCTGGAGAAGAAGCGCGCGCGCCTCGAGGTGCAGGGCAAGAAGGACCAGAAGCTCTCGAAGCGCCTGACCGAGGAGCTCGAGTGGGTCCGCTCGAACGCCAAGGGCCGCCAGACGAAGTCCAAGGCACGCCTGAACCGGTACGAGGAGATGGCCGCGGAAGCCGAGCGCACCCGGAAGCTCGACTTCGAGGAGATCCAGATCCCGCCGGGCCCCCGGCTCGGCAGCCAGGTCATCGAGGCGCACGACCTGCGCAAGGGCTACGACGAGCGCATCCTCATCGACGGACTTTCCTTCTCGCTGCCGCGCAACGGCATCGTCGGTGTCATCGGCCCGAACGGTGTGGGCAAGACCACGCTGTTCAAGACCATCGTGGGCCTGGAGCCCCTCGACGGCGGCGAACTGCGGATCGGTGACTCGGTGAAGATCTCCTACGTGGACCAGTCCCGCGGCGGCATCGACCCGAACAAGAGCCTGTGGGAGGTCGTGTCCGACGGACTCGACTTCATCCAGGTGGGCCAGGTCGAGATGCCCTCGCGTGCGTACGTGTCGGCGTTCGGCTTCAAGGGCCCGGACCAGCAGAAGAAGGCCGGGGTCCTCTCCGGTGGTGAGCGGAACCGGCTGAACCTCGCGATGACCCTGAAGCAGGGCGGCAACCTGCTGCTCCTCGACGAACCGACCAACGACCTCGATGTCGAGACGCTCTCGAGCCTCGAGAACGCCCTGCTCGAGTTCCCGGGCTGCGCCGTCGTCGTCTCGCACGACCGGTGGTTCCTCGACCGGGTGGCCACCCACATCCTGTCCTACGAGGGCACCGAGGAGAATCCCGACCAGTGGTACTGGTTCGAGGGCAACTTCGACGCCTACGAGCAGAACAAGGTGGAGCGGCTCGGACCGGACGCCGCGAAACCGCACCGCGTCACGCACCGCCGCCTCACGCGCGACTAGCAGGGCGCGCACGGGCGCAGGCGGACATGGGAAGGGACACGGCGCACGCCGTGTCCCTTCTTCCGTCCGAGGACAGGAACGTCAGGCGGACGGGATCCTGACCATGCCCTCCTGGGCTACGCTCGCCACCAGCGCCCCGCTGCGGTCGTAGATGCGGCCGGCGGCGAGTCCGCGGGCGCCGGACGCGCTGGGGGAGCTCTGGACGTACAGCAGCCACTCGTCCACCCGCACGGGGCGGTGCCACCACATCGCATGGTCGAGGCTCGCCACATTCATGCCGGGCTGGATCCAGCTCAGGCCGTGGGGCCGCAGGATCGATTCGAGGAGCGTGTAGTCGCTGGCGTACGCGAGCGCGGCGCGGTGGACGTTCGGATCGTCGGGCATGGGCCCGAGGCTGCGCATCCAGACGGCGTTCCGGGGCTCCCGGGCCCCCTCGTTGGACAGGTACAGCGGTGCGTCCACGTGCCGGATGTCGAACGGGCGGTCGAAGGCCCACGCCTGCGCGACGGGATGGTCGAAGGCGCCGAGCAGTTCGGCCGTCGAGGGCAGGCTCTCGGGATCGGGCATGCCCGCCGGCATCGTGTCCTGGTGGGTGACGCCGTCGTCGGGCTCCTGGAACGAGGCGATCATGGACAGGATGGGCACGCCGTTCTGGTAGGCGTGGGTGCGGCGGGCGGAGAACGAGCGCCCGTCCCGCAGCCGCTGCACCCCGAACGTGATGGGCTGGTCGGCGTCGCCGGCCCGCAGGAAGTAGCCGTGCATGGAGTGGACCTCGCGCGACGGTTCGACGGTCCGCATCGCGGCGATCAGCGACTGCGCGAGCACCTGGCCGCCGAAGACCCGCCGGCCAGGCTGACGGGCAGAGCCACCGACGAAGATCTCCTCGTCCGTCTGCGCCCCCTCGGCACTGCTGAGATCGAGCAGGTCGAGGAGGGCCCGGGTGGGGTCCTTCGCCTGCGCTCCCTGCGCCGGTGCCTCTGATGCTGGCGCGTGTTCTGCCATGGTCGGGTGTCTCCTCGTGGGGCGGGGGCGGTGGAAGCAATCGCTCCCGGGCATCTACTGACAGTAGACGCCGCCCCATGAGCACTCAATACGGGCACGCGGGCACGGCCATGGTGTTCCTCACACCGGCCCCGCACACCACCGCGAATCGTCGGGCGGCGGCCCGGTTTGAGAGGATGGCGTCATGTCCCCGGTGCACACCTTCCCCCTCCAGCTGCGGTTCGGCGACGAGGATTCCTACGGCCACGTCAACAACGTCCGCTTCCTCCAGTTCCTCGAGGACGCGCGCCTGTCGCTGATGCACGAGCCACGCCCCGATGGTTCCTTCATGGAGCTGATCGACCCCGACCACTACACGCTCGTCGGCCGGCAGGAGATCGAGTACCGCTCGCCGCTGAGCGTGAGCATGGAGCCGGCCGCCGTGGACCTCTGGGTCACTGCCGTGGGCGGCTCCAGCTTCGAGCTCGGCTACACGGTGCGCGACCGCGTGGGGGCGCAGGGAAGCACCACGAGCGCGGTCGCCGCGACCACCATGGTCCTGGTGAGCCGCAGCACGGGTCGTCCGGTGCGCCTGTCCGACGTGCAGAAGACGATCCTCCGGTCCTGGCAGGGCCCGGACGTCCCCTTCCGCCGTTCCGGGCGGCGGGCATGACCTCCTCGTCCCTCCGCTTCGCGGACCCGCAGACCGTCGCCGACCTCCGGACCTTCACGGCGCGGGCGCGCGCCGGCGACGACGCGGGGATGCGGCTCGTGGGCGCGGGCCGGGTGCTCGCCGCGTACGTCTGCATCCTCCGCCCCACGGTGCTCGGCGAGGCCGTCCCCACCGTGCTGGGGCTCAGGACCATGGCGCTGGACGAGGAGGCCGACGTCGACACCACGGTCGCGCTCGGCTCGGTCCTGGACCGGCTCGCGCGCATGCCGGAGGGTGACGTCGTGTTCCCCGTCCCGACCGTGACGGTGGCCGAGAACTGGGCCGGTGTCCTCCCTCCCCGATCGGAGTGGGCCGCGGCCGGGTCCGTCGCGGCGGAGGTCCTCGACCGGGCGGCGCATCAGGGCATCGCGGAGGTGGCGGGCAGTCTGCCCGATCGCGCGGGCGCGCCCCTGGTGAGCAGCGCGAGGATCGCCGCGTGGGGTCGTCCTCTGGACGGTGTGCCCGGTGCCGTCCCGGCCGGCGCGGCCTTCGGTGCGTTCAGCCTCGGCTTCCTCGAGGCCGGGACGTCGGCCACCGTCCACACGAACGGGCGCTGGTCCCGGATCAGCACGGCGCGCGGCCACGTCCTCGTGCGGGCCGCCGCCGTCCTCTGACGGGACGTCAGTCGGCGGCGTTCACCATCGAGTGCGCGGCGCGCTCGAGGTAGTCCCACAGGGTCGCCTCGTGCAGGGGAGCGAGGTCCAGCGTGTCCACGGCGGAGCGCATGTGCAGGAGCCACCGGTCGCGTGCCTGCGGCCCTACCCGGAACGGCATGTGCCGCATGCGGAGCCTCGGGTGGCCGCGCTGCTCCCCGTAGGTCTTCGGTCCGCCCCAGTACTGCTCGAGGAACATCAGCAGGCGTTCCTTGGCGGGACCGAGATCCTGTTCCGGGTACATGGGACGCAGCACGTCGTCCTCCGCCACACCGTCGTAGAAGGCGTCGACCAGCCGCACGAACGTGGGGTGGCCTCCCACCGCCTCGTAGAAGTTGTCGGTGTACTGCGGCTGGGTGAAGCCCTGGCCTGCGGCGACGAGCCGTTCCACGGGCAGGGCGGCCCGGCCCTCGGGGGGAGGCGTCGCGTCCGGTACCTGCTGCGGGTCCTGCGTGCTCATGGCTGCTCCTGGGCGAGGGGTTGTGCCGGGGCGGGTTCGGCCGGCGGTGCCACGTAGTCACCCTGCGACCGGTTGCCCACCTTGGTGATGTCCCCGTTCCGCACGTACCAGATGGCGCCGTGCTCGTCGACCATGCGCGTGATGCGCAGCCCGAGGGACTGGACCACTCCGACGGTGTCTCCCACCTCGATGGTGTCGCCGATGCCGTACTGGTCCTCGATCGTGATGAAGAACCCGAGGAAGGCGTCCCGGATCACCTCGCGGGCGCCGAAACCGATGGCGATGCCGACGATCCCCACGCTCGCCAGGATGGGACCGATGTTGAAGCCGAGGGTGTCGATCGCCATGAGGCCGGCGATGATCGCGATGGTCAGGGCCGCCACGCTCGAGAGCAGGCCGCCGATCGTCTCCGCGCGCTGGACGCGGCGGGCGCTGTCGAAGGGGCGCAGCGCGGGCTGGGCCCATTTGAAGTGCGGCTTCTTGAACACGCTGTAGCCGCTCTGGACGCGCTTGACCGAGCGGCGGATCAGGGCGCGGCTCACGAGCCAGAGGATCAGGGCGCCGATCAGGATGACCAGCGCGCCGAGGACCTGGGCGCCGTACCCGAGGGAGTCGAGGAATGTCATGGGAATCGCTTTCGTGCGGGCGTCCGGGGGTCCGCCGCTGGGCGCGGTAGGCGCAGGGATGCCTTAACAGGCTACCGCGGGGCCGGGGCGGTCCCGTCTCCTCAGGCCTCGCCCGCGCCGGAGGTCGGCTCGTGGTGGACCGGGAAGTTCAGGGACCGGGCGATGAAGCACACGCGGTTCGCCTCCGCGTGCAGGGAGTCGGCGAGGGCGGACTGGGCGGCGTCCTGCAGTTCGACGACGGGGTGCAGCACGATGCCCGTGAACTCCCCGCTGCCGTCCCGGTTCAGGCGCATGGTGCCCGTCGCCGTGTCGCGGTACCCGGTGACGACGACGCCGGACTTCACCGCGACGTGCAGGTAGGAGAGCATGTGGCACTGTGCGACGGCGATCAGCAGCAGCTGCTCGGGGTTCCAGCGGTCCTTCACCCCGTGGAAGGTGGGATCCGCCGTGCCGGGGAGGAGGCCCGGTCCGTCCGCCTCCACCTCGTGGTCGCGGCTGTAGGCGCGGTATCCGGAGGTGCCGGTGCCGAGGTTCCCGGTCCAGCGGACACGCGCCGCGTAGGAGTGTTCCTGCAGGTTCATGGGACGACCCTAGCGCCGGTTTGCCGGCGGCGGCAGTAGGGGCCGGGCGGGGAAGAGGATCCTCCTCCCCGCCCGGCAGCGCCTACCGGTCGGCGGCCTGCGCCTTCAGGGCGCGGACGACGCCGTCGCGGCTCTCCAGCACCAGTCGCCGGAGGGACGGGGACTCCTCGCCGAGGGACGCCAGGAAGGCGTCCGTGCGGTCCAGGGTGTCCTGCGTGGTCAGGAGCGAGGGATAGAGTCCCACGATGATCTGCTGGGCGATCTCGTGCGTTCGGGTCGCCCAGACGTCCCGGATCGAGGCGAAGTACCGATCCACGAAGGGCTCCAGGAGCGAGCGGTCATGGACGCGCGTGAAGCCGCCGATCATGGACCGCTGCGCGGCGTTCGGCAGGTCGGCCGAGTCCACGAGCGCCGCCCACGCGGCCTCCTTCGCCTCGGCCGTCGGGACTGCGGCCCTGGCCGCGGCCGCCGCGAGCTCGCCGGTCGCCGTCGAGTCCTTCGCGAGTTCCGCGTCGATGTCCTGCGACCCGGCGCGCCCGCCGACCACGAGGCTGGTGAGCAGCTCCCACCGCAGGTCCTGGTCCACGGCGAGCCCCTCGGGCACGCGCTCGCCGGAGAGCAGGGCTGCGACGGCGTCCAGCTGGGGTGCGGTGCGCGCGTGGGCGGAGAACGCCTTCGTGAACTGCAGCTGGGCGTCGGACCCGGCGTCGGCGGCGAGGGCGAGGTCCAGCAGGCTGTCCGCCGCGGCGTCGCTCATCGGCTCGCGGTCCTCCGGGCGGACGTAGAACGCGAGGGTGGAGGCGAGCTGCCGGAGCAGCACGAGCACCACGGACGAGTCCGTCTCCGCACCGATGTTCTGCAGTACGAGTTCCACGTAGTCGCGGGCCGGGGTCTCGCCGTCGCGGGCCGCGTCCCAGGCGGAGGCGAGGACGAGCGTGCGGGGGAGGGAATCCCGGAAGTCCCTGACGTGGCGGACGGAGGTGCGCAGCGAGGCCGGGTCGAGGCGGATCTTCGCGTAGGCGAGGTCGTCGTCGTTCAGGAGCACGAGGGCGGGCCGGCTGCGGCCCACGAGGTCCGGGACCTCCGTGCGCTCGCCGTCGACGTCGAGCTCGAGCCGGTGCACGCGGACGAGGGCGCCGTCGTCGTCGAGGTCGTAGAACCCGACGGCGAGGCGGTGCGGCCGGATGGTCGGGAAGGCCTCGACTGCGCTCTGGAGGATCGCGAACGAGGTGATCGTGCCGTCCTCGTCGGTGGTGAACTCGGGGCGGAGGGTGTTGACGCCGGCGGTCTCGAGCCAGAGGGCGGACCACGCCTTCAGGTCACGGCCGCTGGCGGCCTCGAGCTCGGACAGCAGGTCCGCCAGCTCCGTGTTCTTCCAGGAGTGCTTCGCGAAGTACTGGCGGACGCCCTGCATGAACTGCTCCTGGCCCACCCAGGCCACCAGCTGCTTGAGCACGGACGCGCCCTTCGCGTAGGTGATGCCGTCGAAGTTGACCTGGACGTCCTCGAGGTCGTTGATCCGGGCGACGATGGGGTGCGTGGAGGGCAGCTGGTCCTGGCGGTAGGCCCAGCCCTTCTCGAGCATCGCGAACGTGGTCCACGCCTGCTCGAACTCCGTGGCCTCCGCGGCCGCAAGGGTGGACATGAACTCGGCGAAGGACTCGTTCAGCCAGAGGTCGTTCCACCAGCGCATGGTCACGAGGTCGCCGAACCACATGTGGGCCAGTTCGTGGAGGACGGTGATGGCGCGCCGCTCGACCGTCGCGTCCGGCACACGGGAGCGGAACACGTAGGTCTCGACGAAGGTGACGGCGCCCGCGTTCTCCATCGCACCGGCGTTGAACTCGGGCACGAACAGCTGGTCGTACTTGGCGAACGGGTAGGGCGTGCCGAACTGCTCCTCGTAGAACGCGAAGCCCTGGCGGGTCAGGGCGAAGATGTTCTCCGCGTCCAGGTACTGCATGAGGGACTTGCGGGCGAACACCCCGAGCGGGATGGTGCGGCCGTCCGAGCTCGTCAGTTCGCTGCGCACCGACTGGTAGGGGCCGGCGATCAGCGCGGTCACGTAGGAGGACATGACCGGCGTGGGCTCGAAGGTCCAGGTTGAGGTGGCGCCGCCGTCGGCGTCGGACCCGGCCTGGACGGGCTCCGGCGTCGCGGTGTTCGAGATGACGTCCCAGTGCGAGGGGGCGGTGACCGAGAAGCGGAACGTCGACTTCAGGTCCGGCTGCTCGAAGACGGCGAACACGCGGCGGGAGTCCGGGACCTCGAACTGGGTGTAGAGGTAGACCTCCCCGTCCACGGGGTCGGTGAACCGGTGGAGGCCCTCCCCGGTGTTCATGTAGAGCATGTCGGCCTCGACGACGAGGACGTTGCTCGCGGCCAGCACGGGAAGCTGGATGCGGGCGCCGTCGGCGACGTCCGCCGGGTCCAGCGCGACGCCGTTGAGCTCTACCCGGTGCACGGCGTCCGTGACGGCGTCGATGAAGGTCGAGGCGCCCTGCCGTGCGTCGAACGAGACCACCGTCGTCGAGCGGAACACGCGCTCGCCGCGCGTCAGATCGAGCGTGACCTCGTAGGAGTGGACGGTGAGCAGATCGGCGCGCGTACGTGCTTCGTCGCGCGTCAGGTTCAGACCGGGCAAGGATCGCCTCCAGGGTGGGAATACGGGTACGCCGCGTGGAACGGGTGGTACGCGGGGGTTCGATTCTCCCACTCTGCCCGGCGGCGGCGCGCACGTCGACCCCTCCGGGTCCGCGGTCTAGGCTGGAAGCGTCCCGTCCTCCTGCGCGGACACGTCCCGCAGCCCCCGTCGCCCCCTTCCCGGCGCCCTCGAAAAGGAACCGATCATCATGCGCGTCCACCTCGCCACCGACCACGCCGGCATGGAGCTGAGCGCCCACCTGCTCGCGCACCTGACCGCCGCAGGCCACGACGTCGTCGACCACGGCCCGGCCTCCTACGACCCGGAGGACGACTACCCCTCCTTCTGCATCGACGCCGCGCAGGCCGTCATGGCGGACCGGGCAGCAGGCACCGAAGCCCTGGGGATCGTGCTCGGCGGCTCCGGGAACGGGGAGCAGATCGCCGCGAACAAGGTACGCGGCATCCGGGCCGCGCTCGCCTGGAGCCTCGACACCGCACGCCTGGCCCGTCAGCACAACGATGCGAACGTCGTCGCGGTCGGCGGGCGGCAGCATTCCGTGGCTGAGGCGACCGCGATCATCGAGGCGTTCCTCGCCGAGCCGTTCAGCGGGGCCGAGCGGCACAGCCGCAGGATCGCGCAGGTGGCACGGTTCGAGGAAACGGGCCGCGTTGCCTGAGGGCCATTCGGTCCACCGGCTCGCCCGGCAGTTCGGCTCCGTCTTCACCGGTGAGGCACTCGCCGTCTCGAGCCCACAGGGGCGGTTCGCCGCCGGGGCCGCGCAGCTCGACGGCGCCACGCTGCTCAGCGCGCTCGCGCACGGCAAGCAGCTCTTCCTCCGCTTCGACAACCGGAAGGTCCTGCGCGTCCACCTCGGGCTCTACGGTGCGTGGACCTTCGGCGGTGACGAGACGTTCCGCGGGGCCTCGAGCATCGGGGCGCCCCGCCGGGTGGGGGAGTCGGAGCAGCCCTCCGACGACGGCGCAGCGCCGGGCTACGCCGGCCCGCCCGCGCCCGTGGGCGCCGTCCGTGTCCGCCTCGTCTCGGCCCACGGCTGGGCGGACCTCCGGGGACCCACCGCCTGCGAGGTGATCACCGCGGCGGAGGAGACCGCAGCCCGCGCGAAACTCGGACCCGACCCCCTCCAGCCGCGGTCGGACGGGACGGTGTTCGCGCGGAAGCTGACGTCCAGTGTCACCCCCGTGGGCACCCAGCTCATGAATCAGGCGGTGATCGCCGGGATCGGCAACATCTACCGTGCCGAGGTGCTGTTCCTGCAGGGCATCAACCCATGGCGACCGGGCCGGCAGGTCCGCGACGACGAGGCCGCCGGTCTCTGGGCGGACACGGTGCGGCTCATGAAGGACGGCGTCCGCGACGGCCGCATCGTCACCACGACGCCGGAGGCACGCAACGGCCGGCCGAAACGCTCCGCCCCGCACTACGTCTACAAGCGCACGGGTCAGCCGTGCCGCCGCTGCGAGACTCCGATCCTCACCGCGGTGATGGCCGCCCGGAACGTCTACTGGTGCCCTCGGTGCCAGGAGGCTTAAAACCGAAAGCCCGGACCACGGGCCCGGGCAGAGAGGGGATGACGGGAATCGAACCCGCGTAATCAGTTTGGAAGACTGAGGCTTTACCATTAAGCTACATCCCCGGAAGGGCGCCTTCCGGAGCCCCTTGGAACGCCTACAACTACATCACAGCCGCAGCGCTATCGCCAAACGTGCGAGGTCGCCGTAAAGGTGCGTAGACTGACACTCGCACTTACGGGGTGTAGCTCAGCTTGGTAGAGCGCCTGCTTTGGGAGCAGGAAGTCGCAGGTTCAACTCCTGTCACCCCGACTCTGTTGTGTGATGAGGAAAGTGCCTCCGCTGCAGAACCAATCCCAATCATCTCAGGAGTCCTACGCTGTGAAGAGCGCTGTTGAAACCCTTTCCCCCACCCGGGTGAAGCTGACCGTCGAGGTCCCTTTCGAGGAACTGAAGCCCAGCATCGACGAGGCCTACAAGACCATCGCAACCCAGGTGCAGGTTCCAGGATTCCGCAAGGGCAAGGTCCCGCAGCAGCTCATCGACCAGCGCGTGGGTCGCGGCTACGTCATCGAGACCGCGATCAACGACGGCCTCAACGGCTTCTACCAGAGCGCCGTGCAGGAGACGGGGATCCGTCCCCTCAGCCGCCCCGAAGTCGAGATCACCGAGGTCCCCGACCCCGCGAAGAAGGACGGCCAGCTCACGTTCAGCGTCGAACTGGACGTCCGCCCCGAGATCGAGCTCCCCGACTACAAGGGCATCGACGTCACCGTCGAGGCCGTCGAGGCGTCCGACGAGGACATCCAGAAGGCCATGGACGAGCTGCGCGGCCGGTTCGGCACCCTGACCGCCGTCGACCGTCCCGCCCAGGACGGGGACTTCCTCACCATCGACCTGACCGCGTCGGTCGGCGACGACGAGGTCGACTCCGCCCAGGACCTGTCCTACCAGATCGGTTCGGGCACCATGCTCGAGGGCATGGACGAGGCCGTCACCGGGCTGTCCACCGACGAGGACGCGACCTTCGAGACCAAGCTGGCAGGCGGTGAGCACGCCGGTGCCGACGCCCAGGTCAAGGTCGTCGTCAAGGCCGTGAAGGAGCGCGAGCTCCCCGAGGTCGACGACGAGTTCGCCCAGCTGGCGTCGGAGTTCGACACCGCCGAGGAGCTGCGCGCCGACCTGGCGAAGCAGGCCTCCGAGTCCAAGCTCATGGATCAGGGCGTCGAGGCGCGCGACAAGGTCCTCGACAAGCTCGTGGAGCTCGTCGCCGTGCCGGTCCCCGAGAGCGTCATCGACGAGCAGCTGGAGCAGCACTTCAACGGCGAGAACGCCCACAGCGCCGGTGAGGACCACGACACCGAGGAGCACCGCGCAGAGATCCGCACCAACACGGAGCGCGCCTTCCAGAACGAGGTCATCCTCGACGCCGTCGCGGAGAAGGAAGAGGTCGGCGTCAGCCAGGCCGAACTCATCGACTACATCGTCTCGACCGCCGGCCAGTACGGCATGGAGCCGAACCAGTTCGCCCAGATGCTCGACCAGAGCGGCCAGGTCCCGATGATCGTCGGAGAGGTGCGCCGCCGCAAGGCCCTCGCCAAGGTCCTCGAGTACGCGAACGTCACCGACGCCAACGGTGCCACCGTCGACCTCAGCGAGTTCGTCCGCCCCGCCGGCGACGACGCCGAGACCATCAGCGCGGACGAGCTCGAGGCAGAGCAGGACGCCCAGGCGACCGAGACTGCCGCTGACGCACCCGAGGCCGTAGAGACCTCCGAGGCCGTAGAGACCGCCGAGACCTCCGAGGTCGTCGAACCGGAAGCCGCCACGTCGGAAGCCGTCGAGGCCGAGGACGCCGCAGCCCAGACGGACGAAGCGCCGAAGAAGGCTGCCAAGAAGGCTCCCGCGAAGAAGGCAGCGGCCAAGAAGCCCGCTGCGAAGAAGGCGGCCTCCGAGTAGCCGGCTTTCCAGACAGCGGTGCCGCGGCCTTCGGGCGGCGGCACCGCTGCTTGTTTAAGCCCTCGGAAACGGCCGTAAGCACGCGGTGAACGTACCCTCGAGCGACGACGGCGCCACCGTGCGCCGTCAGCGAACAGTTCCCGGCGCGGGAGCAAATCGTCGGGCCAGCGGGTTAGTGTCCAAGGAGAGACAAACGGACGGGTCGGCCGAAGCGGCGACGGCCCGCCAGAGTGAGAGGTCAATCGAATGGCAACCGAACCAAGCACGCCCAGCATGGCCGGCCCCGAGATGGGCGGTCGTGACGACTACATCTACAACAGGCTCCTCAAGGAGCGCATCATCTGGCTCGGTTCCGAGGTTCGCGACGACAACGCCAACGCCATCTGCTCGCAGCTCCTGCTGCTGTCGGCCGAGGACCCCGAGCGCGACATCTTCCTCTACATCAACTCGCCCGGCGGGTCGGTGACCGCCGGCATGGCGATCTACGACACCATGCAGTTCATCCCCAACGACGTCGTCACCGTGGCCACCGGCCTCGCCGCGTCCATGGGCCAGTTCCTGCTCTCCTCGGGCACCAAGGGCAAGCGTTACGCGACGCCCCACGCGCGCATCCTCATGCACCAGCCCTCCGGCGGCATCGGCGGTACCGCGACGGACATCCGCATCCAGGCCGAGCTGATCCTGCACATGAAGCGGGTCATGGCCGAGCTCACCGCGGAGCAGACCGGCCAGACCGTCGAGAAGATCCTGAAGGACAACGACCGCGACAAGTGGTTCACGGCCCAGGAGGCCCTCGAGTACGGGTTCTTCGACCACATCTCGGCGCACTCGGGCTCGGTGGCCGGCGGCGGCGGAACCGACCAGGACTCCTAGTCCGCGCCCAGTCCCTCCCTTTCCCAGTCGTCCTACAGGAGACACCATGAACCACGAATTCCAGGCAGCAGCGGGATCGACGGCGCAGAACCTGCCGACCAGCCGCTACATCCTTCCCCAGTTCGAAGAGCGCACGCCCTACGGCTTCAAGCGCCAGGATCCCTACACCAAGCTGTTCGAGGATCGCATCATCTTCCTCGGCACCCAGGTGGACGACGCCTCGGCGGACGACGTGATGGCCCAGCTGCTCGTCCTCGAGTCCACGGACCCCGAGCGCGACATCACCCTGTACATCAACTCGCCCGGCGGCTCGTTCACGGCCATGACGGCGATCTACGACACGATGCAGTTCATCCGGCCCGAGGTGCAGACGGTCTGCCTCGGCCAGGCCGCCAGCGCCGCAGCGGTCCTCCTGGCCGCGGGGGCACCCGGCAAGCGGCTGGCCCTGCCGAACGCCCGTGTGCTCATCCACCAGCCCGCCCTCTCCGGCGGACAGGGCGGGCAGGCCTCCGACCTGGAGATCCAGGCCAACGAGGTCATGCGCATGCGTACCTGGCTCGAGGACACGCTGGCCCTGCACTCGGGACGCAGCTCGGAACAGGTCAACCTCGACATCGAGCGCGACAAGATTCTCACCGCGGCCGACGCCGTCGAGTACGGACTGGTCGACGAGGTCCTGACCTCGCGCAAGATCACCCCGCCGAAGATCAACACCCCGTAGCAGGACGGCGGCGGGCCCCCGGGATCCGCCGCCCGATCCGCTTTCCGCCCGTGGTGCCGTACGGCACCACGGGCCTTTTGATACTGGCTCCCACAGCCGGGTGGCCTAGAGTGGTCATAGCAATCGCGATATACCTAAGGGGATTGAACCATGGCTCGCATTGGTGAGAGCACGGATCTGCTCAAGTGCTCTTTCTGTGGGAAGAGCCAGAAGCAGGTCCGGAAACTGATCGCCGGCCCCGGTGTGTACATCTGTGACGAGTGCATCGATCTGTGCAACGAGATCATCGAGGAGGAGCTGTCCGAGGTCGCCGACCTGGGGACGTTCGAGCTCCCGAAGCCCCGCGAGATCTTCGACTTCCTGCAGGAGTACGTCGTCGGCCAGGAGCCTGCGAAGCGCTCCCTCGCCGTCGCCGTCTACAACCACTACAAGCGCATTCAGTCAGGCAACGGCCCCCGGGCGGCCGGCACGCTGGCCGACGCCGTCGAGGCCGAGGACGTCGAGATCGCGAAGTCCAACATCCTGCTGATCGGGCCCACCGGGTGCGGCAAGACCTACCTCGCGCAGACCCTCGCCCGTCGTCTGAACGTGCCGTTCGCCGTCGCGGACGCCACGGCCCTCACCGAGGCCGGGTACGTCGGTGAGGACGTCGAGAACATCCTGCTCAAGCTCATCCAGGCGGCCGACTACGACGTCAAGAAGGCCGAGCAGGGCATCATCTACATCGACGAGATCGACAAGATCTCCCGCAAGAGCGAGAACCCCTCCATCACGCGCGACGTCTCGGGCGAGGGCGTGCAGCAGGCCCTGCTGAAGATCCTGGAGGGTACCGTGGCCTCCGTCCCGCCTCAGGGCGGGCGCAAGCACCCCCACCAGGAATTCATCCAGATCGACACCACGAACGTGCTCTTCATCGTCGCCGGCGCCTTCGCCGGTCTCGAGGAGATCATCGGATCGCGTGCCGGGCGCAAGGGCATCGGCTTCGGCGCACCCCTGAGCTCCCTCAAGAACGAGGAGGCGGGCTACGGGGACGTCATGCCGGAGGACCTGCTGAAGTTCGGTCTGATCCCGGAGTTCATCGGCCGGCTGCCCGTCATCACCACCGTCACGCACCTCGACCGGCCCGCGCTCATGCAGATCCTGACCGCCCCGAAGAACGCCCTGGTGAAGCAGTACCAGAAGATGTTCCTACTCGACGGCGTCGAACTCGTCCTCGAGCCGAAGGCCCTCGAGGCCATCGCCGACCTCGCCCTGGACCGGGGGACCGGCGCGCGGGGACTCCGGGCCATCATGGAGGAAGTCCTCCTCCCGGTCATGTTCGATCTCCCGAGCCGCGAGGACATCGCCACGGTGGTCATCACCGACGACGTCGTGGGCAAGCGCGCCGAACCCACCCTCATCTCGCACGAGGTGGCCTCGAAGCGCCGCAACAAGTCGGCCTGACACCCTCCTGCGGGCATCAGGGGGCCGCGGCCACCGCGGCGTCGAGGTCGGCCACCGGGTACGACGGCGGGTGCACCGCCGCCATCTCCTCGAGCACCCGCACCACCTGGCAGCTGTATCCGAACTCGTTGTCGTACCAGACGTACAGGACGAGGTAGGCGCCCTCGGCGATGGTCGCGAGCCCGTCGACGATACCCGTGCGCCGCGACCCGACGAAGTCCGTCGAGACCACCTCCGGGCTGTCGATGTAGTCCACCTGCTTGCGCATGCCCGAGTGCAGGGACATCTCCCGGAGGTACGTGTTGACCTCCTCCTTCGTGGTCCCGTGCTCGAGGGTCAGGTTGAGGATCGCGATCGAGACGTCCGGGGTGGGCACGCGGATGGAACTCCCGGTCAGCTTGCCGGCCAGTTCGGGCAGGGCCTTCGCCACCGCCGTCGCCGCGCCGGTCTCGGTGAGGACCATGTTGAGCGCCGCCGAGCGGCCCCGCCGGTCCCCGCGGTGGAAGTTGTCGATCAGGTTCTGGTCGTTGGTGAAGGAGTGGACGGTCTCCACGTGCCCGTGGACCACACCGAAGCGGTCGTTGACCGCCTTGAGGACGGGCGTGATCGCGTTGGTGGTGCAGGACGCCGCGGTGATGATGCGGTCGGTGTCCTCGATGGCGTGGTGGTTGATGCCGTGCACGATGTTCTTCAGGGACCCCTTGCCGGGCGCGGTCAGCAGGACCTTGGCCACCCCGCGGCTCTTCAGGTGCTGGGACAGGCCCTCGGCGTCGCGCCACCGGCCGGTGTTGTCGACGACGATCGCGTCGTGGATGCCGTAGGCCTCGTAGTCGATGGACGCCGGGTCGTCGGAGTAGATCACCTGGATGCGGATGCCGTTGGCGGTGATGGTGTTCGAGGCCTCGTCCACCTGGATGGTCCCCTCGAAGGAACCGTGGACCGAATCGCGGCGCAGCAGGCTCGCGCGCTTGGCGAGGTCGTTGTCCGAGCCCCGGCGGACGACGACGGCCCGCAGCCTCAGCCCGTGGCCGCCCCCGGCCTTCTCGATGAGGAGCCGGGCCACGAGGCGCCCGATCCGGCCGAAACCGTACAGGACGACGTCGGTGCTCGTGCGCTCGTCGCGCCCGCCCTGGCCCACGATGTCGGCGAGTTCGGCGCGCACGAACTCCTCGAGCGTGCGGCCGTCCCCGGCCCGGTCGTAGGCGAAGCGGAGGCGCCCGATGTCGATCGCGGCCGCCCCGAGATCCAGGTCGGCGAGCAGCTGCAGCAGGGGGGCGGTGTCCTCGAGGCGCAACTCCTCGGTGGTGATGCGGCGGGCGAAACGGTGCGCCTTGAGGATGTTCATCGTCGACTTGTTGATCAGGCTGCGCCCGTGGATGCTGGTGACGACGTTATTGTCCCGGTACAGCCGCCCGATGAGCGGGATCATCGCCTCGGCGAGGGCCTCGCGTTCGAGCCAGGTGTCGTGGGTCTCGGTCCGGTGGTGCTGCACAGCGGCGTCCCTTTCGGCACCGGGGTCACCGGTGCGAGCTCATCCAGCCCGATGGCGACGCAGGAGTAGCGCCAGGCATCGTCGACTGGTCGTGTCCTCTCATTAGACCGCCTCCTGCGGGCCCGCACCAATTCCGCCGGAATAGGAGGCTCCCGGCGCGGGTTGCACCGGGAAAGGCCCCAGGCCTCACCGACCCCCGAAGGAGCATCCCGCATGACTGCGTCCACGACCCCCGAGAAGGCCGATTTCTGGTTCGACCCCCTGTGTCCCTTCGCCTGGATCACTTCCCGCTGGATGGGCGAGGTGGAGCAGGTCCGCGACATCTCGGTCGCCTGGCACGTCATGAGCCTCTCCGTCCTCAACGAGGGGCGCGACCTCCCCGAGGACTACCAGGCCCTGATGCAGAAGGGGTGGGGGCCGGTGCGCGTGATCATCGCCGCGGCCGAACTGCACGGGGACGAGTACATCAAGAAGCTGTACGACGCCATGGGCACCCGGATCCACATCGGGCAGAACCGGGACTTCGACGTCGTCATCCGGGAAGCGCTGGAGGAGGTCGGCCTGCCGGCCGAGCTCGCCGCCCACGCGCACACCGACGAGTACGACGCCCAGCTGCGCGCGTCCCACAAGGACGGCATCGACCGCGTGGGCGACGAGGTGGGTACGCCGGTCGTGGCCTTCAACGGGACGGCGTTCTTCGGTCCGGTGCTCACCCGGATCCCGCGCGGCGAGGAAGCCGGACGGATCTTCGACGGTGCCGTTCTGATGTCCGAGTTCCCCGGCTTCTTCGAACTCAAGCGCTCACGCACGGAGAGCCCGCAGTTCGACTAGGACCATGACGGCCCGGACGCTACTCCGCGGGCTGCGGCACCAGGTCGACGTCAGAGACGCTGAGCGCGCCGTCCCCCTCGACCACCTCGAGCTCGCGGGCGTTCCCGGCCGCGAGGAGATCGGCCAGACCGGCACGGATCTGCCCGGCCTGGGCGGCGGACGCCGTGACGACGGCGCGCTCCACCTCGGTGCGCTGCTTCACCTTGGCCTCGGATTTGGCCTTGCGGATGCCCCCGAGGGCCAGGGCCACGGACGTGAGGACACCGGCGTCGGCCGTGTCCGGCAGCCCCGTGAGCGCGTCGGCGGCCGGCCAGGCGGCCTGGTGGACCGATCCCGCGCGCCACCAGCTCCAGACCTCTTCGGTGGCGAACGGCAGGAACGGCGCGAACAGGCGCAACAGGGCGTCCAGCGTCGTCGCGAGCGCGGCCTGGACCGACTGGGTTCCCGCGTCGCCGGGATCTCCGTAGGCGCGGTCCTTGACTAGCTCGACGTAGTCGTCCGTGAACGTCCAGAAGAAGGACTCCGTGAGCTGCAGGGCGCGCGCGTAGTCGTACTTCTCGAAGGCGGCCGTGGCCTGCTCGGTCACCGTGCGGAGCTGCGCGAGCAGGGAGGTGTCCAGCGCGTTCGAGACGCGGTCCAGTGCCCCGGAGCCGATGGACGCCTCCGTGACCCCGAGGTTGAGGACGAACTTCGAGGCGTTGAGCAGCTTGATCGCCAGGCGCCGACCGATCTTCATCTGGTTCACCTCGTACGCGGTGTCCGCGCCGAGCTTCGCCGACGCGGCCCAGTAGCGCACCGCGTCCGCGCCGAACTGTTCGAGGACGTCCGTGGGGACCACGACGTTGCCCTTGGACTTCGACATCTTCTTGCGGTCGGGGTCGAGGATCCAGCCGGAGAGCGCCGCATGCTTCCACGGCACCGAGTCCTGCAGGGCGTCGGCGCGGACCGCCGTCGAGAAGAGCCAGGTGCGGATGATGTCGTGCCCCTGCGGGCGCAGGTCGAAGGGGAACACCTTCCCGAAGAGGTCCTCGTCGCGCGCCCACCCGCCCACGATCTGCGGGGTCAGGGACGACGTCGCCCAGGTGTCCAGCACGTCGTTGTCACCGATGAAGCCGCCGGGCTGGTTGCGGGCGGACTCGTCGAAGCCCGGTGCCGGGTCGGCGGCGGGATCGACGGGCAGGGACTCCAGCGCGGGGATGATCGGGTCCTCGTACTCCGGCTCGCCGTCGGCGTCCAGGCGGTACCAGACGGGCACCGGGACGCCGAAGAAGCGCTGGCGGGAGACGAGCCAGTCACCGTTCAGCCCCTCGATCCAGTTCTCGTAGCGGGAGCGCATGAAGGAGGGGTGGAAGTCGATCTCGCGCCCCCTCCGGATCAGGGCGTCCCGCTTGGCGGCGTCGCGCCCACCGTTGCGGATGTACCACTGGCGGCTGGTCACGACCTCGAGGGGCTTGTCGCCCTTCTCGTAGAAGTTGACCGGGTGCATGATCTTCTTCGGCTCGCCCTCGAGGTCCCCGCTCTCGCGGAGCATGGCGACGACGGCCTCCTTGGCGCTGAAGATCGTCTTGCCGGCCACCTGTCCGTAGTTCTCGCGCGCCCGTTCCGTGGCGATCCACTCGGGTGCCTCGGCGCGGAGGCGGCCGTCGCGGCCGACGACGGCGCGGGTCGGCAGCTGCAGTTCACGCCACCAGGTGACATCGGTCAGGTCGCCGAACGTGCAGATCATGGCGATACCGCTGCCCTTGTCGGGCTTCGCCAGCGGGTGAGCCTTGATCTCGACCTCGACGTCGAACAGCGGGCTGGTGACGGTGGTGCCGAAGAGCGGCTTGTAGCGCTCGTCATCGGGGTGCGCCACCAGTGCGACACATGCCGGCAGCAGTTCAGGGCGTGTGGTCTCGATGTGGATCTGCGTGCCGTCCGGGGCATGGAAGGCGATGCGGTGGTAGGCGCCGGGCTGCTCGCGGTCCTCGAGCTCGGCCTGCGCGACGGCGGTGCGGAACGTGACGTCCCACAGGGTGGGCGCTTCGGCCAGGTAGGCGTCCCCGGCCTTCAGGTTCTCCAGGAAGGCGCGCTGCGAGACGGCGCGCGAGGTGTCGTCGATGGTCCGGTAGGTCAGGTCCCAGTCGACCGAGAGGCCCAGGGTGCTGAAGAGGTTCTCGAAGACCAACTCGTCCTCGACGGCCAGTTCCTCGCAGAGTTCGATGAAGTTCTTCCGCGACACTGCGTCGAAGTCCCGCTGGTTCTTCGCCGGCTCGGCGGGAGGCCGGTAGTCGGCGTCGTAGGGAACCGACGGGTCGCAGCGGACCCCGTAGTAGTTCTGGACGCGGCGCTCGGTGGGCAGCCCGTTGTCGTCCCAGCCCATCGGGTAGAAGACGTTGGCGCCGCGCATGCGCTTGAAGCGCGCCATGACGTCGGTCTGCGTGTAGGAGAACATGTGCCCCACATGCAGCGATCCGGAGGCGGTGGGCGGCGGAGTGTCGATCGAGTAGACGTCCTCGCGCGTCGTGTCCCTGTTGAAGGCGTAGGTGCCGTCCTCGCGCCACTGGCGGGACAGTCGCTCCTCGAGGCCCTCGAGCACGGGCTTGTCGGGGACGGAAACGGGCTGGGGGGAGGGCGTGTCTGTGCCCTGGGTGGTATCGGCCATTCCTCCATTGTTCCCTACCGTCCGCGCACTCCGGCACGACGGCGATGCCAGCGCCCGATCCGGGGTCCGGTCGCCGGGGTCATCAGTGCCCGGCACCGAGCTGTCCGCCGAGGCGTTCGCGCATCATGGTGGAGGCGTCGTTGAGTCCGACGACGTCCACCTCGGTGCCGTGGGTGCGGTATTTCTCGGTGATGGCGTCCAGGGCGGCGATGGTGGAGGCGTCCCAGAGGTGGGAGCCGTGGAGGTCGATGGTGACCCGGCGGGGGTCGGTGGCGTACTCGAACTGGGTGTAGAGGTCGTTGGAGGACGCGAAGAACAGTTCGCCGTTCACCGTGTAGGTGGCGTGCCGGTCACCGCCCGTGCCGGTCTCGGTGCGTTCGACGGTGACGAAGTGGGCGACGCGGCGGGCGAAGGCGACCATGGCCACCAGGACACCGACGCCCACGCCGATCGCGAGGTTGTGGGTCCAGACGGTGACGACGACGGTGGCGAGCATGACCGTCGTCTCGCTCCGGGGCATCCGCTTCAGGGTGGCGGGCTGGATGCTGTGCCAGTCGAAAGTGGCGATCGAGACGAAGATCATGACTGCGACCAGGGCCGCCATCGGGATGAGGGCCACGATGTCGCCGAGGGCGACGACGAGGATGAGCAGGAAGACCCCGGCGAGAAAGGTGCTGATCCGGGTGCGGGCTCCGGAGGCCTTCACGTTGATCATGGTCTGGCCGATCATGGCGCAGCCGCCCATGCCGCCGAAGAACCCGGTGATGATGTTCGCCGCTCCCTGGCCCCACGACTCGCGGGTCTTGTGGGAGCGGGTGTCGGTGATGTCGTCGACGAGCTTCGCGGTCATCAGCGACTCGAGGAGCCCGACGGCGGCCAGCGCCAGGGCAAAGGGGGCGATGATCTGGAAGGTCTCGAGGGTCAGCGGGATGTCGGGGAAGACCAGGGACGGCAGGGTCTCGGGGAGCTCGCCCTTGTCCCCGACGGTCGGCACGAGCACGTTGGCGAGGACCGCGAACACGGTCAGGACCACGATCGCGACCAGCGGCGCAGGAACGACGGTCGTCAGACGCGGAAGGCCGAAGACGATGAGCAGGCCGACGGCGACCATCGGGTACACCAGCCACGGGACGTTCATCAGTTCGGGGACCTGGGACAGGAAGATGAGGATCGCGAGGGCGTTGACGAAGCCCACCATGACGGAGCGGGGGATGAACCGCATGAGCCGGGCGACGCCGGTGACGCCGAGGATCACCTGGAAGAGACCGCCGAGGATGACCGCGGCGATGAAGTAGTCGACGCCGTGACTGGCCACCAGTGGGGCGATGACGAGGGCGACCGCGCCGGTCGCGGCGGAGATCATCGCCGGCCGTCCGCCGAGGAAGGCGATGGACACGGCCATGGTGAAGGACGCGAACAGGCCCAGCCGCGGGTCGACGCCGGCGATGATCGAGAACGCAATGGCCTCAGGGATCAGGGCGAGGGCGACGACGAGGCCGGCGAGGACCTCGGTCTTGAGCAGGCGGGGATTGCGGAGGGTCCGGGCGACGGACTGGCGTTCGACGGGGGTGAGCTCCGGCGTCGCGAGGGGTGCGGCTGCTGACATGGCAGATTCCTTCGAGCGTTCGTCCCGGCTGTACGGGAAGGAGAATGACTGGACAACGGGGCACGCCGCTGTGCGGTCCGATCCAAAAACAACCCTAACGTAAGGGTAGAGTTATGTGAAAGAGAGGGTGGTCATGACCGACGCTGCTGAACCCACGGGGTGCCGGACGATGCACATCGGCGAGCTCGCCGAGCGTACGGGTCTGTCCCTGCGGACGATCCGCCACTACGACGAGGTCGGCATCCTCCCGGCAACCGCGCGTACCGACGGCGGCTTCCGTGTCTACACCGAGGAGGACCTCGATCGACTGATGGTGATCCGCCGGATGAAGCCACTGGGCTTCACCCTCGAGGAGATGAAGGACCTCCTCGCCGTCATCGACGCCCTGGAGGGGGAGGAAGACGAGGCGGCCGCGGCCGGGCTCCGCGCACGGCTGGCCGTCTTCCGCGACTCGGCCGTCGAGCGCCGGGCGAAGCTGATGCAGACCCTCGCCCGCGCCGACGAGTTCATCGACGTCCTTACCCGCTACTAGCAGGCGCGAGCCCGGTCGGCCGGCTGCGCGTTTCAGCCTCCGACGACGCTGAGCCATCCCGCGAGGGCCAGGAGGGTGATGATCAGGACGGGGATGGTGAGCACGATGCCGGTCCGGAAGTACTGGCCCCAGCCGATGTGGATGCCCTTGCGGTCCAGGACGTGCAGCCAGAGCAGCGTGGCGAGGCTGCCGATCGGGGTGATCTTCGGGCCGAGATCGGAGCCGATCACGTTGGCGTAGATCATCGCCTCCTGCGTCAGCCCCGTGGCTCCCGCGGCTCCGATCGCGAGGGACGCGATGAGGACGGTCGGCATGTTGTTCATCAGGGACGCGAGGACCGCCACGATGACCCCGACGCCGAGGGCCGTGATCAGGACCCCGTTGTTGCTGATGGCGGAGAAGACGCCGGCGAGTTCGTCGGTGAGGCCCTGGTTCCGCAGCCCGTACACGACGAGGTACATGCCGATGGAGAACAGGACGATCTGCCAGGGTGCTTCCTTCAGGATCCGCGGGACCGAGATCGTGCCCGCAGGCCCGGTCGCCAGCTCCAGGTCTTCCTCGTCCTCGGCGGAATCCTTGTGCGAGGTAGGCCCGCCCAGGGGGCCGGACGAGGGGCGACGCCCGACGCCGACGCTCTCGTAGTCGAGGTCCTCCACCCGATTCGCGCGTTCCCGGACGCCTGAGGAGACTCCGACGCGGCGGAAGAGGAAGACCGGCCGGCGGGAGGCGACGATCATCAGGACGACGGCGCCGAGGCCGGCGACGGCGGAGAGCGGGATGTGCAGTGGTTCGGCGACGAAGTAGCCGATGAGCAGGATGACGAGGATGACCCACCCTGTCTTGAAGGTCAGGGGGTCGGCAACAGCCGACTTGGGTGTCTCGAGGACGCCCATGTTGTACGTGCGGGGGATGACCTTGCGGAAGAACAGAAGGAGCACGCCGAGGCTGGCGGCGACGGAGACCATACCCACGGGGACCATGACGACCGCATAGCGGGCGAAGCCGATGTCGAAGAAGTCCGCGGTGACGATGTTCACGAGGTTGGACACGACCAGGGGAAGGCTGCCGGCGTCGGCGATGAACCCGCAGGCGATGACGAACGCGAGGGACGCCTTGGCGGGGAACTTCAGGGCGAGGAGCATTTGGATGACGATCGGCGTAAGAATGAGCGCGGCACCGTCGTTGGCGAACACCGCCGCGATCGCGGCCCCCAGCAGGACGATCAGGATGAACAGCAGCCGGC
This sequence comes from Arthrobacter sp. Ld5, assembly GCF_051172775.1. Lineage (NCBI taxonomy): Bacteria > Bacillati > Actinomycetota > Actinomycetes > Micrococcales > Micrococcaceae > Arthrobacter > Arthrobacter sp. Ld5. The sequence continues at coordinate 100,822 of NZ_JBPKBO010000017.1, forward strand.
CGTTACCACGTCCCCACCGGGCCACATGGAGGGCCGCCCACTTGAAGAACCCGGATTCGTCGAGGATCAGGGAGATGATCACGATCGCGACGAACGCGAAGGTCGCGTTCCAGACGATGTCCCACACGACCGGGATGTCCGACAGGCTCACCACGGTAGTGAGAAGCGCGAGGACGGCGCCGCCGAGGGCGGACCAGCCGATGCCGAGGCCTCGGGGTTGCCAGATGACCAGGGTCAGGGTGGCGAGGAAGATCGAGACAGCGACCACGGTCATGGCAGTCATGGCAGCAGGGCTCCTAACAGGAGGGCAGGAACGAACGCACCGGCGAGCTCACCGGTGAGGAGGTGATACTGGGGTCAGCGGGTGGTGAGGTTCGCGTGGAGGGCGATGACACGGTCGAGGATGTCGTCGCGGACCAGGCGCATCCGCTCGATCCCGTCGATTCCGCGTTCGCTGGGCTCGTCCGTCTTCCACCGCTCGTAGAGAGTGCCTTCGACCTCGTCGACCTGCGCTTCGGCGCCGAGGATGACGACGACGTCGGCGTGCTGCTGGTCCTCGTCGGTGATCTGGCGGGGGACGTTGTGGCTGATGTCGACGCCGACCTCGGCCAGGACCTCCGCGGAGAGGGCGTTCACGGCGGACCCGGGTTTCGATCCGGCCGACGCGGTGGTCACGGAGTCGCCGGCGACCTTGTCCATGAGACCGGCAGCCATCTGGGACTTGCCACCGTTCTTCACGCAGACGAACAGGACAGAGGGCTTGTCGGCCTTGAAGCTCACAGGGGTACTCACTTCTGGTTGGTGGGGAGTGAAGCAGGGGTCAGGCACGAACCGGACCGGGCCCGGATCACGCAGGGTCCGGGAGGCTGCTGGGGTGTTACCTGGGTTCGGTGAGGACGCCGGCGAGGGCGTCCAAGGCTCCGGGCACGATGGAGAAGTACGCCCACACGCCGCGCTTCTCCCGGTGCAGGATCCCCGCGTCGACGAGGATCCTCAGATGATGAGACACCGTCGGCTGCCCGAGGCTCAGCGGCTCGGTGAGGTCACAGACGCACGCTTCGTTCTCGGCAGTGGACGAGATCAACGAGACCAGGCGCAACCGGTTCGGGTCGGCGATCGCCTTGAACTGCCTGGACAACGCCTCGGCCCGCTCCGCGCTCATCGCAGCCGCCCCGGACGGCACGCAGCAGCGCTCCCCATCGAGTGCTGCGGGAACCGTTCCGGGCTGGGAGATCGTCGTCATGCACCCAGCATACCCACACATTGACAATCGTCGATATCCTTCCGCATACTCGATATCGAAGCCAGTCGATGTTTAGCCCCAGATGACGAACGAAGGATCCCCATGAGCGCCGAAGCACCCGTTGCAGCAACCACCGAGCAGAAGAAGCCGTCGGTCCTCTTCGTCTGCGTCCACAACGCAGGACGGTCGCAGATGGCGGCCGCGTACCTGAACCATCTGTCCGAGGGGCGCATCGAGGTTCTCTCCGCCGGGTCACAGCCCGCCGATCAGGTCAATCCCGCCGCCGTCGAAGCCATGAAGGAGGAGGGCATCGACATCACCGCGGAGACCCCGAAGATCCTCACCACCGAAGCCGTGAAGGCCTCCGACGTCGTCGTCACCATGGGGTGCGGGGACGAGTGTCCGTACTTCCTGGGCAAGAGGTACGAGGACTGGGTCCTCGAGGACCCGGCCGGCAAGGGCGTCGAGTCCGTCCGGCCAATCCGGGACGAGATCAAGGGCCGCATCCAGCAGCTCATCAGCGAACTCTTGCCCACCACCAGCGCCAGTACCCCGCGCGCCTGACCCGCACCTCATCGTCGCTCAGCGTTCCCAGGAATCGAAAGGCACCGTCATGACGGCCCCACTGCAGGAGAAAATCATCATCGTCGGTTCCGGTCCTGCCGGGTACACGGCGGCAATCTACGCGGCCCGCGCGGGCCTGGCACCGCGCGTCGTCGACCACGACGACGCGGCCACCGTCGAACTCACCCTCGACGACGAGGGCTACATCGTCGTCGACGCCCCCAACATCGCCACCGCTCTCATCGAGGAGAACGCCCATGTCTGACACCCCCATCACCCCGGAACTCGCTGAACTGCCCGTCGCCGTGATCGGCGCCGGACCGATCGGATTGTCGGCAGCCGCGCACCTGCTCGAGGAGGGCCTGACCCCGATCGTCTTCGAACAGGGCGACAGCGTCGGAGCCGCTGTCCGCCAGTGGGCGCACATCCGCCTGTTCTCGCCCTGGCAGTACAACATCGACCCCGCCGCCCGGCGCCTCCTGGAACCTACCGGCTGGGTCGAGCCCCGACAGACCGCTCTCCCGTACGGGCGGGAGCTGGTCGAGGCCTACCTCGAACCCCTCGCCGCCGTCCCCGTAATCAGGGAGACGCTGCACTTCAAGAGCACCGTCACCGCGGTCACCCGGTTGGGTATTGACAAGACCCGTACGAAGGGCCGCGACACCACGCCCTTCCTCGTCCGGGTCACCAGCCCCGAGGGCACCACCGATCACCTCGTGCGCGCCGTCCTCGACGCCTCCGGCACCTGGAACCAGCCCAACCCCCTCGGCCAGGCCGGCCTGCCAGCGCCAGGGGAGGATGCAGCATCCGCGTTCGTCACCACCGCGTTGCCCGACGTCGTCGGAACCGAACGCGACCGGTTCGCGGGTAGGACCGTCATGGTCGTCGGAGCCGGCCACTCCGCCGCGAATACGCTCATCAACCTCGGTCAGGTCGCCAGGAACGAACCCGGCACCCGCATTCTCTGGGCCGTCCGGGCTAGCGGATCCGCGCAGAAACTCTACGGCGGGGGAGACCTCGACGGCTTGCCCGCCCGCGGGCAGCTCGGCAGCCGCCTGCGCACCCTCGTCAGCGACGGAGTCGTCGAGCTCGTCACCGACTTCACCATCACCCGTCTTGACACGACCGACACGGGTCTGGCCGTCACCGCCTCCACGCCGGACGGCCCCCGCACCATCGAGGTCGACGTCCTCGTCCCCGCCACCGGATTCCGGCCGGACCTCGACCTGCTGCGCGAACTGCGCCTGGACCTGGATCCTGCCGTGGAGGCACCGCGCGCGCTCGGACCCCTGATCGACCCGGAATTCCATTCCTGCGGCACGGTCCCTGCCCACGGCGCCGACGTCCTCGCCCACCCCGACAAGGATTTCTACCTGGTCGGCATGAAGTCCTACGGGCGGGCCCCGACGTTCCTGCTGGCCACCGGGTACGAGCAGGTCCGCTCCGTGGCCGCCGCGATCGCCGGTGACCTCGACGCCGCGTCACGCCTGCAGCTCGAGCTCCCCGAAACCGGGGTGTGCAGCACCGACCTCGGAGGCTCGTGCGACACCCCCGCCGCGATGACATCCGCCGCAACCACTACGGCCGCTGGTGCGTCCTGCGGGACCGGCGCAACAGGTGACGCAGCAGCTGCGACGGATGCTGGTGCTGCTGGGTGCTGCTCCGCGCCCGAACCGCAACCGGTCATGGTGGGCATCCCCACCGGCACGGTCCACGGCCGATCCGGCGACCCCGATTACTGAGCAGGAAGGACAGCGCGCGAGTCGGTCGGCGTCAGGCACCCGGCAGACCCTGCAGGAGTATCGCCGGAACCACCAGCAGAGCCGCCCGATGGTCCTACGGGACGGCGATCAGGAGACCGAGATGGAGTCGATCGCCTCCTGGGCCTCCTGTGCGAGCTCCGCCGGCATGGGCGAGCTCTTCGCGGAATCACTCGCGATCCGCTGGCCCTCCGGACTCACCACGAACAGGCCGAAGGTCTTCACCAGTTCCGCTGCCGTGGCGTCGGCGTAGCTCGAGCAGTAGATCAGGTACGAGACGAGGACCAGCGGGTAGGCGCCCGGCTCCGTCGTCGTCCGGTCCAGCTCGAGGGCGATGTCGTGTTCGCCGCGGCCTTCCACCCGGTGGGCGACGGACACGGCCGTGGCCGCGGCGGACGCGCTGACCGGGACGAACTCCTCACCGACCTTCAGCACGCCCTTGCCGAGCGTCTCGTCGACGAGGGAGTCATCCGCATAGGTGATCGCACCCTCCGTGCGCACGACGGTGCTGACCACTCCCGTGTTGCCCTGCGCGTTCTCGTTCCGCAGGCTCCCCGGCCACGACCCGTCGGGGTCGTCGGTCCACACCTCGGGGGCGGCGTCATGGAGGTACTCGGTGAAGTTCTCCGTCGTCCCCGAATCGTCCGACCGGCTCACGACCGTCACGCGCAGGTCCGGAAGGTCCACGCCGGGGTTCAACGCCTGCAGGGCGGGATCGTCCCACCGGGTGATCTCGCTGCGGAAGAGGCGCGCGATGGTCTCGGCGTCGACGTTCAGGGTCTCGATCCCGGGCAGGTTGAACGCGATGGTGATGGGGGAGATGTAGGCCGGGATGTTGATGGCCCCTCCGGGCCCGCACGTCGCCTGGACGTCCTCGATCTCCTCGTCCTGCAGGTACGCATCCGACGCTGCGAACTCGGTGGCGCCCTCGATGATGCCGGCGCGGCCGGCACCGGAGCCCACGGACGCGTACTGCACCTGCACGTCCGGATGCAGGGCGCTGAAACCCGCGCGCCACGCCGTCATCGCCGAGTTCTGCGCCGTCGACCCGCCGCCGGTCAGCGTGCCCTCCAGCGTCGACGTGTTCTGCTCCGCAGCGCGACGCTGCTCCTCGCCGAGCGGGTAGTCGGAACCGCAGCCGGTCAGCAGGATCGTCGACACGGTCAGCCCCGTCAGGGCCAGGAAGCGATGCTGACGCCGGGAGGCAGGGGCGGGGTGCTGACGTGAGGTACGCATCCCATCAGTATTCCATCGCGCACGGCCGACCCCGGACCCGTGGACGGGGCGGGTGCTGCGCTTCGAACTACAGTGGGCCCATGACCCGGACCTCCCGCGCGCCGCTCGGCGCCCCCGCAGCCCCAGCCCCCACCGCCCTCCGTGCGATCGTCACCGGCGCCAGCTCGGGGATCGGCGCCGCGACCGTCCGCGCCCTCCGCCGGGACGGCTGGGACGTCGTGGCCGCCGCCCGCCGCATGGACCGCCTGCGCGCGCTCGCGGAGGAGACAGGCGCCACACCGATCGCGGTGGACGTCACCGATCAGGCCTCCGTCGACGCCTTCACGTCCGAGGTCACGACGGGAGGGCCCGTCCACGCGCTGGTCAACAATGCCGGCGGGGCCTTCGGGACGGAGCGGGTGGCGGACGCCAGGACGGCCGACTGGACCTGGATGTACGACGTGAACGTGCTCGGCTCCCTGCGCGTGACCCGCGCGCTGCTCCCGGCGCTGCGCGACGGCGGCCAGGGCAGCGTCGTGTTCCTGACGTCCACGGCGGCGCTCGCAGCCTACGAGGGCGGTGCCGGGTACTGCGGCGTCAAGGCGGCCCAGGAGTCGATGGCCCGCTCGCTCCGCCTCGAGGAGGCCGAGCACAACGTCCGCGTCATCGAGGTCTCCCCCGGCATGGTGCACACCGAGGAGTTCTCCCTCAATCGGCTCGGCGGCGACCAGGGTGCCGCCGACGAGGTCTACGCGGGCGTCCCGTACCCCCTCACCGCCGAGGACGTGGCCGCCGCCGTCGCCTTCACGCTCAACGCGCCGCACCACCTGAACGTCGATCACCTGGTCCTCCGGCCGCTCGCGCAGGCGGCCAACCACAAGGTCCTCCGGGCCTGAGGCCGACAGTCAGGCCCGGGGGGAGACGCCCAACCGCACGCTGTAGTTGTCCATGGTGCCCGGCAGGGGCCGCTCGGGATCGAGGGCCTGCCCCTCCTCCACCCGGAAGTCGTGCCCGGCCACCAGTGCTGCCAGGGCCGCGCTGGTCACGAGCAGCACGAGCTGCTTCCCCGGGCAGACCACCGGTCCGTCACTGAAGGGGACCAGGGGCCAGCCGTCGTCCTCCTCCGTCAGCCAGCGCTCGGGAGAGAAGTTGTGCGCGCTGCGCAGCGATCGCTCGTCCTGGTGGAAGTACGGAGCGTAGACCAGGACGCCGCAGTCGGCCGGCATCAGACCCTGCTCCCACTGCACGGGCCGCACGCTCTGACGGAGGATCATCGGCGTGGTGGGCCACAGCCGCAGCGATTCCAGGACGGCGGCGCGCAGATAGGGCAGGAGCCGGCGTCCCGAGGTGTCGCCGTCGATCTCGCGGCGCGCTGCGGCCATCGCGTCGGGGTGCGTGGCGAGCACGGTGAGGGCGCGGAACGTCGCCATGCCGGCGGGGTCGAACGCGAAGAGCCACTGCGGCACCTGGTCGGCCGGCTCGGCGCCGTCGCCCTTCGGCGCGGCGGCCATCACGGCGGCGAGGCTTCCCGGCTCCGCGTTCGCCAGCTCCTCGGTGATCCGCGCCAGGAGGCGCCGGCGCGTCTTCTTCCGCACCGGCTTCAGGAACGCCCAGTTGCCGTCCTTGCGCAGGCGGATCACCATGTCCGTGAGGTCCGTGTCCTCGCGCGCGTGGTCGCCGAACACCACGCGCCGCACCACCCGGTACCAGGCGTCGAGGAAGTCGTCCCAGGGCAGGGACCCGCTGCGGGCGGCCTCGGCCAGCAGCTCACGCATCTCCTCCTCCACGACGGGGACGAACCGGTCCGCGAGGTGGTGCACGGGGTGGTCCGTGTCCAGGACCTGTTCCTGCAGGGCACGGCGCACCGTCCGGAGGGGCCCTCGCGTGATCAGGACGTTCGCGGGTTCGAAGTGGGACAGCGCCGCCCGCTTCTCACTGCTGGCCGGTGTGAACGGGTCGGGGGACTGCGTCAGCACGGCGTCGGCGTCCTCCGGCGCCAGGACGATCGCCTGCTTCCGGACCGGCAGCCTCAGCATCAACGGACCGGCCGGGTACTTCGCGTGGACCGACCTCACGATTCCCACCGCCCTGGTGTCGAGGTCGAGGCGCGCGGCGAGCCCTACCGCCCAGGGCCGGCGGATGATGGGACCCTTCACGATGGTCGGCAGAAGCACGCCGACAAGCAACCGGGCGGTGTCCGCGGCGGACGCGGTGGGCAGGGCGGGGGATGTCATCCTCCCACCCTGCCAAGCCGCGCCGTCCACCACAACGTGGATCGGGGCATGCACCGGCGGTGCCGACGTGCTGGGGCGCTTTCGACAACGATTTCGGCGCCGCGATAGACTGGGACCACAAGCGCAGACCCGGCCATCACCGGCGAGCTTCCGGAAGAAAGGCCGCCTCCCGTCAGGCGGCCCGTAGAACCGGACGGGGAGCCCGTCACAGCCTGGAAACGAGCGGCGGCCCCGGCCCGCACGACCGCGACGAGCGGCACGGCGGACGACGGCGGCAAGTGAGGTGGTACCGCGGGTCCTGGACCCTCGCGGCCGGTCAGGCAACCGGTGGCGGGCACCAGGGTCCGTCCTCACGGCAGGACTCCTGCACCACCCGACGCCGCCGTACACAGGATGAGACCCATGCCGCAGATCTACCCCAAAGCAGTGTCGCCCGACGACGGCGGCACCCCCTCCGTGGGAACCAGTGCATCGCCGCGCTTCCCCGAGCTCGAGGAGCGCGTCCTCCGGTACTGGCAGGAGGACGGCACCTTCCAGGCATCCATCGACCAGCGGGACGCCGGCGTCGACGGCTCCAACGAATTCGTGTTCTACGACGGACCGCCGTTCGCCAACGGCCTGCCGCACTACGGCCACCTCCTCACGGGCTACGCCAAGGACCTCGTGGGGCGGTACCAGACCCAGCGCGGGCGCCGGGTGGAACGGCGCTTCGGCTGGGACACGCACGGCCTGCCTGCCGAACTCGAGGCGATGAAGCAGCTCGGCATGACCGACAAGCAGCAGATCCTCGCCATGGGCATCGACAAGTTCAACGACGCCTCCCGCGCGTCCGTCATGAAGTACGCGGGGGAGTGGCGGGACTACGTGACCCGCCAGGCGCGCTGGGTCGACTTCGACAACGACTACAAGACGCTCAACCCCGAGTACATGGAGTCCGTCCTCTGGGCGTTCAAGACCCTCCACCAGAAGGGCCTCACCTACAGCGGGTACCGCGTGCTGCCGTACTGCTGGAACGACGAGACGCCGCTGTCCAACCACGAGCTGCGCATGGACGAGGACGTTTACCAGGACCGCCAGGACCAGACGGTCACCGTCACGTTCCCGCTCCTGGCCGGCGACTCCGACCTCTCGCAGGAGCTCGCCGGCGTGCAGGCCCTCGCCTGGACCACCACACCCTGGACCCTGCCCACCAACGCGGCGCTCGCCGTCGGACCGGACATCAGCTACGTCGTCGTCGAGGGCGTGCACGAGGAGGCGCTCGGGCGCTACCTCGTCGCCGAGGAGCTCCTCGGCAACTATGCCAAGGACCTCGGATTCGCCGACGCCGCCGCCGCACGTGACGCCGTCGTGTCCCGCCACCGCGGCACGGAGCTCGCGGGCCTCACCTACCAGCCGCTGTGGGACTACCTCGCGGACCCCGAGGAGGGCGGCTACCGCAACGCCTTCCGCATCCTCGTCGCGGACTACGTCACGACGACGGACGGCACGGGCCTCGTCCACCAGGCGCCCGCGTACGGCGAGGAGGACCAGAAGATCTGCGAGGAGGCCGGCATCCAGGTGATCCTCTCGGTCGACGAGGGGGCGAAGTTCCTGCCCCTGTTCGGCGCCGGTCCGCTCGCGGAGATCGTGGGTCAGCAGGTCTTCGACGCCAACCGGCACATCACGCGCGTCCTGAAGTCCGAGGGGCGCCTGGTGCGCCAGTCCAGCTACGTCCACAGCTACCCGCACTGCTGGCGCTGCCGCAACCCGCTGATCTACCGCGCCGTGTCCTCCTGGTACGTCGAGGTGACCAAGATCCGCGACCGCATGGTGGAACTGAACCAGGACATCACCTGGATCCCCGGCAACGTGAAGGACGGTCAGTTCGGCACGTGGCTCTCCAACGCGCGTGACTGGTCCATCAGCCGCAACCGCTTCTGGGGCAGCCCCATCCCCGTCTGGCAGTCGGACGACCCCGAGTACCCGCGCACCGACGTGTACGGCTCGCTCGCCGAGCTCGAGGCGGACTTCGGGCGCCTGCCCGTGAACAAGCAGGGCGAGGTGGACCTCCACCGGCCCTTCATCGACGAGCTCACGCGGCCCAACCCGGACGACCCCACCGGGAAGTCCACCATGCGCCGCGTCGAGGACGTCCTGGACGTCTGGTTCGACTCCGGGTCCATGCCCTACGGGCAGGTGCACTACCCGTTCGAGAACGAGCAGTGGTTCGACACCCATAACCCGGCTGATTTCATCGTCGAGTACATCGGACAGACCCGCGGCTGGTTCTACATGCTGCACATCCTGTCCACCGCGCTCTTCGACCGGCCTGCGTTCCGCAACGTCATCAGCCACGGGATCGTGCTCGGCTCCGACGGACAGAAGATGTCCAAGAGCCTGCGCAACTACCCCGACGTGTCCGAGGTCTTCGACCGCGACGGCTCGGACGCCATGCGCTGGTTCCTCATGGCCTCCCCGATCCTCCGGGGCGGCAACCTGGTGGTCACGGAGCAGGGCATCCGCGACGGCGTCCGCCAGGTCATCCTGCCGCTGTGGAACGTCTGGCACTTCTTCAGCCTCTACACCAACGCGGCGCACGGCGGCGAGGGCTACGAGGCGAAGACCGTGACGCCGGAGGCGGCCGCGCTCCTCAGTGAGCCGATCGACCGCTACATCCTCGCCAACACGGGGAACCTCGTCCGCGACCTGACCGGGGCGCTCGACGCCTTCACGATCAGCGACGCCTGCGAGTCCCTGCGCCGCTACCTCGACACCCTCACCAACTGGTACGTGCGCCGGAGCCGCCAGCGCTTCTTCGACGAGGACACCGAGGCCTTCGACGTCCTCTACACCTGCCTCGAAGCCGTCTGCCGGGTGGCAGCCCCGCTGCTTCCCCTCGTCACCGAGGAGATCTGGCGCGGACTCACCGGCGGCCGGTCCGTCCACCTCACCGACTGGCCGGAGGCGACGTCGTTCCCCGCCGCGCCGGACCTCGTGGAGCAGATGGACCGCACCCGGTCCGTGTGCTCCGTGGGATCGAGCCTGCGCAAGGCCGCGAACCTCCGGGTGAGGCTCCCGCTGCGGGAGCTCACCGTCGTCGCGCCCGGTGCCGCGGACCTCTCCGGGCAGTACGCGACGATCATCGCCGACGAGCTGAACCTCAAGGGCGTGCGCCTGGTCGACGCGGTCGACGCCGAGCCCGCCGAGTTCGGCATCACCCAGCGCCTCGTGGTCAACGCACGCGCGGCAGGACCGCGATTGGGCAAGAACGTCCAGACCGCCATCAAGGCCTCGAAGTCCGGGGACTGGCAGGTCGACGACGACGGCGGCGTCACCGCGGGCGGCCTCGCCCTCGAGCCGCACGAGTACACCCTCGACACGGTGGTGGAGGGCAACGACGCCGCCTCGAAGGCGGTGACCGTCCTGCCGGGCGGGGGCTTCCTGGTGCTGGACACCGAAGTGACCCCCGAACTGGCCGCGGAGGGGACGGCCCGCGACGCCGTCCGCGCCATCCAGCAGGCACGCCGGGACGCGGGCCTCGACATCAGCGACCGCATCCGGACGACCGTCGGCGTCGCTGCCGGTCAGGTCGGCGCGCTCGAGGCGAACGCGGAGCTCATCAAGGGGGAGACCCTGACCCTCGAGCTGCACATCAGGGCCGTCCCCGACGCGGGCGACGATTTCACCATCACCGTCGAGAAGCAGGAGCAGCAGCATGGATGACAGGACGGGCGCCGACGCCACCGGCGGTGCCGACGGCTCGGGGAGCAGCGCCGCGCTGGACGCGTTCTCGGTCGAGAGCGTGTACGCCGAGCTCCTCGGCCGTGCCCCGGAGAACCGGATGGAGCCACGCATGGCGCCGCTCCACCGGGCGATGGAGATCCTCGGCGAGCCCAACCGGGCGTTCCCGATCATCCACATCACCGGGACCAACGGCAAGACCTCGACCGCGCGCATGATCGAGAGCATCCTGCTGGCGCACGACCTGCGGACCGGCCGCTTCACCAGTCCGCACCTCGCACGGGTCACGGAGCGCATCAGCATCGACGGCGAGCCCGTCCGGGACGAGACGTTCGTCCGGGTCTGGGACGAGATCAAGCCCTACCTCGACATCGTCGACGGCGAGCTCCTCGCCGCCGGTGAACCCCGCCTGACCTACTTCGAATGCGTCACCGTCCTCGCGTTCGCGATCTTCGCGGACGAGCCGATCGACGTCGGCGTCATCGAGGTGGGGCTCGGCGGGATCACCGACGCCACGAACGTCGGCGACGGGCAGGTGGCGGTCGTCACTCCGATCTCCCTCGACCACACCGAGCTGCTCGGCGACACCGTCGAGGACATCGCCCTGGAGAAGGCGGGCATCATCAAGCCCGGCGCCATGCTGATCAGTGCCATCCAGCCCCGCGACGCCGCGCAGGTCCTCCTGGAGCGGGCCCGCGAGGTCGGGGCGGAGTTCCGCTTCGAGGGCGTCGAGTTCGGCGTCGAATCGCGCACGGTCGCGGTCGGCGGCCAGGTGGTGTCCCTCACCGGTCTCGCCGGCCGGTACGGCGAGCTGCTCGTACCCCTCCACGGCGAACACCAGGCGGAGAACGCGGCCGTCGCCGTCGCCGCCGTCGAGGCGTTCCTCGGCGGGGGTGAGCGCGAACTCGAGACGGAGCTCGTCCGCAACGGGCTGCGCGCGGTCACCTCACCCGGCCGGCTCGAGGTGGTCCGCACCGCGCCCAGCATCATCGTCGACGCGGCGCACAACCCCGCCGGGGCGCGTGCCGCGGCCAGGGGTATCAACGAGGCGTTCGACTTCAGCCGACTCGTCCTCGTCATCGGGGCGCTCCAGGACAAGGACGTGGCGGGCATGCTGGCCGAACTGCACGAGGAGCTCGGCGGCATCCTCGAGGACGTCTGCCTGACGCAGTCCACCTCGCCCCGGTCGGTGCCCGCCGCGGACCTCCTCCAGCCCGCCCTGGCGGCCGGGTTCGCGGAGGAGAACATCACCATCCTCCCCGGGCTCGACGACGCCCTGGAGTGGGCTGTCATGAAGGCCGAGGAGAACAACGACCTCTCCGGAGGCATCCTCGTGACCGGATCCATCACGGTGGTCGGGGAAACCCGCACCCTCCTCGGGAAGTAGGCCCACCCCATGGCACGACGCATGACCAAGGCTCAGCGCGAGTGGCGGCCGGGGATGCCGAAGAAGCGGCGGTCCACGAAGGTCCTGTTCGCCTCGACGGTCCTCGTGCTGGAGGCCTTCGTGGTGTTCTTTGCGACGCTCGCGGTCTTCGGCCTGCGCCGCGACGAGATCTCCCCGGCGCTCATCCTGACCTCCGGACTCCTCCTCAGCCTGGTCCTGGTGCTCACCTGCGCCGTGCTGACGAAGAAGTGGGGCATCGCACTCGGGTGGATCCTCCAACTCGTCCTCATCGCCGGCGGTTTCGTCGAGCCCGTCATGTTCGTCGTCGGCCTCGCGTTCGCCCTCACCTGGCTGTACGGGATCCGGCAGGGGATCCGCGTGGACCGCGAGAACGTGGAGCGGGACCGGCTGCAGGCCGAGTGGGAGAAGGCGAACCCCGAGGAGCAGGGGCTTTAGTAGAGTCGAACCCGGTACCAGCTGTTCCATCCGTGCCGTCCCCGACGGCGCACCCCCACCCCCCCAGGAGTCCCCCATGAGCATTGAGCGCACCCTTGTCCTCGTCAAGCCCGACGGCGTGTCCCGCGGCCTGACGGGCGCCATCCTGTCCCGGATCGAGGCGAAGGGCTACACCATCGCCGAACTCAAGCAGGTGCACGCCACCCGGGCCCTGCTCGAGGAGCACTACGCCGAGCACGTCGGCAAGCCCTTCTACGAACCGCTCGTCGAGTTCATGCTGAGCGGCCCCGTCGTCGCCGCGGTCTTCGAGGGCCAGCGCGTCATCGAGGGTTTCCGCTCGCTCGCGGGGACCACCGATCCGACGACGGCCGCCCCCGGCACCATCCGCGGCGACTTCGGACGCGACTGGGGCGTCAAGGTGCAGCAGAACCTCGTGCACGGATCCGACTCCGCCGAGTCCGCCGAGCGCGAGATCGGCATCTGGTTCGCCTGACGCCATCCCGCACGTTGTTGCCCCGGGTCATGTGCCTGGGGCAACTGACTTGGTAGGTTAGGGGCATGATGACCTATCGCAGACTGGGCTCCTCGGGGCTCAGCGTCTCCACCGTCGGGCTTGGCTGCAACAACCTGGGCCGCGCCGGCACCACCTCCGAGTCGCAGGAGGGCACCGACGCCGTCGTCCACGCGGCGATCGATGCCGGGATCACCCTGTTCGACGTCGCCGACGCCTACGGCAGGGAGCCCGGCGTCAGTGAGGTGCAGCTCGGCAAGGCCCTGCGGGGCCGCCGCGACGACGTGGTCCTCGCGACGAAGTTCGGCCTCGACATGGCCGGCGCCAACGGACCCGACTGGGGTGCCCGCGGCTCCCGCCGCTACATCATCCGGGCGGTCGAGGCCTCGCTCCGGCGCCTCGGCACCGAGTGGATCGACCTCTACCAGTACCACGTGCCGGACCCGCAGACGCCCCTCGAGGAGACCCTCGCCGCCCTCGACGACCTCGTGACGAGCGGCAAGGTGCGCTACCTCGGGCACTCCAACTTCGCCGGCTGGCAGATCGCCGAGGCCGAGTTCACGGCGCGCAGCGGCGGGTACACGCCCTTCATCTCGGCGCAGAACCCCTACAATCTGCTGGACCGCCGCCTCGAACGCGAGGTGGTCCCCGCCGTCGAGTCCTACGGTCTGGGCGTCCTGCCGTACTTCCCCCTCGCCAACGGCCTGCTCACCGGGAAGTACCGGCGGGACGAGGTGCCCGCCGGCAGCAGGCTCACCCACTCCCGCAGGAACCTCCTGGAGACCGCCGACTGGGACCAGCTGGAGTCCTTCTCCGCGTTCGCCGCGGAACGGGATCTGACCGAGGTGCGGGTGGCTTTCTCGTGGCTCGCCGCCCAGCCGTCCGTCGGATCGGTGATCGCCGGTGCCACGACGCCGGAGCAGGTGCGGCAGAACGCGGCAGCGGCCGACTGGACGCCGTCGGAGGAGGACCTCGCCGCGCTGGACGCGATCTTCCCACGCCCCGCGGCCTGATCCCGGCCAGTCCGGGCCGGTACGCGGGTCGGCTAGGGCGTGGCGTCGCCCGGCAGGCGCTGCACGCTGAGGCTTCCGGCGCGGCCGGGCTGGTGGTCGGTACCGCCGAGGGAGTCCTTCATCGGACTCGAACTCACTCTGGCCGGCCAGGGATCGGAGTGGAGGTGGCGCGGGTATTGGACCCGAGCGTTGCAGCAGAATCGTCCTGACCCGAGAAGAGCTTGCGCTTCGGGTTCTCAGTCTTCTCGACCTCGGCGAATGCGGCCATGTCCCGCACGTTCTTCTGAACGGTAATTGCTCCGAAGAGGGACATCAGCATGGCGAGACCGTAGAAGCCTTTCTCGGACAGAAGCATATCGGCATTCCACAGGCCGATCACCAGGAGCGAGATCGACGCGACAACGGAGAACCATGCCACGCCGTAGTAGATATTCGTGACCGGAATGTCTTCAGCTCGATCTCGGATCGTCTTCTGGATCGAGATCACGGCGAACAGTCCGAAAAGCAGGATCGTGAAGTAGTAGCCCTTCTCGTTGAGCTCCATGCTCGTCGCATTCCAGAGCCCGACGAGATAGGACGACACTCCGATGATCAACGCGCACCAGCTGGCGCCGATGAAAGCCCCAGTGGGTCTTTGGGGGACATGCTTTGATTCAGCCATGGGCTCTCCTGTAATTCGACTCGACACCTTGTCCGTGTCCAGCGAGGGCTTGTTCGAACGTCCGAATCGATGAGAAACGTTTCCAATTCGTCCGACCACACTAGGCGACCGATCACGACGCCGATGGCGCCGACACGATAACGGACAACTCCGGCCCCCCGGAGCGGAGCAACCCTTCAGGATCACCTGCCCTGAAGGCGTCGCCGACCGCACGCTCCAGCGGCGTCTCCTTCCCGAGGTGCGATCCGATGGTCAGAGTCGGAAAAATCCGCATCCCGATTGCTCGTTCGTTGGTGAAAGTCAGGCCGCCGGTGACGGGTTCGAACGACCTCATAATGTCGGTGGTGGTTGGGAGAATTCGGTATGGACAGCAGCCGGAATGCTCCGTTCGACGAGGTCACCAATGTCGGTGGCGTTTCGGGGGTTGCCGGGGTGCGGGCTCTGATCGGCGCCCTGGCGTCCCTCCCGCTGAGTTCAGGGAGTCCGGAGCTGATCGATGAGGTGCGGGCGCTGGAGGAGTTGAAGTCGGCGATCGCGGGCCGGCAGGCGAGGGCCGCGGTCGCGTTCGATCTCGCCCAACGCCAAGCGCAGGCCGCCTCCGGTGTCCCGGTCGGGGAGCAGGGTCAGGGGGTGGGCGCGCAGCTCGCCCTGGCCCGGCGGGAGTCCCCGGCCCGCGGGAGCAGGCTCCTCGGGCTGGCGCGGGCGCTGGTGACGGAGATGCCCCACACCCTCACCGCCCTCGAGGCGGGGATGTTGAACGAGTGGCGGGCGACCCTGCTGGTCCGGGAGACCGCGTGCCTGTCCGCGGCGGATCGGTGCGCGGTCGACGACGAGCTGGCAGCCGACAGGGGCACATTCGACGGCGCCGGGGACCGACAGCTGGTTGCCGCGGCACGGGCGGCGGCGTACCGGCGGGATCCGCGCAGCGTGACCGAGCGGGCGGCCCACGCTGCCCGGGACCGGCATGTGAGTCTGCGCCCCGCCCCGGACACCATGACGTACCTGACCGCCCTGCTCCCGGTCGCGCAGGGCGTGGCGGTGCATGCGGAGCTGACCCGGCACGCCGACACCTGCCGCGCGGCAGGCGATGAGCGGAGCCGGGGGCAGTTGATGGCGGATGCCCTGGTGGAGCGGACCACGGGCACACCGGGCGGGTTCTCCCGGGTGGAGGTGCAGCTGATCATGACCGACCGTGCCCTGTTCCAGGGCGACAGCGAACCGGCACGGCTGCCGGGGTACGGGATCGTGCCCGCCGGCTGGGCACGAAGCCTCCTCACCGGCGAGAAGCCTTCGACGAACGCCGCGGATCAGCGCGGGCAGGCGTCCGGGTCATCAGCAGATCCGGCGGCCACCCACGCGGTCCAGGTGTGGCTCCGGCGCCTCTACACCGCCCCCGGTACCGGGGACCTGATCGCCGCCGACTCCCGGGCCCGCCTGTTCACCCCCGGGCAGCGCCGCTTCCTACAGGCCCGGGATGACCTGTGCCGGACCCCGTACTGCGACGCCCCGATCCGGCACTACGACCACATCATCCCCTGGCACACCAAAGGACCCACGAGCCTCGCCAACGGTGCAGGACTCTGCGAAGCCTGCAACCACACCAAGGAACTCCCCGGCTGGAGGGCCACAGCACCACCCGGCCCCAGGCCCGGCCCCGGATCCAATGCCCGGCACACCCTCACCATCAGCACGCCCACCGGCCACACCTACACCTCCACCGCACCACCCCTCCCCGGCAGCAGACCGAACAGGACGGACCACGAACGGGGAGCCGGGACGCGCGACCGTTCGCCGACACCGACCCTCGTGCCGGGTCACGCATCCCACGATTTCAGGGCTCCATCCTTTCCGCAGGCGCGGCGGAGCCTTTCCGTCGACATGGTCTACGCGTGACCCACCGCGCAGAGGGCGGTCGAAAACTGCGGACTGCCCGTCCACCGCAGGAGCGCCGCCGACCCCGGGCCTGAACGGGGGGAGGCCCCCGACCGGGCGGTCGGAGGCCTCTTGCGGTGCTGCTGGAGCTACTGCGTCAGCCCTGGTGGAACCGCTTCCCGTTGACACGCTCGGACGCGCCGACGCGGTCCAGGTAGGGGGTGATCCCACCGAGGTGCATCGGCCAGCCGGCGCCCATGATCATGCACAGGTCGATGTCCTCGGGCGCTGCGACGACGCCCTCGTCGAGCATGCGCCCGATCTCGTCCGCCAGTGCATCCTGCGTGCGGTGCAGCACCTCCTCCGAGGAGGACGGACTATTCGCACGGTCCATCAGGGCGAGGGTCCGTTCGGGGACCACCGACGAGCCGTCCTCCTGCTTCTCCCACAGGCCCTTCAGGCCGGCGTCGATCAGTTTCTGCTGGTTCGCCGAGACGTGGAAGCGGTCGCCGAAGGCGGTGTGCAGCGACTCCTGCACATGCTGCCCGACGGGCAGGCCCACCAGGGCGAGCAGCCGGAACGGCGTCATGGGCAGTCCCATGGGCCGCAGGGCGTTGTCCGCGGTCTCCGCGTCCGTGCCCTCGTCGAAGACGGCCGTGATCTCGCCGAACATGCGGCCGAGGATGCGGTTGACCACGAATGCCGGGGCGTCCTGGACGAGGACTGCGTTCTTCTTCAGGCCCTTCGCGAGGACGAAGGCGGTCGAGAGCACGGCGTCGTCGGTCTTCGGCGCCCGGACCACCTCGAGCAGCGGCATGGCTGCCACGGGGTTGAAGAAGTGGAAGCCGACCACGCGTTCCGGGTGCACCAGGTCGGCGGCCATCTCGGCCACGGAGAGCGAGGACGTATTGGTCGCGAGGATGCACTCGGGCGAGACGACGGCCTCGACCTCGGCGAAGACCTGCTTCTTGACGGACATCTCCTCGAAGACCGCCTCGATGACGAAGTCGGCGTCGGCGAAGACGTCCTTCGACACGGAGCCGGAGACGAGCGCCCTGGTGCGGTTCGCCGCGTCCTGCGATAGCCGCTTGCGGGAGAGCATCTTGTCGATCTCGGCGTGGACGTAGGCGACACCCTTGTCCACCCTGGCCTGGTCGATGTCCGTCAGGACCACCGGCACCTTCAGCTGCCGGGCGAACAGCAGGGCGAGCTGGCTCGCCATGAGCCCGGCGCCCACGACGCCGATCTTCGAGACCGGGCGGGCGAGTTTCTTGTCCGGGGCGCCGGCGGGGCGCTTGCCGCGCTTCTGCACCAGGTCGAGGAAGGCGTAGACCGTCGCGTGGAACTCGGGCGTCTGCATGAGCTCGGCGAGGGCGGTGCACTCGGCCGCCGCCGACTCCTTCTGGGACAGGCTGAGGCCCGCCTCGAGCAGGTCGAGTACCCGCGACGGCGCCGGGGCCGCGTTGCTGGTCTTCGCCTCGACGAAGGCACGTCCGGCGGCGACCGCGGCGGTCCACGCGGCGTCGTCGTACTGTGCGCGTTCGGCCCGGCGCTGCTCGACGGCCTGCGCGGCCTCGCCGCCCTTCAGGACGCGGGCCGCCCAGAGCAGGGACTGCTCGATGTAGTCGGCGGGTTCGAAGAGGGCGTCGGCGATGCCGAGCTCGTAGGCCGCCCTGCCGTCGAGGCTCCGGTTGTTGCTGAGCGGGTTCTCGATCATGACCTTCACCGCGTTGGCGGGGCCGACCAGGCGGGGGAGGCGGTAGACGCCGCCCCAGCCCGGGACGAGGCCGATGAAGGCCTCCGGCAGGCCGATGCCGTTGGCACCCGAGGAGACGGTGCGGTAGGTCGCCGCGAGGGCGATCTCGAGTCCGCCGCCCAGGGCCACACCGTTGATGAATGCGAAGCTCGGCACGCCGAGGTCGGCGAGGAGGTCGTACGCCTCGTGGCCGAGCTCGGCCATGAGGCGGCCGAGGTGCTCGGACCTGACACTCTTGACGGTGCTGAGATCGGCGCCCGCGACGAGGAAGTAGGGCTTGCCGGTCACGGCGACGGCGGAGATCTCCCCGCGTGCTGCCCGTTCCTTCAGGCCCTCGAGGGTGCGGCCGAACTCGATCAGCGTGTTGGGCCCCAGGGTGGTGGGCTTCGCGTGGTCGAGGTCGTTGTCGAGCGTGATGAGCGCGAGCACTCCGGCGCCCTCGGGGAGCGTCACGTCCTGGACGTACGAGTGGGTGACGATCTCGGTGGGAACCAGCGCGGCCAGTTCGTCGTAGCGTTCGAAGCTCATGCTGCATCCTGTCCGTAGTGCTCGTGGTGGGGGTTCTCCCAGATGACGGTCGCGCCCATGCCGAGACCGATGCACATGGTGGTCATGCCGTAGCGGACCGTCGGGTCCTCCTCGAACTGGCGGGCGAGCTGGTTCATGAGGCGGACGCCGGAGGAGGCGAGGGGGTGCCCGACGGCGATGGCGCCGCCGTAGCGGTTCACGCGCGGGTCGCCGTCGTCGATGCCGAAGTGGTCGAGGAAGCTGAGGACCTGGACGGCGAACGCCTCGTTGATCTCGAAGAGCCCGATGTCGCTGATGTCCAGACCGGCCTGGCGCAGCGCTTTCTCGGTGGCCGGGACGGGTCCGATGCCCATGACCTCGGGCTCCACGCCGGCGAACGCGTAGGCCACGAGGCGCATGCGCACCGGGAGGCCCAGTTCGGCTGCCGCGTCGGCGGAGGCAAGCAGGGCCGCCGTGGCGCCGTCGTTCAGGCCGGCGGCGTTGCCCGCGGTGACACGCCCGTGGGCGCGGAACGGCGTGCGCAGCGTCGCGAGGTCCTCGGCGGTGGTGCCGGGGCGTGGCGGCTCGTCCACGCTGTTCAAGGTCCAGCCCGCACCGGGCTTCTTCCCCGCGACCGGCACGAGGTCCGGCTGGATCTGCCCGCCCTCGTACGCCGCGGCGAGCTTCTGCTGGCTGCGCACGGCGTACGCGTC
Organism: Arthrobacter sp. Ld5; assembly: GCF_051172775.1. Classification (NCBI taxonomy): domain Bacteria; kingdom Bacillati; phylum Actinomycetota; class Actinomycetes; order Micrococcales; family Micrococcaceae; genus Arthrobacter; species Arthrobacter sp. Ld5. Next base: position 120,434 of record NZ_JBPKBO010000017.1, read on the forward strand.
GGTGCGGTCCTTCGTAATCGCCGGGAACCGGTCGTGGAGGTTCTCGGCGGTGTTGCCCATATTCAGCGCCGCCGGATCGACGATGCGCTCGGACATGAAGCGCGGGTTCGGGTCGGTGCTGGCGCCCATCGGGTGGTTGCCCATGTGCTCGACGCCGCCGGCGATGACGACGTCGTACGCGCCGAACGCGATGCCGGACGCCGTGGTGGTCACGGCCGTCATGGCGCCTGCGCACATGCGGTCGATGGCGAAGCCGGGGACGGTGCGGGGGAGCCCGGCCAGGAGGGCGGCCGTGCGGCCGATCGTGAGCCCCTGGTCACCGGTCTGCGTGGTGGCCGCGATGGCGACGTCGTCCACGCGCTCCGGCGGCAGGGACGGGTTGCGGCGCAGCAGGTCGCGGATGCACTTCACCACGAGGTCGTCGGCGCGCATGCCCGCATAGATGCCCTTGTGGCCCGCCTTGCCGAAGGGGGTCCGTACTCCGTCGACGAAGACGACGTCACGGACGGCACGTGCTGCGCGCGACGTCGTGCCCGTGGCTGTGCTGCCGGTTTCTAGGCTCACCTGGTACTCCTCTTTGAGATGTTGATCCGCGAATATGTTACTGGTCAGTAACATAGCGTGCAAGCGGCGCCAGGCGAGGGCCCGCTACCGGGGAGCCGTGTCCGGGCCTCCCTGCGCACCCTTCGCGGGCAGCGGGTCCGGGTCGAGGAACGCGACCGTGATGATCGCGGCCACCTGCTCGATCTGCCAGGGACGTGCCCCGAGATCGGCGAGGGCCGCCGAGACGGACTCGAGCGAGATCTCCGCGGGCGGCCGCCAGGCGATGCGGCGCAGGTAGTCAGGGGTCAGCAGGTTCTCCACCGGCATGCCCAGCTTCTCGGCACGCTGGGTCACGCGGGGCCGCGCGGTCTGGAGCCGGGCTGCGGCCTCCGGGTCCTTCTCGGCCCACACACGCGGAGGGGGAGGGGCGTTCGAGGCGACGTGCAGGGGCGGGAGGTCGGTGAGCTTGCCCGCCTCGCTGATGCACCGGATCCAGCGGGGGGCCTCCTTCTGCGCCGCCCGCCCGTGGAACCCCTTGGTGGCCAGGAGCTGGGGGACGGTCGTGGGCATGGCCCTCGCCGCGGCGATGATCGCGGAGTCCGGGATCAGCCGGCCGGGAGCGACGTCGCGACGCTGCGCGAGGTCCTCCCGCTCCAGCCACATCTGGCGCACGGCGGCGAGCTGCCGGCGGTCGCGGAGTTGATGCAGGCCCGAGGTGCGGCGCCACGGGTCGACCCGCGGCTCGGCGGGGGGCGTCCGCCGGATGTGTTCGAATTCCTCCTCGGCGATCTTCAGCTTGCCGTCCTCCTCGAGAAGCGCGGCCAGCTTGTCGCGGAGTTCCGTGAGGACCTCGACGTCGAGCGCCGCGTAGCGGAGCCAGGGCTCGGGGAGCGGCCGCTTGGACCAGTCCGCGGCCGAGTGCTCCTTCGCCAGGCTGAGGCCGAGCAGCGATTCGATGACGGCGGCGAGACCCACGCGCGGCAGGCCGGCCAGCCGCGCGGCGAGCTCGGTATCGAACAGCCGGTCCGGCCACATGCCGAGCTCGGAGAGGCAGGGCAGGTCCTGGCTGGCGGCGTGCAGGATCCACTCGACGCCGTCGAGGGCATCGTCGATGATGCGGAGGTCCTCGAAGGGTTCGGGGTCGATGAGCCAGGTGCCTGCACCCTCGCGCCGGATCTGCACCAGGAAGGCACGCTGGCCGTACCGGAAGCCGGAGGCGCGCTCGGCGTCGACGCCTGCCGGGCCCGTCCCGGCCGCGAGGGCCGCGGCCGCACGCTCGAGCCCGGCCTGCGTGTCGATGACCAGGGGCACGCCGTCACGCGGTTCGGTGAGGGGGAGGGCTGCGGGGATGCCGTCGTCGGCGGGATCGGACGCCGAGGGGTGGTCCGTCTGTTCGGAAGTGTGGGAACTCATGGTGTTTTCAGTCTATCCCGGGGCATTCCGCGCCCTGCCCGAGGCGCGCACGCCGCCTCAGGACCGGCGGTGCGGCAGCGACGCGACGCCGTGGGGCAGGGGCGGCAGGCCGGCGAAGGTGCACGCCATGTCCGTCCAGGCCTCGAGGTGGCGCCGCACGTCGGAGGTGTCGGGCGTCCAGGAGGCCCGCAGCTCGATGTCGATGGTGTCCGGGCGGTCCTCGAGCGTGCCGTAGCTCTCCGACAGGATCCTCGTGGCGGTGCCGCCCGCGCTGTGATGGCGGGCGCCGTGGTTCCGCAGGGCCTCCGCGAGCCAGGTCCAGGCCACGGAGCCGAGCAGGGCGTCGTTGCCCATGTCCGCCTCGAGCTGGGCGCGGATGTACGTCACGATCCGGAAGCGGCCGTTCCACACCTCGGAGCCGGCGGGGTCGTGGAGGAGGATGAACCGCCCGGTCGCCAGCTCCTCCGGATCGGGTGCGACCACGAGGGTGCGGGTGGGGCCGTGGACGGGCAGGGGTGGTTCCGCGGTCGCCCCGAAGACCTCGGCGCCGAGGGCGACGGCGAACGGGGCCAGTCGCGAGGGCGCGGGAACCTCCTCGAGGCGGATCTCGCTGCGGCGAGCAGCCTTCCGGAGACCCGCGAGGGCGTCGAGGAACTCCGCTGGAAGCTGCGACACGCCACCGATTGCACTCACTCCCGCAGGCTATGCCCTGCCGGCGGGCGCGCGGCGGCGGCGCGCCGTGACCGTCAGGCGGACGCCTCCCGGCGGATCGCCTCGACGAAGGCGTCGACGTCGTCCTCGGTGGTGTCGAACGAGCACATCCAGCGGACCTCGCCCGTGGCCTGGTCCCAGTCGTAGAACGGGAAGCTCTCCCGGATGCGGTCCGCTGCACCGGGCGGCAGGATCGCGAAGACCGCGTTGGCGGTGGTCTCCTGCGTCAGCGTCACGCCCGGGATGTTCCGGACGCCCTCGGTGAGGCGGGCCGCCATGGCGTTCGCGTGCGTCGCCGAGCGGAGCCACAGGTCGCCGTCGAGCAGGGCGATCAGCTGGGCGGAGACGAAGCGCATCTTCGACGCGAGCTGCATGTTCAGCTTGCGGAGGTATTCCAGGCCCGTCGACGCCTCCTGGTCGAGCACGACGACGCACTCGCCGAACATGAGGCCGTTCTTGGTGCCGCCGAAGGACAGGATGTCCACGCCGGCGTCCCGGGTGAAGGCCCGGAGGGGCTGGCCGAGTGCCGCCGCCGCGTTGGCGAGCCGTGCGCCGTCCATGTGCAGGCGCATCCCGCGGGCGTGGCAGTGGTCCGCGATGGCCCTGATCTCGGCGACGGTGTAGAGCGTGCCGAGTTCCGTGGTCTGCGTGATCGACACGGCCAGGGGCTGCGCACGGTGCTGGTCGCCCCACCCCCACGCCTCGCGATCGATCAGTTCGGGCGTCAGCTTGCCGTCCGGGGTGGGGACGGTCAGGAGCTTGATGCCGCCCACGCGTTCCGGCGCGGCGTTCTCGTCCACGTTGATGTGGGCGGTCTGCGGGCAGATGACGGCACCCCACCGCGGCAGGATCGACTGCAGGGAGAGGACGTTCGCGCCGGTGCCGTTGAAGACGGGGTAGATGGAGATGCCCTCGCCGAAGTGGTGCTCCATCACCTCGAGCAGCCGCGCCGTGTACTGGTCCTCGCCGTAGGCGACCTGGTGTCCCTCGTTGGCCGCGGCGACGGCCGCGAGGACCTCGGGGTGCACCCCCGAGTAGTTGTCCGACGCGAAGCTGCGTCGCGTGCGGTCGTGGAGGGCGGCGGGCGAGGGCGCTGGGGTCAGGGTGTCGGTCACCGTGCCATTATCCCCGAACCGCATCGATGCGGGCCCCGTTGACTTCCGCGGCCGGCGCTCCGGGCAGGCCCGCGAGGATCCCCGCCAGGTCCTCGACGTGCGTGTAGCCCGTGAACGCGCGCTCCGGATGCTGCTCGCGCATGGCGTCGTCCACGAGGGCCTTGACGACGACGGCGGCCGCGGCCGCCGTCGTGCCGTCCCTGGCGAAGCCGTCGGCGACGGCCTGCACCCAGGCGTCGACGGACGCCTTGACCGCCGCGTAGGACGCGTTCGCCGCTGTGGGCGCGGCGACGGCCGTCGCGGAGACGGCGGCGAGCCGGCCCCCGCGCTCGGCCAGCTGGTCGTAGAACGCCCGGCTCGTGTTGAACAGGGTGACGAAGACCGACCGGTGCAGGAAGGCGTAGTCCTCGCTGGTCTGGGTGGTGATGCCCTTGCCGCCGCGCCAGCCGCCCACGAGGTGGAACAGGGCGTCGGCGCCCCCGTGGTCGGCGCGCACGCGTCCGGCAAGTGCGAGGACCGCCGCCTCGTCCGTCAGGTCGCACACCTGGCGGTCCACGCCGTCGAGGTCCGGGAAGGCCGCCTCGAGGCGGCCGGCGTGGGATCCGACGGCGACCACGCGCAGCCCGTCCGCCACCAGCCGGCGCGTCAGGGCCACGCCGGACGCACTGGTGGCGCCGGCGACGACGGCGAGCCGAGCCCGGGGACCGGCGCTCATGCGGCGTCCCCCGTGATGCCGGCCGTCGATTCGATGACGGGCTTCATCTTCTTCTCCAGTGCCTCGAAGAACATGGACAGGGGGAATTCGTCGTCCAGGACGGCGTCCGTGAGGGCGCGCGGGGGGCCCAGGAGCTCGAGCGCATCCGGTCCCTTCGCCCACACCGACGCGGGGTGCGGCGTGACGGTCGCCGAGACGAGCTGGTACGCGGCGAGCCAGTGCGCGATCTTCGGGCGGTCGATGGAGCGCCAGTACAGCTGTTCGATCTCCTCGCCGAGGGCGACGACGACGTCGGCCACCTCGTCCCAGTCGATGGTGAGCTTGGTGTCCGTCCAGTGGAGCACGCGGTGCTGGTGCAGCCACGCGAACAGCAGCTGCCCGCCGAGGCCGTCGTAGTTGCGCACGCGGCTGCCCGTGATGCTGAACCGGAAGATGCGGTCGAAGATCACGGCGTACTGCACGAGCCGGGCGTGCCGGCGGGCCTCGGCGGAGGCGTCCTCGTCCCTGGCGATCTTCACCGACTCGCGGAAGGCCGTCAGGTCGCAGCGCAGTTCCTCGAGCGAGTACAGGAAGAACGGCATGCGCTGCTTGATCATGAACGGGTCGAACGGCAGGTCGCCGCGCATGTGGGTGCGGTCGTGGATGAGGTCCCACATGACGAAGGTCTCCTCGGCGAGCGTCTGGTCCCCGAGCAGTTCCTGGGCCTCCTCGGGGAGGTCGAGGCGCGTGATCCCGGCGGCGGCCCTGACCACCCGGCGGAACCGGGCCGCCTCCCGGTCGGCGAAGATGGCGCCCCACGTGAAGGTGGGCGTCCGGCTGACCGCGACGGTCTCGGGGAAGAGGACGGCGGAATTCGTGCTGTAGCCGTCGGTGAAGTCGAGGAACCTGATCGGGACGAAGAGGGCGTTGGAGTAGTCGCCGGCCTCCAGTTCGGCGACGAACTCCGGCCACAGCACCTCGACGAGCACGGCCTCGACGAGGCGGTTGGTGCTGCCGTTCTGCGTGTACATGGGGAAGACGACCAGGTGCTGCAGACCGTCCGTCCGGTCGAGCTGCGGCTGGAAGGCGAGCAGCGGCTCGAGGAAGTCGGGCACGCCGAACCCGTCGGCGCGCCACTGGTCGAAGGCCGTCACGGTGCGGGCGAGGTAGTCGGCGTCGTGCGGGAACAGGGGCGCCAGTTCCCGCACGGCCGCGGTGATCCTCAGGGTGTGGTCCGTGGCCGCCGCATGGTGCTCGGCGTCGGGGACGGATCCGTCCTTGACCTGCAGGAGCCGCAGCTCCTGGGCCGCGGCCTTGAGCGCCTTCCAGGCGGCCGTGTGCTGCGGCATGCTGTCTGCGCGGACGAGGGGGGTGACGGTCATGGCTGCTGCTTTCTCTGGCCGGGACAAGTGCTGGTGCTCTGCGGCGAGCGTAGCAATCGAAACAGAGACTCTTACAGGTGAGAGCACTGAGACGCAGTGATTCTTATTCTCGGAGCGGGTTCCACGCAGGGGAGGAGCAGTCGACCTTCACAGCACCCCGGACGCGCGAACGGCCGGCCCGGTGGGCCGGCCGTCCTGCACCGCCGTCGGCTACTCGGCCGGCACCAGCTTCATGGAGATGGAGTTGATGCAGAAGCGCTGATCCGTCGGGGTGTCGAATCCCTCGCCCTTGAACAGGTGGCCGAGGTGGGAGTCGCAGCGGGTGCACCGCACCTCGATGCGCTCCATGCCGAGCGAGCGGTCGTGGAGATAGCGGACCGTCCCCTCCGCGAGCGGAGCCCAGAAGGAGGGCCAGCCGCAGTGCGAGTCGAACTTCTCGTTGCTCGTGAACAGTTCGGCACCGCACGCCCGGCAGGCGTAGGTGCCGGCCGTCTTGGCGTCGTAGTACTCACCCGTGTAGGGGCGCTCGGTGCCGGCCTTCCGCAGGACCTGGAACTCCTCGGGGGTCAGCTCTTGCCGCCATTCGTCGTCGGACTTCTCGATCTCGGGCCGGTAGCTCTCGCGTTCAGTGGTCATGATTCCTGCAACGCCTACGAGTCGCCAATAAATCCCGACCCCGAGTAGAGGTGCAGGACGGCGATGCCGAGCTTGGCCTGGGCCTTGCTGGCCCAGTCCGCGTGGAACGTGTCCGCCATTGCGTGGGGGCGCGTGATGACCACCGCCTGTGTGGCTCCACTGGCCGCCGCCTCCTGGATCATGGCGTCCACGGGATCCTCGCTCGTCGTCCGACCGCGGGCCGGGAAGCCCTCGTCCGCGAGCAGCTGCAGCGAGGTGGCGAGGGCCTCGCGGGCAGCGACCTCGTCATGGCGGCGGTCGTCGGACGAGAACGTGCGGAACGCCTCACCGACCTCGAGCAGGCCCAGATGGCGGAAGAACTCTCCCAGCACGGACTCGCCGGTGTCCTCGGGGATCAGGAGGACGATCTCCACCAGTTCGTCCTCCCCTCGCAGCGTCTGGAGGTTGCGGAGATCCGGGCTGGTCAGTGCTTCTTCGCTCAGCACGAGGATTGTCTGCGTCATGACGCCACTGTACTGCGCGGCCCTGCACACCGGCCGGGCGGGACCGCCGGAACCGCGCCGGGGAGGGAATCGACGGTCCTCCGCGGCGCAGGGTAGAAATGGAACCATGACATCGAAGACGCCACCGGCCGCAGCGCAGCAGGGGACCGCACCGTGGCTCAAGTGGACCGCACTCGGCGTGGGGGCGGGGGCGGCGCTGGCCTCGTCGGCGGCCGGCGCGATTTCAGGCCTCGCCGTGTACTTCGCACGGCAGATCGTCACGCCGGCGCGCACCCGCGACGAGAACCTCGACATCCTCGCCGTCGTCGGGTCCGCCGACAACCGGACGGTCATCCTCCCCGCCACCGAGGACACCACCGTGGAGGGGACCTACAGCCTGTACTTCGCCCAGGGCGCCGGTCACGCGCGCATCGGGGCCATCCGGTCCTACGTCCCCCGCGAGGGCACGGTGGAGCGCGTCGTCGACGCGGTGGGCGCCGGCGACCTGGCCTCGGCGACGCGCGGCTGGTGGAGCGGCTCCGTGTACACCTCGCCGTCCGCGGTGGGCTTCGCGGACGAGGAGGTGCTCGTCCCGGTCGAGGGCGGAGCGGCCCCCGCCTGGCTGGTCCGGGCCGAGGCGCCGTCCGGCACGTGGGCGATCATGGTGCACGGCCGCGGTGCCACGCGCGCGGAGGCGCTGCGTGCGCTCGCCCCGGCCCGACGACTCGGGCTGACCAGCCTGGTCATCTCCTACCGGAACGACGGCGAAGCGCCGGCGGCGCCGGACGGGCGCTACGGCCTCGGCATGACGGAGTGGCACGACGTCGACGCCGCCATCGACTTCGCAATGACGCACGGCGCCCGCGACGTCGTGCTCTTCGGGTGGTCGATGGGCGGGGCGATCGTCCTGCAGGCCGCCGATCTCTCACGGCACCGCAGCCGGATCACCGCGCTCGTCCTGGACGGGCCGGTGATCAACTGGATGGAGGTGCTCGCGCACCACGCCGCCCTGAACCGCATCCCCGCCCGCGTGGGGCGCCTGGGCCAGTACCTCCTGGCCAGCCAGCGCGCGCGCCGGATCACGGGTCTCGCCGCCCCGCTGGATCTGCAGAGCATGGACTGGATCGCGCGCGCGGAGCAACTGACCCTGCCCACGCTGATCCTCCACAGCGAGGACGACGAGTTCGTCCCCATCGGCGCGTCGGCCGAACTGGCCGCGAAGAACCCGGTCTTCGTCACGCTGGAGCGGTTCCACCGGGCGCGCCACACGAAGGAGTGGAACGTTGACCCCCAGCGGTGGGAATCCGTCGTCGAACGCTGGCTCGCCGGCCGGCTCTTCGGGCGGGCCCTCCCCGGCGGGAGGATGCCCGGCCCGGCCGTTACCGGGCTTCCCTGATCTTCCGCTTGATCCGCCCCAGCATCGCGGACATGCCCCGCATGCGCAGGGGAGTGATGGCGCGGGTGAGGCCGAGCCGGTCGGGGACGTCGTCGGGCACGGCGAGGACGTCCGCGGCCGGAAGGCCGTCGAGCCCTTCGAGCAGGACGCCGGCGAACCCGCGCGTCGTCGGCGCCTCCCGCGGCGCGGAGAAGAACAGCCGGACCGGCCGGTCCGGCCCGCTGCCGATCTCCATGGCGAGGAAGAGCGGGCTCTGGCACTCCACGACCTGCTCGAGCAGCTCGGGGTGGTCGCTGTACCGGCCGGGCAGCCCCGGGAGCCCCGTGGAGAACTCGAGGAGGAGCTGCAGGCGGTCCGCCTCCGACAGGGCCTGGAAGTCGTCGATGATCTCGGCGAGCTTCGCGGGGACGGTCTCCGTGGTCATCGTGCCGACCTCGGTGCTGCGGCCGGCACGTCGCCGGGCTCGGTGCCGCGGACGATGGGCACGCGGACGGCATTGCCCCACTCGGTCCAGGATCCGTCGTAGTTGCGGACCCGGTCGAAGCCGAGCAGGTGCGTGAGGACGAACCAGGTGTGGCTCGAGCGCTCCCCGATCCGGCAGTAGGCGACGACGTCGTCGCCGTCCTGCAGTCCCGCCTCGTCCCGGTAGATGGCATCCAGTTCGGCCCGGGTGCGGAAGGTGCCGTCCGGGGCGGCGGCCCGTGCCCAGGGGACGGAGCGGGCGGTGGGGATGTGGCCCCCGCGCAGGGCGCCCTCCTCGGGGTAGGCCGGCATGGTGGTGCGGGCCCCCGTGTACTCGTCGCCGGAGCGCACGTCGATCAGCGGACTGCCCAGGTGGTCCAGGACGTCGCCGAGGTAGGCGCGGATGGTCGTGTCGTCGCGGTCGACCACGGGGTAGTCGACGGCGGTGATCGCGGGCCGGTCGGTGGTCAGCGGCCGGTCCTCCGCCACCCACTTGTCCCGGCCGCCGTCGAGCAGGCGGACGTCCTCGTGGCCGAAGAGGGTGAAGACCCACAGCGCGTACGCGGCCCACCAGTTGCTCTTGTCGCCGTAGATGACCACGGTGGAGGTCCGGGAGATGCCCTTGGACGCCATGAGGCGCGCGAAGCCCTCCCCGTCGACGTAGTCCCGCGTCACCTCGTCGTTGAGTTCCGTGTGCCAGTCGATCTTCACGGCACCCGGGATGTGGCCCGTCTCGTACAGCAGGACGTCCTCGTCCGACTCGACGACCACGAGCCCCTCGGCGCCGAGGTTCGCGGCGAGCCAGTCGGTCGAGACGAGCCGCTCGGGGTGGGCGTACTCGGCGAACTTGTCCTGCGGATCTGGAGCCAGGGTCATTGCGGCCTTTCGCGTAGCTGTCGGCTGTCCGGACACGACGGCGCTCGTCCTGCGGACGGGCGCTCGTGGTTCCCTCTAGCCTAACGACGCGGCCGGACGATTGCTTCCGGGCCCTGCCGCGCGTCAAGGGCCGTGGGCGTGGGCGGCGGGGGAGCATCACGCGGGCGGGGGGTGCCGTAGTCTTGCGTAGCGGAACGGCAGCCCGCGGGCCCGCCGCCGCCACCACCAGCCGGAGAAGAGAAAGCGGGCCCCATCCGTGCCAGTCATCGAACACCTGACCGAGCGCAGCCCCAGGGTCTCCGTCGATGAGTTGCTGGGGGGCTTCTACCCGTCCCCCCGCTTCGGCGAGGTCTCGTTCGACAGCTACCGTCCGGATCCGCAGCAGCCGTCGCAGTCCGCCGCGGTCTCGAAGCTCCGCGACTTCGCGGCCTCCGTCGACCAGCCGCAGCAGTCGGGCCTGCGCAGGTTCTTCGGCGGGGCGAAGAAACCCGACACGCGCGCGGGCATCTACCTCGACGGCGGCTTCGGCGTGGGCAAGACGCACCTCCTGGCCTCCCTCTGGCACGCGTCCACGGGACCGAAGGCCTTCGGGACGTTCGTCGAATACACGAACCTGGTGGGGGCACTCAGTTTCCGCAAGACCGTCGACGCGTTGAGCGGCTACAGCCTCGTCTGCATCGACGAGTTCGAGCTGGACGACCCGGGGGACACCGTCCTGATGTCGCGCCTGATGCGCGAGCTCGCGGATGCCGGCGTCAAGCTCGCGGCGACCTCCAACACGCTGCCGGGATCCCTGGGGGACGGTCGCTTCGCTGCCCAGGACTTCCAGCGGGAGATCCAGGTGCTGGCCGACCAGTTCGAGGTGGCCCGGATCGACGGCGAGGACTTCCGCCACCGCGGCCTGCCGCGGGCCCCGGATGCGATGGACGACGCCGGTCTGCGCGAGAGGATCGCCTCCTACGCGGACGGGGTCCTCGCCGAGGACGAGTTCGGGGATCTTCTCCGGCATCTCTCCGACGTACACCCCAGCCGGTACCGCCAGATGCTGGACGGGATCGACGCCGTGGCCTGGCACAACGTGCAGACCATCACGGAACAGGCCGTCGCCCTGCGCTTCGTGGTCCTCGCGGACCGGTTGTACGACCGGGACGTGCCCATCATGGCGAGCGGCACGACGTTCGATCACCTCTTCACCGAGGAGATGATGCACGGCGGGTACATGAAGAAGTACTACCGGGCGGTCTCCCGCCTGACGGCCCTGGCCCGGCAGGGCAGCGACGTGGCGTCCTGACCCTCGGGCGGCCGCCCCATGCAAGAAGCGCCGGTACCGCCTCTCGGCGGGACCGGCGCTCCCTTATTGCCAGGCTGGGTGCTACACGGCCGGCGGAGGGGTAGGGCCGACGTCGCCCTTGCCGTCCTTCTCGTCGATCCGGTCGACCATCTCCGAAGCCTTCGTCTGCACTCCGTCGATGTGGCGTGAGTACTTGCCATGGGTCCTGCTGTCGACGAAGTCGCCAGCCTTCCCGATGCCGTTCTTCACCTTGTCGGAATTACCGCCAATGAGTTCGGTCGCCTTACCCGCGAGGGTGCCGGCCTTGCCCTTGAGCCCGTCCAATAAACCCACGGACACCTCCTTTCGGTCGTGGAGACGCAGTCCGTCTCCGCTGCATCCAGCATAGGTCAGGACCGGGAGGAGCCCCACGGGCGCGGTGGCGGTTCGCCGTCGGCGGAGCACGAAAAAGCCCGGTCCTCGGGAGGACCGGGCTCTGGCCGTCGACGGGCCTGAGAGCGGACGACGGGATTCGAACCCGCGACATCCACCTTGGCAAGGTGGTGCTCTAGCCAGCTGAGCTACGTCCGCAAAAAAGCGCCCCCGAGGGGGCGCCGTGGTGGGCGATACTGGGATCGAACCAGTGACCTCTTCCGTGTCAGGGAAGCGCGCTACCGCTGCGCCAATCGCCCATTCTCATGGGTGCTCGTTCTGTAACGAGGTGGGGACGGGATTCGAACCCGCGTATACGGCTTTGCAGGCCGCTGCCTCGCCTCTCGGCCACCCCACCATGATCGGATCGCTCCGACCACCGGACGGATCCGGCCATACAGTGACTTGCGAGCGGACGACGGGATTCGAACCCGCGACATCCACCTTGGCAAGGTGGTGCTCTAGCCAGCTGAGCTACGTCCGCAAGAAAAAGAAAAATCTGAAAGTCCCGTTCGATGCCGTGCATTTCGCGGTGTTTCTTCGTTTTCCAACGAGAGAAAACTCTATAGGACGTTCGGGGGTTCGTCCAATCGGTGTCGGAGCCACCTGAGAGACTGGAGTCATGACCGCCCCGCTCCTCGCCCACGCGACCCCGCACGGCCGGATGTACGCCCGCTCCACCTCGGAGCAGCCCTCCGTCCCGTCCATCACCACCGTCATCTCGCAGCTCCCCACCTCCCTCGGCGGCTGGTTCGGCCACATGGCGGCCAGCGCCCTCTCCCGCGACCCGCGGCTGCCAGGGGCCCTGGGCAATCCCTCCGAGCTGCGCACGGCCGTCCGGGAGGCCTCCGGGGCCGCCGAACGCTACCGCGACGAGGCGGCCCTGCGTGGCACGCGCGTGCACCACTACTGCGAGCAGGTGGCGCTGCGGGCCCTCGGGCGTCCCGACGAGCTCGACGCCGCTCGCCTCGCCCTCGAGGAGCAGGGCGAGGGCGGCTTCGCCCTCCGGTTCGACGAGTGGTGGGACCTCTACGACGTCCGTCCCGTGGAGCCCGAGCTGACCGTCTGGAACACCGGACTCGGCTACGCGGGCACGCTGGACCTCGTCGCCACGATCGGTGGCCGGACGTGCCTGATCGACTATAAGACCAAGAACACCGATCGCGACGGCTTCGTGAAGGCGCTCGACGACAAAGTGGTGATGCAGCTCGTGGCGGGGATGAAGGCGGAGGAGTCCCTCGTGGACCCGGAGAAGGGCGAGTGGCAGGCGTGGGCGCACGGGGACCAGCCGCTGCTGCTCGGGGTGGCCGTGGGGCAGACCGAGGTGCGGGCCATGAGGGCCAACCCGTCCGTGCTCAGGAATCACTGGCTGCGGTTCTGCGCGCTCCGCCGGGCGTGGGAAGCCGGGCTCGACGCCGAGGAGGCCGGGCGTGCCCTGCTGCCGCTCGGTCCACCGCCCGGCCGTCCGGCCCGGGTCGAACCCGCACTGCCCGCGGCGCCGCGGCACTAGGATTGACGGGAACCCCGCGCCCGGAGTACGGCGCCGGTGACCCCACCCGGACGGCCGGCGCAGCGCGCCCGCCGTCGGCACAGCCGAAGTACCCGAAGCAATTGAAACGAGGCACAGAGCACCGATGGCCGTCCTGAGTATCCGCATGATCGGCGACCCGATCCTCCGCACGCCCGCCGCGGAGGTCACCGAGTTCGGGCCCGAGCTCGCCAAGCTGGTCGAGGACATGACCGAGACGATGATCGACGTGCAGGGGGCAGGCCTCGCCGCACCCCAGGTCGGCATCGGCCTCCAGGTCTTCACCTACCGGGTGGACGGCGCGCAGGGGCACGTGGTGAACCCGGTGCTGGAGGTCGGTGGGGCCTCCCAGGGCGAGTCCGACGTCGAGGGCTGCCTGTCCGTGCCGGGCCTCGGGAGCTTCGTGGACCGGTCGGACTGGGCCCGCGTCACGGGCCAGGACGTGACCGGGCAGGACATCGCCGTGGAAGGGACGGGCATGCTGGCGCGCGCCCTCCAGCACGAGACGGACCACCTCCGCGGCACGCTGTACATCGACCGGCTCTCGGGCGAGGACCGGAAGAACGCGCTCCGGGCCATCCGGAGCGCCGACTACAACCGCGTCACCTCGCGGACGGCGGAGGAGCGATCACGCTCCCTCGGATCGAGCTTCGCCCGGCCCGCGACGCCGACCGGCGGTGGACGCGCAGGCGCTGCGGGCCGGACCGCACGATGAGGATCCTGTTCGCGGGGACTCCCGCGGTCGCCGTCCCCTCGCTGCGGGCGCTCGTGGACGCAGGATTCGACGTCGCCGCCGTCCTCACCCGGGTCGATGCGCCCGTCGGGCGCCGAAAGGTCCTGACGCCGAGCCCGGTCGCCGCCGCCGCGGAGGAGCTCGGGCTGCCCGTCCTCAAGGCGAACCGCTTCACGCCCGACCTGATCGCCCACCTGGGCACCCTCGGCCTCGACGCCGCGGCCATCGTGGCGTACGGCGGCGTCGTTCCGCGTGAGGGGCTCGCTGTTCCCCGGCACGGCTGGATCAACCTGCACTTCTCGGTCCTCCCCGCCTGGCGGGGTGCGGCCCCCGTGCAGCACGCGGTCCTCGCCGGGGACGACATCACGGGTGCGACCACGTTCCTCCTCGAGGAGGGGCTCGACACCGGGCCCGTCTTCGGCGTGATGACGGAGAGCCTCGACCCCGGTGCCACGAGCGGCGAGGTCCTCGAACGCCTGTCGCACAGTGGGGCGGTCCTGCTCGTGCAGACCCTCTCCGGCCTCGAGGCCGGCCGGGTGACGGCGACGCCGCAGACGGGCGAGGCGACCCTCGCCCCCAAGCTCACCATCGACGACGGGCGGATCGACTGGTCGCTCCCGGCCGTCGCCGTGCGCCGCCGCATCAACGCGGTGACCCCCGAGCCCGGGGCGTGGAGCACGCTCGACGGGCAGCGCGTGAAGCTCGGCCCCGTCACCCCGATCGACGGGAGCCCGGACGGCGGGCAGCCTGCCGTCCCACCCGGCAGGATCGACGTCGTCGGCCGGCAGGTCCTCGTGGGGACGGGCACGGATGCCGTGGTCCTCGGGGACCTGCAGCCGGCAGGGAAGAAGATGATGAGCGCCCTGGACTGGGCCCGGGGCGCGGCGACGCGCGGAGAGCTGGTGTTCGAGTGAGTGCGACCGGAGGAGCGAACAGGGGAACCGGCGGCCGCGGCGAGCGCAGGCCGGGTACCGCGGGCAACGGCGCGGGCAGGACGGGCGGCGGCGGTCAGGGCGGCGGCACGCGCCGTCGCGACGACCAGGGCAGGGAGCGCAACCGCGGCGGAGACCGTCAGTTCTCCCAGGCCGCACCGTCGCAGCGCACCCGCCGCGCCGACCCCGCGCGCCTCGTGGCGTTCGAGGTCCTGCGCGCCGTCGCCGGCGATGACGCCTACGCGAACCTCGTCCTGCCGACCAGCATCCGCAGGCACCGCCTCGACCGCCGCGACGCCGGCTTCGCGACGGAGCTCACCTACGGCGCCCTGCGCGGGCAGGGCACCTACGACGCCGTCCTCGCCCGCTGCGTCGACCGTCCGCTGGACCAGCTCGACCCCGCCGTCCTGGACGCCCTCAGGCTCGGCGTGCACCAGCTCCTCGCCATGCGGGTCCCCGCCCACGCGGCGCTGGACCAGACCGTGGGCCTCGTGCGCGCGGTCATCGGCGCCGGGCCCTCCTCGCTGGTGAACGCCGTGCTCCGCAAGGTCACGGCGCACGACCTGGACGGCTGGGTCGCCGAACTCGTCCGGGACCTCACGGACCCGACCGCCGTCGCAGCACTGACCCACAGCCATCCCGAGTGGATCGTCCGCGCGATGCGTCAGGCCCTCGTCGCCCACGGCCGGGAGGTCGTGGAGATCGACGCGCTGCTGGCAGCCGACAACGCCGCGCCCGTGGTCCATCTCGTGGCCCTGCCGGGGCTCGGCACGATCGACGACGCCCTCGACGAAGGCGCCGAGCCGGGCCGGCTGGCGCCCGGATCGGCCTACTACTCGGGCGGCGACGTCAGCAGGCTCCCCGGGATCGCCGACGGCACCCTTCGCGTGCAGGACTCAGGGTCACAGCTCGTGGCGCGGGCCCTGGCCGCCGTTGACCTCCACGGACGCCGGACGGACGGGCCCGAGCAGTGGCTGGACCTCTGCGCCGGGCCCGGCGGCAAGACCGCCCTCCTGGCGGCGATCGGGCTCGGCGACGGCGTGCACCTGACGGCGAACGAACCGGTCCCGCACCGCGCCCAACTGGTGCGGCAGGCGCTGCGGCCCCTGCCGGAGGGCTCCTGGACCGTGCGCGTGGGGGACGGTCGCGATGTCGGCCGTGAGCAGCCGGAGAGCTACGACCGCGTGCTCGTGGATGCGCCCTGCACGGGGCTCGGTGCTCTGCGCCGCCGTCCCGAATCGCGCTGGCGCCGGAAGCCCTCCGACCTCGTGGGCCTCGCACCGCTGCAGCGTGAGCTCCTCACCTCCGCGCTCGAGGCCGTCGCCCCCGGCGGCGTGGTGGCCTACGTGACCTGCTCGCCGCACCACGCGGAGACGGACGCCGTCGTGGACGACTGCCTGCGCAAGCGTCCCGGCTTCGAGCGCCTCGACGCGGGAGCGGCGCTCGACGCCGTGAGCATCGGGGGACCGCTCGACGCCGGCCACGGGACCAGCGCGCAGCTCTGGCCCCACGTGCACGGGACGGACGCGATGTACCTCGCGCTGATCCGGAAGAATCCCTGAGGACGCCAGGCAACGAAAGGAACGGCAGTGACGCACCTTCGCATCAATCCGAGCATCCTCTCGGCGGACTTCGTGAACCTGGAGGCCGAACTGCAGCGCATCGCGTCGGCCGACGCCGTGCACGTGGACGTCATGGACAACCACTTCGTGCCGAACCTCACGCTCGGGCTGCCAATCGTCCGGAGGATCCAGCAGGTCAGCCCGGTGCCGCTCGACGTGCATCTCATGATCGAGGACGCCGATCGCTGGGCGCCCGCCTACGCGGAAGCCGGCGCCGCGTCGGTGACCTTCCACGCGGAGGCCGCGGCGGCCCCGGTCAGGCTGGCCCGTGAACTGCGGGACGCCGGCGCGAAGGCCGGCATGGCGCTACGGCCGTCCACCCCCGTGGAGCCCTACCTCGACATGCTGGGCGAGCTGGACATGCTGCTCGTCATGACGGTGGAGCCGGGATTCGGCGGGCAGTCCTTCCTGGACCTGACCCTGCCGAAGATCCGACGCGCCGCCGAGGCCCTGAAGGGTACCGCCCGGCCGCTCGTCATCCAGGTGGACGGGGGCATCACGGAGGAGACGATCCTGCGCGCCGCCGACGCCGGGGCGACGGTGTTCGTGGCCGGTTCCTCGGTCTACGGGGCGGACGACCCCGCCGCCGCCATCGCCGCCCTCCGGACGGCAGCGGTCCGGGAGGGCTGACACGGCGTTCACCCGTTTGCGGGCGGGTCGGTCACCGTGATGCGGACGGACAGGGCCGTGCGGGCCGCCTCCTTGAGGACGGCGAACCGGGGGTCCGGCACCGTGAGGAACGGGACCTGCGGGAGCTGCGCGAACGCCGACAGGACGGGCTCGCCGAGCACGCTGGTCGCCAGCGCCCGGTCACCGCCGAGCTGCAGGCACGCGGGCGGGTGGGCTCCGAACAGGGCCGCGGCACGGAGCGCGGTCTCCTCCACGAGGGCGTCCGCCTGGTTGGCCCGCCGGCGCGCGAACCGCTGCTGCGACCAGCCCCCCGCGGCCGTGCGACCCTGCACGTAGCGCGTGCCCGTCTTCGAGGAGATCACCCCGCCCTCGCGGGCCACGCCCACGGAGTAGCCGCCCCGCCGGATGAGCAGGACCCCCACGGTGACGCCCGGGTCCACGGCGGAGAGCAGGTCCGCGACCGGCGCCGGGACCTCCGCCGACGTGCCCGCCACGCCCTCCGGGGCGCCCGCCGGAGCGCGGCCCGGTGCCGTGGCTGCGGGGAGGGTGCCCGGGGGCAGGGGCGGCGTCAGGACCGCGGTGCAGCCGTTCGCGGCGGTCAGGGAGACCGAGCCGTCCGCGCCCCCCGGGACCGGCTGTGCCTCGAAGGGTCCGTTGCGGGTCCGGAAGCGTGTGAGCCATCCCTCGAGGCGCCCGGCCTCGACCAGGACGGACCTGCTGGGGGGCATCGTGTTCCTCTCGTCGGCGCGCGCTGTCCGGCCGTCGTCCTGCGGGGGAGCCCGGCGGGAACCGGGGCGGTCAGTGGCCCACAGTAACGTTGGTGCCGTGAATGATCTATTCAGTGCCGCGGCCGACGACGCCGAGTCGGACGACGCACCCGCGAGCGGCGGCCGCGGGTCGGCGGGCCTGCGGCCCAGGAGTCCGCTCGCCGTCCGGATGCGGCCGCGCAGCCTCGACGAGGTGGTCGGCCAGCAGCACCTGCTGGGCCGGGGTTCGCCGCTGCGCACGCTCGCGGGCGAGCACGATCCCGGCGCCCACGCCGCGCCGTCGTCCGTGATCCTCTGGGGCCCGCCCGGGACGGGCAAGACGACGCTCGCCCACGTGATCGCGCGCGGCCAGGGCCGGAAGTTCGTCGAACTGTCCGCCATCACCGCAGGGGTCAAGGACGTGCGCCGCGTCATGGACGACGCCCTGACCTCGCGGGACCTGTACCGGCAGACGACCGTCCTGTTCCTCGACGAGATCCACCGGTTCAATAAGGCGCAGCAGGACGCCCTGCTGCCCGGGGTGGAGAACGGCTGGGTGGTCCTCATCGCGGCGACCACGGAGAACCCGTCCTTCTCGGTGGTCTCGCCCCTGCTCTCACGATCGCTGCTGCAGACCCTCCGGCCGCTCGACGAGGCCGACATCCGGGGCCTGCTCCAGCGGGCCGTCGAGGACGACCGCGGACTCGCGGGGACGGTGGAACTGTCCGCGGAGGCCCTCGAGCACCTCGTGCGCCTGGCCGCGGGCGACGCACGGCGTGGCCTGACCGCGCTGGAAGCGGCCGCCGGCGTCGCGCAGTCCGAGACGCGCCACCCGGCAGACGACGACGCGGACCCGCGTCCGGCCTCCGGTACCGAGGACGCGGACGAGGGCGGGGAGGAGGTCCTGCCCGTGCTGGTCACGCTCCAGCACGCGGAGAAGGCGGTCGACGTCGCCGCCCTGCGGTACGACCGCGCCGGCGACCAGCACTACGACGTCGCCAGTGCGTTCATCAAGTCCCTGCGTGGATCGGACGTGGACGCCGCCCTGCACTACGTGGCGAAGATGCTCGAGGCCGGAGAGGACCCGCGGTTCATCGCCCGGCGGCTGATGATCTCCGCGTCGGAGGACGTGGGGATGGCGGACCCGACCGCACTGCAGACGGCGGTCGCCGCGGCCCAGGCGGTGCAGCTCGTCGGCATGCCCGAGGCCCGGATCATCCTCGCCGAGGCGGTCGTCCACATCGCCACCGCGCCGAAGTCGAACGCGGCCTACAACGGCATCAACGCCGCCATCGCCGACGTCCGGGCGGGCCGCGGTCAGGGCATCCCGGCGCACCTGCGGGACGCGCACTACCCGGGTGCCTCGCAGCTCGGTCACGGGAAGGGCTACGTCTACTCCCACGACGCGCCGCACGGGATCGCGCCGCAGCAGTACGCGCCGGACGACCTCGTGGGCCGCAACTACTACGAGCCGACGGATCGGGGCGCGGAACGGGACATCGCGTCGCGCCTGTCACGGCTCCGTCGGATCCTGCGCGGCACCTGACGGATCCGCCGCGGCCTGCCGGCGGCGGTGCCCGGGCGTCGCGTTTCGGCCCGCCGCCGCGCACTGCTAGCATTGAAGGCTGACTGGCAAGTCGTCGTGTACCAGCCACCCCCACACCGTGCAGCAGATTCCTGTCGCCGCGTGCGGTGGCGGCCAGGGTCGCGGCGGACTGTAGTACCGGGAAGCGGCCAATCCCGGCTCTCCGCAAGTGGAGGCCAGCGACACCGGAAGTGCGGACGCCCCCGTGGCGCAGGTCCGCTTCTTCGCCGCAAAAACATCGAAAGGTAGACGTGGCTAACAACACACGTGCCCGCCGGAAGGTCCGCATCTCGCGGGCCCTCGGCATCGCCCTGACTCCCAAGGCAGAGAAGTACCTCGAGCGTCGGCCGTACGCGCCGGGCCAGCACGGCCGTGCGCGTCGCAAGCAGGACAGCGACTACGCCGTCCGTCTGCGCGAAAAGCAGCGCCTGCGCGCCCAGTACAACATCCGCGAGGCGCAGATGGCGCGCGTCTTCGAGGAAGCGCGTCGGACCGCCGGCCTGACCGGTGAGAACCTGATCGAACTGCTCGAGATGCGTCTCGACGCCCTCGTGCTCCGTGCCGGGTTCGCCCGCACGAGCGCCCAGGCGCGCCAGCTCATCGTCCACCGCCACATCATGGTCGACGGCGCGCGCGTCGACCGCCCGTCGTACCGCGTGTCCGAGGGCCAGCTCATCCACGTGCACAGCCGCAGCGAGACCATGGTCCCGCTGCAGGTTGCGGCCGCCGGTGCGCACCGCGACGTCCTCCCCGCCGTCCCCGGCTACCTGGACGTCCAGCTCGACAAGCTCCAGGCGCGCCTCGTGCGTCGCCCGAAGCGCTCCGAGGTCCCCGTGACCTGCGAAGAGCAGCTCGTCGTCGAGTACTACGCACGCTAGGCGTCCACGGCCACGGGTTCCTCCCGCGGCACTGAACGACAAGCGTGGTCGAAGAGCCCGCGGCACCCGCCGCGGGCTCTTCGTTCTGTAAAGTACTAGAAGCACCACTTCCCCCGCCCGCCCCTTCCGGCGTGCACCCATGCGTAAAGGAGACCGCCCATGTCAGGTGGAGATATTGCAGGCCTGATCGCTGCGGGCGTGTTCGCCGTCCTGGTCCTGCTGCTGGCCGTGCCGATCTGGAAGCTCGGCCGCGTGTTCGACGAACTCCGCAAGGCCATCCGCACCGTCACCGACGAGACGACGCCGCTGCTCGAGGAGGTCACGAGCACCGTGAGCACCACGCACCGGCAGCTGAAGACGGTCGACGGCATCACGTCCAACGTCTCCGACGCGTCGGCGAACATCTCGGCGCTGTCCTCCCTGATCGCCGCGACGGTCGGCTCCCCGCTCATCAAGGTCTCGGCGTTCTCCTACGGCGTCCGCTCGGCCTTCGCCGGCCGGACCTCGCCGGCACGCCGCCGCCGCAGCCGCTAACCCCACGACGAACCGGAGAGAACGATGATCAGACGAGCATTCTGGCTGGCCGCCGGCATCACGATCGGCGTGGTCGCCGTCCGCAAGGTGACCCAGGCCAAGGCGAACCTCGGCCCCGAGGGACTCAACCGCGCCGTCGGGCAGATCAGCGACAGCATCGCCGATTTCGCGGACGCCCTGCGCTCGGCGATGACCGAGCGGGAGGACGACCTCCGCTCCGCCCTCGGCGTGGCGGCACCGACGACCGCTGCCGCGGACGCCGCCGCACCCGCCACGCGCCGCTCCCTCCGCTAGGACGGAGCACCGCCGGCGCCGCCCGTCCAGGCCGCCCCATCTCCCCGTCCGGCCCCTCGTGTCCGGACCACCACCGAAGGATCTGCCCTCACATGAAGTCCCACGAGATCGCCGCCCGCTGGCTGAGCTACTTCGAGAAGAACGGGCACACGGTCGTGCCCTCGGCGTCGCTGGTCTCCTCGGACCCGTCCCTCCTGTTCACCGTCGCCGGCATGGTGCCGTTCATCCCGTACCTGACCGCCCGCGAGACGGCACCCTACAGCCGTGCGACGAGTGTCCAGAAGTGCATCCGCACCGGCGACATCGAGGAGGTCGGCAAGACCGCCCGGCACGGGACCTTCTTCCAGATGTGCGGCAACTTCTCCTTCGGTGACTACTTCAAGACCGACGCCATCCGCATGGCCTGGGAACTGCTGACGAGCGATGTCGCCGACGGCGGCTTCGGTCTGCCCGCGGACAAGTTGTGGATCACGGTGTACCACGAGGACGACGAGGCGCTAGAGATCTGGCGCGACGTCGTCGGAGTCCCGGCGGGACGCATCCAGAAGATGGGCAAGAAGGACAACTACTGGTCCACCGGCCAGCCGGGGCCGGCCGGTCCCTGCTCGGAGATCTTCTACGACCGCGGGCCCGCCTACGGAGCCGACGGCGGCCCGGAGGCCGACGACGACCGCTACGTGGAGATCTGGAACCTCGTCTTCATGCAGTACCAGCGCGGCGAGGGCACCGGCAAGGACGCCTTCGAGATCCTGGGCGAGCTGCCCAAGAAGAACATCGACACGGGCCTCGGCCTCGAGCGCCTCGCGATGATCCTCCAGGGCGTCGAGAACATGTACGAGACGGACCAGGTGCGTCCCGTCCTGGACCGCGCCGCGGCGATCAGCGGGAAGACGTACACGAGCTCCGAGTCCCCCCAGGACCCGCACCACACCGACGATGTCCGCCTGCGCGTGGTCGCCGACCACATCCGCTCCTCGCTCATGCTCATCGCCGACGGCGTGACCCCCTCCAACGAGGGCCGCGGCTACGTGCTGCGCCGCCTGATCCGCCGCGCCGTGCGCGCCATGCGCCTCCTCGGCGTCGAGAAGGCCTGCCTCCCCGAGCTGCTGCCCGCGTCGCGGGACGCCATGAAGGGCGTCTACCCGGAGGTCGAGACGGACTTCGCCCGCATAAGCCGGATCGCCTACGCCGAGGAGAAGGCGTTCCTGCGCACCATCGCGTCGGGTACCGCGCGCCTGGAGGAGGCCGTCCGGGAATCACTGTCCGAGCAGCGTCCGCTGTCGGGCCAGGACGCATTCACGCTGCACGACACCTTCGGTTTCCCCATCGACCTGACACTCGAGATGGCCGAGGAGGCAGGGCTCGCCGTCGACGCCGACGGCTTCCGCGCGCTCATGCTCGAACAGCGCCAGCGCGCCCAGGCGGACGCCCGCGGCAAGAAGGCCGGCCACGCCGACCTCTCAGTGTTCACCGAACTCCTCGGCCGCGGCCAGACCGTGTTCACGGGCTACGACGAGCTGACCTCCGAGGCCACGATCGTCGCCGTCCTGGACCACGGCCAGTCCGTTCCGAGCGCGCTGCAGGGCAGCGAGGTCGAACTCGTCCTCGACCAGACCCCGTTCTACGCCGAGGCCGGCGGGCAGGCGGCCGACGTCGGGTTCATCACGGGCAACGGATTCGTGGTCGAGGTGCTCGACGTCCAGCGACCCGTCAAGGGGCTGAGCGTCCACCGCGCCGTGGTGCGCGAGGGCGAGGTGTTCCCCGGCGCCGTGGTGACGGCCGCCGTCGACCGCCGGCGCCGGCACGCGGGGGAGCAGGCGCACTCGGGCACGCACATCGTCCACGCGGCCCTCCACGAGATCCTCGGCCCCGAGGCGCTGCAGCGCGGCTCCTTCAACAAGGCCGGCTACCTCCGGTTCGACTTCTCCTGGGGCGAGGGCATCAGTGCCGGGGCCCGATCGGAGATCGAGGAGGTCTCGAACATCGCCATCCGCGACAACTACGAGGTCGAGACCAAGATCATGTCCCTCGCGGACGCGAAAGCGCTCGGCGCCACCGCGCTGTTCGGTGAGGCGTACGGCGACACCGTGCGCGTCGTCGAGATGAACGCCGAGTTCTCGCGCGAACTGTGCGGCGGCACGCACGTGCCGTCGACGTCGCACATCGGGAGCCTGACGCTGCTCGGCGAGCAGTCCGTCGGCTCCGGCAACCGGCGCATCGAGGCCCTCGTGGGGCTGGACGCGTTCCGTCACCTCGCCGCCGAGCGCGCGCTCGTCACGGAGCTCTCGGACATGCTGAAGGTCCCGTCGCCGCAGCTGCCCGAACGCCTGTCGGCCACCCTCGACAAGCTCAAGGCCGCGGAGAAGGAACTGGACCGGCTCCGCAAGGAGCAGATCGCCGTGACCGCGGGGGCGCTCGTCGACACCGCGGTGGACGTCGACGGCGTCCGCCTCGTCGCCCACGACGCCGGCGAGATCGGCGGCGCCGACGAACTGCGGACCCTCGTGCTGGACCTGCGCGGCCGCCTCGGATCCGAGCCCGCCGTCGTCGCCGCGACCGGCGTCGCCCAGAACCGCCCCCTCGTCCTCGTCGCGACCAACGAGGCGGCACGGGCCGCCGGGGTCAAGGCCGGTGCGCTGGTGCGTACCGCCGCGAAGATCCTCGGCGGCGGCGGTGGCGGCAAGGACGACGTCGCGCAGGGCGGCGGCGCCGACGCCACGCGCATCCCGGACGCGCTGGCCGCGATCCGCACTGCGGTCGCGGAGCGCTGACGGCACCGTGGAGGTGAACGGCGGGGGAGGGGCGTCCGGAACGCCCTACCCTCACGGACCGAAGCTCGGCGTCGACGTCGGGAAGGTCCGCGTGGGCCTGGCCGGGTGCGACCGCGACGGCCTGATCGCCACACCCGTCCGCACGCTGAAGCGGGATGCGCGCAAGAACAACGACATCCGGATCCTCGTCCGCGAGGCGGTGGAACGCGGCGCCGTGCAGATCATCGTGGGACTCCCCAGGAACCTGAGCGGCGGGGAAGGGGCATCCGCGGAGATGGCGAGGGAGTACGCCGCCCTGATCGTGGAGGAACTCGCCCGGCAGTCCCATCCGTCGCCGGTCCGCCTGGTGGACGAGAGGCTGAGCACCGTGTCGGCGCACCGTTCGCTGCACGCCGCTGGTCTCGGCAGCCGTGATCATCGTAAGGTGGTAGATCAGGTGGCTGCCGTTGAAATACTCCAGCATGCCATCGACATGCAACGTTCACGCGGACGGGATGTGGGGGATCCGGTTCCTGTGAGATCCGCGGCGGGTGCACAGAACCCGTCGCCGACCCCTACAGAGGAGCGACTCATCAGACACAGTACGCCCAGCAGGAGGGAGTCCGAGTCGTGAGCGACCGCCATTCAACCCCCCAGGGCGCCGCGGACGACGCGGCGCATCACCCGGCCGACGACGGGTACTACGACGAGGGGCCCGAGGACGGCCACGCGCACCCGGAGCCCGTCGAGGAGTTCTTCGCGACCCAGGACGTCCCGCGCAGCACCGGCAAGCGCACGCCGTCGAAGGCCAAGCGCCGCCGACGCCTCCGCCGGACCGTGATCCTGCTCGTGGTGCTCGCCCTGTTCGCCGGCACGGTGTACGGGGCCGCGCTCATGCTGCGCGACTTCCTCGGCCTGAACGACGTCAAGGACTATGCGGGCCCCGGCGGCGAGGAGACGGTGTTCACCGTCCCCGAGGGAGCCGGCGCGCTGGCGATCGGGACCGGACTGGAGACTGCGGACATCGTCGCGGACTCCGGGACGTTCGTCGAGGCGCTCGGCGCCATCGCCGACGGGCGGGAGGTCCAGCCCGGCGAGTACGAGATGCGCCTGCAGATGTCCTCCTCCGCCGCCGCCGAGGCGCTGCTCGGTGAGGATCCGACGATGGTGTCCTACGCCGCCGTCGCGCGCGACCTGCGCCAGGGCGAGGTCTTCGACATCCTGAGCGAGTCGACGGGGATCCCGCGCGCCGAGTTCGACGCCCTCGCCGAGGACCCGGGACAGTTCGGCCTCCCCGACCAGGCGCTCTCCCTCGAGGGTTACCTGCACCCGGGGGAGTACCGCTTCGACGTCGAGGCCACGGCCACCGAGATCCTCACCGAGATGATCACGGCGACCACCGACCGCCTCGTCCAGGACGGTGTGACCGACCCGGACGAGCAGTACGACATCCTGACCGTCGCCAGCATCGTGCAGGCGGAGGCGCAGGAGGGCGACTACGCCACGGTCGCCGGATCCATCTTCAACCGGCTCAAGCCTGGCAACACGGAGACCAACGGACTGATCCAGTCGGACGCGACCGTGACCTACGGCCTCGGGACACGCACGTACCAGTTGACGGAGGAGGAGAAGAAGGACACCTCCAACCCCTACAACACCTATGCCAACCCTGGGCTCCCGAAGGGGCCGATCGGCTCCCCGAGCGACGCGGCGATCGACGCGACCGTCAACCCCGCCGACGTGCCGTTCTACTTCTGGGTCACGGTGAACCTCGACACGGGGGAGACCAAGTTCTCGGAGACGTACGCCGAGCACCTGCGCTACGTCGCCGAGTACGACGAATGGTGCGGCGACAATCCCGGACGGTGCGAGTAGGTGCACGCCGCAGGGCCCACCGCGCCCCGGGGGCGCCGGGCGGCCGTGATCGGTTCGCCGATCTCGCACTCCAAGTCGCCGCTGCTGCACACCGCGGCGTACCGGGCGCTCGGCGTCGACTGCTCCTACGCCGCGGTCGACGTCGATGAGGCGGGTCTCGCCGCGTTCATCGACGGCGTGCGCACCGGCGGGACGTGGCGCGGACTGTCCGTGACGATGCCCCTCAAGGGCGCCGTCGCACGGCTGGTCGACAGCACGACGGCGCCGGCGAGCGTGCTCGGCGTCGTCAACACCGTGGTCGTCGGTGACGGCCCGCACCCCACCCTCATTGGCCACAACACCGACGTCGCCGGGGTGGCGCACGCCCTCGCGGCGGCCGGAGCCGGGACGCCCCGACGCGCCGTCGTCCTGGGCGGAGGGGGCACCGCCGCGGCCGCCGTGGCCGGCCTCGCGCAGCTCGGAGCCGGGACGGTGTCCGTCCTCGTGCGCCGTCCCGACGCCGCGGCGGCCCTGCAGCGCATCGGCGCCGCCCTCGGCGTGGCGGTCGCCGTCGTCCCGTGGGCTTCGGCCGCGGACGCGGTGCGCACCTCCGACGTCGTCGTCTCGACCCTCCCGCCGAGGGCCGCGGACCCGCTCGCCGGCGAGCTCACCGCCGGCGCGCCCTTCCACACGGACGGGACGCTGCTCGACGTCGCCTACGACCCCTGGCCCAGCCGGCTCGCCGAGGCCTGGGAACGGGCCGGCGGGCGCATCGTGCCCGGCCTCGACATGCTGATCCACCAGGCCGTCGAGCAGGTGGCGCTGTTCTTCCCCGGGGCCGGAGGGGACCGCGCCGCCGTCCTGCGCGCCATGTGTGACGCCGCGGGGGTCACCCGGCGCTGAGCTGGGCTGCGCCGCATGGCAGTATGGAAGCCATGTTGCGTTGGTTGACCGCAGGAGAATCGCACGGCCCCGCCGTGGTCGGCATCATCGAGGGCATGCCCGCCGGGGTGGGAATCACGAGCAGTGACATCCAGGACGCCCTGGCCCGCCGGCGGCTCGGATACGGGCGCGGTGCCCGGATGAAGTTCGAGCGGGACGAGGTGCGCATCATGGGCGGTGTGCGGCACGGGAAGACGCAGGGCGGCCCGGTCGTCATCGAGGTCGCAAACACGGAATGGCCCAAGTGGGAGAAGATCATGTCCGCGGACCCCCTGGGCGACCAGGACGCCGCGGAGCTCGCCGACTCCGCCCGCAACGCCCCCCTGACCCGCCCGCGCCCCGGCCACGCGGACTTCACCGGCATGCAGAAGTACGGCTTCGACGAGGCACGCCCCGTCCTCGAACGCGCCAGTGCCCGCGAGACGGCCACCCGGGTGGCGCTCGGCACCGTCGCCGCGAAATTCCTCGAGGGCCTCGGGATCCACCTCGTCAGCCACACCGTCGCCGTCGGCTACATCTCGGTGCCCGAGGACGCCGTCCTGCCCACGCCGGAGGACGTGATCGCCCTCGACAACGACCCCCTGCGGTGCTTCCACCGGGACACCTCGGACGCCATGGTCGCGGAGGTCGACGCCGCCCACAAGGAGGGCGAGACGCTCGGCGGTGTCGTCGAGGTGATCGCGTACGGACTCCCGCCCGGCCTCGGCAGCTACGTCCACTGGGACCGCCGGCTCGACGCACGCCTCGCCGCCGCCCTCATGGGCATCCAGGCCATCAAGGGCGTCGAGGTGGGCGACGGCTTCGAGACGGCCGCCCGACGCGGCACCGCCGCTCACGACGAGATCGTCCGCAACGCGGAGGGCAAGATCGTCCGTGCCAGCAACCGCGCCGGCGGGATCGAGGGTGGCATGAGCATCGGGGACACGCTCCGCGTCCGCGCCGCCATGAAGCCGATCGCCACCGTGCCCCGGGCGCTCCGGACCGTCGACGTCAGCACGGGCGCCGCCGCCCGCGCGCACCACCAGCGCTCGGACGTGTGCGCCGTCCCCGCGGCCGGCGTCGTGGCCGAGGCCATGACCGCCCTCGTGCTCGCGGAGGCCGTCACCGAGAAGTTCGGCGGCGACTCCCTGGACGAGACCGCCCGCAACCTGCGCAGCTACCTCGAGAACATCCCGGAGTTCCTGGACTCCGCAGGAGCCTGATGCCGCGGACCCGCGCGATCGCCCTGGTGGGGCCCATGGCGGTCGGCAAGTCGGCCGTGGGCAGGATGCTCGCCGAACGGATCGGCGCCCGGTTCATCGACACGGACCGGCTCGTCGTCGAGCAGCACGGCAGCATCGCCGGGATCTTCGCGAGCCAGGGGGAGGATGCCTTCCGCGCCCTCGAGGCCGACGTCGTCCGCGCCGCCCTCGCCGAGGACGCCGTCGTCTCCCTGGGCGGCGGGGCCGTCCTCCATCCGCGGACCCGCGAGCTGCTGCAGGACACGACGGTCGTCTTCCTCGACACCGACCTCGCCACCGTCCTCCCGCGCCTCGGCGCCGAGTCCGGCCGGCCGCTGCTGGCCGGGCGCCCGGCGGAACGGTGGCAGGCACTGTACGACGTCCGGCGGCCCGTCTACGCCGCAGTGGCCACGACCGTCGTCGACACGCGCGGCCTCTCCGTCCGCGGAGTGACCACCGCGGTGCTCCGGGCCCTGCCGGACCTGGACGAGAGCGGTCGCACCAGCGGCACCCCGACGACACACGACTCGACACACGACCTGGACCACGAGAGCGGGACGACACCCCATGGACACTGAAACCCCCACCACCATCCCGGTCACCGGGAGCGCGCCCGCAGACTCGTACGACGTCGTCGTCGGGCACGGCCTCCTCGGGCGGCTGCCCGCCCTCCTCGGCGAGCGCGTGCGGCGCGTCCTGGTGATCCACCCGCGGGCGCTGCGCGCGACCGGCGACACCGTCCGCGACGAGCTCGCCGATGCCGGTTTCACCGCCGTCACCGCGGAGATCCCGGACGCCGAGGAGGGCAAGCACATCCAGGTGGCGGCCTTCTGCTGGCAGGTGCTCGGCCAGAACGACTTCACGCGCTCGGACGCCGTGGTCACCGTCGGCGGGGGAGCGGTGACCGACCTGGGCGGGTTCGTCGCGGCGACCTGGCTGCGCGGCGTCCGCGTGGTGCACCTGCCCACGAGCCTGCTCGGCATGGTCGACGCCGCCGTCGGCGGGAAGACCGGCATCAACACCGCGGAGGGCAAGAACCTCGTCGGCGCCTTCCACCCGCCGGCCGCCGTCCTGGTGGACCTCGACGCGCTGGGCACGCTGCCGAAGAACGAGCTCGTGACGGGACTCGCCGAGGTGGCCAAGTGCGGGTTCATCGCCGATCCGGTGATCCTCGACCTGATCGAGCGGGACCAGGCCGGCGCGACGGACGCGGCCTCGCCCGTGCTGCGGGACCTCGTGGAGCGCGCCATCCGGGTGAAGGCGGACATCGTCTCCGAGGACCTGAAGGAATCCGGGCGCCGCGAGTACCTGAACTACGGCCACACGCTGGGCCACGCCATCGAGCTCGCCGAACGGTACTCGTGGCGCCACGGCGCGGCCGTGTCGGTGGGCCTGGTGTTCGCCGCGGAGCTCTCCCGGATGGTCGGGCGGCTCAGTGACGCCGACGCGGACCGGCACAGGAGCATCCTCGAGTCCCTCGGACTGCCGGTCACGTACCGGCGCGACCGCTGGGCATCGCTCCTGGACGGCATGCGGCGCGACAAGAAGTCCCGCGGCGACCTCCTCCGCTTCGTGGTGCTGGACGGCATCGGCAAGCCGGGCATGCTCGAGGTGCCCGACACGTCGCTCCTCTTCGCGGCCTACCAGGAGATCGCGTCCTGACCGCGTCCGCCGGGTCCCGGCGCCGCGCGGGGTAGACTGGTTCCTGGACTTTCGGCGCGCCTCCGCGCGCCCGCTGCGCCCCGGCCGGCCCATCCCGCTCCCGTACACGTACGAAACCGACGAAAGTGAATCTGTGGCGACCACGAACGACATCAAGAACGGCACTGTTCTGAAGCTCGAAGGCAACCTCTGGAACGTCCTCGAATTCCAGCACGTCAAGCCCGGCAAGGGTGGCGCCTTCGTCCGCACCAAGCTTCGCAACATCCTCTCCGGCAAGGTGGTCGACAAGACCTTCAACGCCGGCCTGAAGATCGAGACGGCCACCGTGGACCGCCGCGACTACCAGTACCTGTACAAGGACGGCGAGGACTTCGTCTTCATGGACACCACGGACTACGACCAGATCACGGTGCCGGGCAAGACCGTCGGGAACGCCGCCAACTTCATGCTCGAGAGCCAGATGGCCACGATCGCCATGCACGAGGGCTCGCCGCTGTACGTCGAGCTCCCCGCGTCGGTGACGCTGGAGATCACGTACACGGAGCCGGGCCTCCAGGGCGACCGCTCCACCGGCGGCACCAAGCCCGCCACCGTCGAGACCGGCCACGAGATCCAGGTCCCGCTGTTCCTCGGCACCGGCACCAAGGTCAAGGTCGACACCCGCACGGGCGACTACCTGGGACGCGTCAACGAGTGAGCGCACGCAGTAAGGCCCGACGCCGGGCCCTGGACATCCTCTTCGAATCCGCGCAGCGCGACCTGCCGGCCCTCGAGGTCATCCGCGCACGCCGCGAGAAGACCGACATGATCATCGCGGACTACACCGTGGATGTCGTCGAGGGCGTCCTGGAGCGCCAGGAGCAGATCGACGAGTACCTGAGCACCTACTCGCAGGGCTGGACGCTCGACCGCATGCCCGCCGTCGATCTCATGATCCTCCGGATCGGCAGCTGGGAACTGCTCTACAACGACGACGTGCCCGACGGCGTCGCGGTCAGCGAGGCCGTCGAGCTGGCGAAGATGCTCTCCACCGACGAGTCGCCGAAGTTCGTCAACGGCCTCCTCGGGCGCCTGCAGCAGCTCAAGCCGACCCTGCTCGCCTGAGCGGCTCCCCGCTCATCCTCCGGAAGCTCCCGCAGGCCGTCCATGGCCCCGGGAGCTTCCGTGTTTCCGGCCCCGGGCGTTCGTTGCGCACCTGTGGCGGGTCGTGCCGTCGGACACCGACCGGAGGTGCGCACTCGACGGCTGGGATGGGGCCGGGGTCGTGACGCTACCGGGCGGTCGAGGCCAGGTGGAAGATCCGGGCCCGCCGCTGCGTCGCCTCGGCCAGCAGGGCGCGTTCCTCGGCCGCGTAGTCGCCGTCGCGCCGCCCGCCCAGCATCCGCTGGCGCGTGTGCGCGATGCGCGACCCCGTCCGGATGAACGCGCGCATGTCCTCCTTCGCCCCGACGGACCCGGCCCACGCGAGGGCCCGGGACCGGCCGGGCCGGGTGGCCAGCATGTGCACCTCCTCGACCGTGAACCACCCCGCCCGCGCGTAGTCGCCGAGGCGGGCCTCCGTGAGGCGCCGCTCGGCCCGCCGCAGGAGGACGACGGCGATCACGGCGGCGACGAACAGCGGCACCTGGACCACGAAGTAGAAGAGGAAGAAGTTGTCGAACAGGAGGATCGTGCCGCCGTTCCACAGCATGTGTCCGGCGATGGCCGGCAGGAGCCCGAGGAAGAAGGCGCCGAGGATGCGCGCGTTGCCGCCGCCCCGGGTGAGCGCGTAGCCGAGGAAGAACCCGAGCAGGGCCGTGAACATGACGTGTGCGAACGGGGAGAACAGTCCGCGCAGCACGAAGACACCGACGAGGGCGCCGGCGCTGCCCGAGTTTATCACGGCGGAGCCGAAGTAGAGGATGTTCTCGGTGAACGCGAAGCCTGCCGCGACCGTCCCGGCGTAGACGATGCCGTCCACGGGCCCGTCGAAGTGGCTGCGGCGCGTGTACACGAGGATCAGCACGCCGAGGCCCTTGGCGAACTCCTCCACGAGCGGGGCCTGCAGGACCGGCCCGATCACGTCGGGGGACGTCGAGGTGAGCGCGTCCCCGAGCAGCTCGACCACGTAGGTGCCGAGCAGCAGGGTCACGGCCACCGACGCGCCGGCACCCCAGAGGAACGCGAAGAGCAGGGCCCCGCGCGGTTCGGGGTCCCACCGGTCGATCCAGCGCAGCCCGAGCAGGCAGATGCCCAACGGCACCAGGGCGAGGATGCCGCAGAGCACGAACGCCGACGGCCCGAGGGACAGCGAGAGGACGAGGAGGACGGCGGCGACCACCAGGGCTGCGACGAGCACGAGGACGACGTCGAGCACGCGGCGGCGCCGGGGCGTCCGATCCCACACCGGGTGGAGGGGATGGCCCGGGCCGCGGACCGGGGCCGCCCGGGGGTGCCGCACGGTGGTGTCGCTCCACCAGCCCTGGTCACCCTGCCGGTGCCACGGCGGGGCCTGCCCTGCCCGGTGGGGATCGTCGGATCGTCCGTAGCCGTGCGGGCCGCCCGCATTCGTTCCCTGGTTGTTCAACGCCATGATCCAACCCTAGGGGCAAGCACCGCTGTGGTAGTTTTGAAGGCGCAACCACCCTTTAAGTTCCGTCCTGTGAGGCGGGGAAGGAGGAAGCGTGTCATGACCATGCCTGCCTCGGAATCCGGCATCACCAAGCGCGTTGTTCTCGCAGCAGCAGACATCGACCGCGCGCTCACGCGCATCGCCCACGAGATCCTCGAGGCGAACAAGGGGTCGCGTGACCTCGTCCTCCTCGGTATCCCGCGCCGGGGCTTCCCCCTGGCCCAGCGGCTCGCCCAGAAGATCGCATCCGTGGACCCCTCGGTGGACCCGGACCTCATCACGGGCCAGCTCGACGTCACCATGTACCGGGACGACCTCCGCCGCAACCCCACGCGCTCCCCGCTCGCGACCCAGCTGCCGCCGTCGGGCATCGACGACAAGGTCGTGGTCCTCGTCGACGACGTCCTCTACTCGGGGCGCACCATCCGGGCGGCCCTCGACGCCCTCGCCGACCTGGGCCGGCCGCGCGCGGTCCGCCTGGCGGTCCTCGTGGACCGCGGCCACCGCGAACTGCCCATCCGCGCCGACCACGTCGGCAAGAACCTCCCGACGTCGTCCCGGGAACGCGTGCGCGTGCACCTCGCGGAGATCGACCTGATCGGCGGGTCCGCCGTGAACGAGGTCGTCATCGAGGGCGGCGCGTGAAGCACCTGCTCAGCACCCAGGACCTCTCCGTCCGGAACGCGCTGCGCCTGCTGGACGTCGCCGAGGAGATGGCCGCGGTGGGGGAGCGGGAGATCAAGAAGCTCCCCGCGCTGCGCGGCCGGACGGTGGTGAACCTCTTCTACGAGGACTCCACCCGCACGCGCATCTCCTTCGAGGCCGCGGCGAAGCGCCTCTCCGCGGACGTCATCAACTTCGCGGTCAAGGGATCGTCGGTGTCCAAGGGCGAATCCCTGAAGGACACCGCGCAGACCCTGGAGGCCATGAGCGCCGACGCCGTCGTCATCCGCCACCCGGCCTCCGGGGCACCGGCCCGGCTCGCGGCGTCGGGCTGGATCGACGCCGCCGTCGTCAACGCCGGGGACGGGACCCACGAACATCCCACCCAGGCCCTGCTCGACGCCTTCACGCTGCGCCGGCACTGGGCGCGGCTCGGGGGCACACCCAGCGCGGGGACCACCCTCGCCGGCATGAAGATCCTGATCGTCGGGGACGTCCTCCACTCGCGGGTGGCCCGTTCCAACGTCTGGCTGCTGACCACGCTCGGCGCGGAGGTCCTGCTGGCGGGCCCGCCCACCCTGCTCCCGGTCGGCATCGCGTCCTGGCCCTGCACCGTCTTCTACAACCTCGACGACGCCCTCGCGCAGCGGCCCGACGCCGTCATGATGCTCCGCCTGCAGGCCGAGCGCATGAATGCCGCCTTCTTCCC
The DNA here is from genome assembly GCF_051172775.1 of Arthrobacter sp. Ld5. Classification (NCBI taxonomy): domain Bacteria; kingdom Bacillati; phylum Actinomycetota; class Actinomycetes; order Micrococcales; family Micrococcaceae; genus Arthrobacter; species Arthrobacter sp. Ld5. The sequence goes on from NZ_JBPKBO010000017.1 coordinate 153,739, forward strand.
GTCGACGCGCGAGTACTCGCGGCGCTGGGGGTTCGACGACGGCCGGCTCGCACTGCTGGACACGATGGGCCTCGACGACACCGTGATCATGCACCCCGGGCCCATGAACCGTGGCCTCGAGATCTCCGCCGCCGCCGCGGACTCGCCCCGCTCCACCGTCCTCGCCCAGGTCCGCAACGGTGTCTCCGTGCGCATGGCCGCGCTGTACCTGCTGCTCTCGGGGGATCCGCGGGACGAGGTCGACGAACCCGGCAGCTACGACCGCTCCGACTCCCCGCCCATCCCGACCCCGGAAGGCCGCACCCCGTGACGACCAGCACCAGCACCACCGGCCCCACCCCGCCCGCTTACCTCGTCCGGGGCGCCTCGATCCTGGGCCGCGGCGTGCAGGACCTCCTCGTCCGCGACGGGGTCGTCGCCGCCGTCGGTGCCGCCGCGACGGCCGACGCCCCGACGGACGCCGGGACCATCGACGCCGGGGGCCTGATCGCCCTGCCCGGCATGGTGGACCTCCACACGCACCTCCGCGAGCCGGGCCGGGAGGACGCCGAGACGGTCGAGACCGGGTCGCGTGCCGCCGCGCTCGGCGGCTTCACCGCCGTGCACGCCATGGCCAACAGCTCCCCCGTCGCCGACACGGCCGGTGTCGTCGAACAGGTGTACCGCCTGGGCCTGGCCGCCGGCTGGGTCGAGGTGCGCCCCGTGGGCGCGGTCACCGTGGGCCTCGGCGGCGAGCGGCTCGCCGAGCTCGGCGCCATGGCCGAGTCGAGGGCGGCCGTGCGCGTCTTCTCCGACGACGGCATCTGCGTCTCCGACCCCGTCCTCATGCGCCGCGCGCTCGAGTACGTCAAGGCGTTCGACGGCGTCATCGCGCAGCACGCGCAGGAACCCCGCCTCACCGAGGGCGCCCAGATGAACGAGGGCGAGGTCTCGGCCGTGCTCGGCCTGGTGGGCTGGCCGGCCGTCGCGGAGGAGAGCATCATCGCCCGCGACGTCCTGCTCGCCCAGCACGTCGGATCGCGCCTGCACGTCTGCCACGTCTCCACGGCCGGGTCGGTGGAGATCATCCGGTGGGCGAAGGCCCGCGGCATCGACGTCACCGCCGAGGTCACCCCGCACCACCTCCTCCTGACCGACGAGCTGGTCCGCAGCTACGACCCGGTGTACAAGGTCAACCCGCCGCTGCGCTCCGCCGACGACGTGCACGCGCTGCGGGCGGCCCTCGCCGACGGCACGATCGACGTCGTCGGCACCGACCACGCCCCGCACCCGAGCGAGCACAAGGAGTGCGAGTGGGCGCAGGCCGCCATGGGCATGACGGGCCTCGAGACCGCCCTGTCCGTGGTGCAGCACACCATGGTGGAGACCGGCCTGCTCGACTGGGAGGGCTTCGCCCGGGTCACCTCGGTCAGCCCGGCCCGGATCGGTCGGCTCGGACACCAGGGGCGGCCCATCGCCGCGGGCGAGCCCGCCCACCTGATCCTCGTCGACCCGGCCGCGCGCTGGACCGTCGATCCGTCCACGATGGCCACGAAGGGCCGCAACAGCCCGTTCCGCGGGCTCGAGCTCCCCGGCAGCGTCCGGGCCGTCTTCTACGCCGGGCACCCGACCGTCCTCGACGGGCGCCTGGCCACGCCGCGCCCGTCGTCCGCCGCCACGACGGAGGAGGCCGCAGCATGGAATATCTAGGCTGGGTGGTGCTGACCGTCGCCATCATCGTCGTGATCGTCGCGCTCATGGGACTCGGCTGGCGCAACCGGCTGCGTCGCCAGGCGGACGTCCCCGCACCCCCGGAGCCGCCCTCGGACCCGGGACCCGTCCTGTACGAGGCGGAGGGACAGTACGTGGCGACGACGACGGCGGGGGACTGGCTCGACCGCATCGCGGTCCACGGCCTGGGCCTGCGGGGCAACGCCGTCGCCTCCGTCCACCGGGACGGCGTCCTGATCGCGCGCACCGGCGCCCGCACCGTCTTCATCCCGCGCGCCGACCTCACCTCGGTGCAGCTCGCCGGCGGCATGACGGGCAAGTTCGTCGAGAAGGAGGGGCTCGTGATCCTCACCTGGCGCCTCGGAACCCACGGTGTGGACACCGGGTTCCGCACGCGCCACGCCGCGCACAAGGCGCAGCTCCTCGCCGCCGCCTCCGCGCTCGTCCCGACCCGCGCACACCCGGGCACCGCACGCACCGACACCATCCCCGACCGCACTCCACCGACCCCCGAAGGCAGGGAACAGCTGTGAGCCATGCTCCAACACCGGCACCGGTCCACCGACAGGCACCCGCGGTGCTCGTCCTCGAGGACGGCCGCACCTTCCGCGGCCGCACCTACGGGGCCGAGGGCACCACGTTCGGCGAGGCGGTCTTCGCCACCGGCATGACCGGGTACCAGGAGACCATCACCGATCCGTCCTACGCCCGCCAGCTCGTCGTCCAGACGGCACCGCACATCGGCAACACCGGGGTGAACGCCGCCGACGCCGAGTCCCGCCGCATCTGGGTGGCCGGGTACATCGTCCGCGACGCGGCCCGCCGTCCATCCAACTGGCGCTCCGAGCAGAGCCTCGACGACCAGCTGCGCGAGCAGGGGATCGTCGGGATCGAGGGCGTCGACACACGCGCCGTGACGCGGCACCTCCGCGAGCGCGGGGCCATGCGTGCCGGCATCTTTTCCGGCGCCGACGCGGCGCTGCCCGAGGACCGGCTCGTCGAGCAGGTCCTCGCCCAGCCGTCCATGGCCGGCTCCCGGCTCGCCGAGGAGGTCAGCATCGAGGAGGCGTACGTCGTCGAACCCGCCGACCACGGCTGGTCCGGCGAGACGGTGGCCACCATCGCGGCCCTGGACCTCGGCATCAAGGCGATGACGCCCCGGCACTTCGCCCAGCGCGGCGTGCGCACCGTCGTCCTGCCCTCCGCCGCGACGTTCGACGACGTCCTGGCCGTCCGGCCGGACGGCGTCTTCATGTCCAACGGCCCCGGCGATCCGGCGACGGCCGACGCCCAGGTGGAGCTCCTGCGGCGCGTGCTCGACGCCCGCGTGCCGTTCTTCGGCATCTGCTTCGGCAACCAGATCCTCGGCCGCGCGCTCGGCTTCGGTACCTACAAGCTCCGCTACGGCCACCGGGGGATCAACCAGCCGGTCCTGGACCGCCGCACCGGCAAGGTCGAGATCACCTCGCAGAACCACGGGTTCGCCGTCGACGCGCCGCTCGACGGCCCCGTCGAGGCACCGGCCGGCGCCTACGGCCGGGTCGAGGTGAGCCACGTGTCCCTGAACGACGACGTCGTCGAGGGCCTGGCGTGCCTGGACCTCCCGGCCTTCTCCGTCCAGTACCACCCCGAGGCCGCGGCCGGTCCGCACGACTCCGCGTACCTCTTCGACCGCTTCATCGACCTGATGCGGGCCGAGAAGGACCGCACCGGTGACCAGCCCGCCTCCGACAGCACAACCCAGGAGAAGAACTGATGCCCCGCAGAACCGACCTCAAGAGCGTCCTCGTGATCGGCTCCGGGCCGATCGTCATCGGGCAGGCCGCCGAATTCGACTACTCGGGAACGCAGGCGCTGCGCGTGCTGCGTGAGGAGGGCCTGCGGGTCATCCTCGTGAACTCCAACCCGGCCACGATCATGACCGATCCGGAGTTCGCGGACGCCACCTACGTGGAGCCGATCACCCCGGACGTCGTCGAGAAGATCATCGCCAAGGAACGCCCGGATGCCCTGCTGCCCACCCTGGGCGGACAGACGGCGCTGAACACGGCCATCGCCCTCGACAAGAACGGCGTCCTCGACAAGTACGGGGTGGAGCTCATCGGCGCGAACATCGCCGCGATCGAGCTCGGCGAGGACCGCGAGAAGTTCAAGGGCGTCGTCGCGCGGTGCGGCGCCGAATCCGCCCGGTCCTCGATCATCCACACGCTCGACGAGGCCCTGGCCGCCGCGGAGGAGCTCGGCTACCCGATGGTCGTCCGGCCGTCCTTCACGATGGGCGGCCTCGGCTCCGGCCTCGCGTACACCGAGCAGGACCTCCGCCGGATCGTCGGCCAGGGCCTGCAGTACAGTCCCACGAGCGAGGTCCTCCTCGAGGAGAGCATCCTCGGGTGGAAGGAGTACGAGCTCGAGATGATGCGCGACAGGAACGACAACGTCGTGGTCGTGTGCTCCATCGAGAACGTCGATCCCGTGGGCGTGCACACCGGCGACTCCATCACGGTGGCACCGGCCCTGACGCTCACCGACCGCGAGTACCAGCGCCTGCGGGACATCTCGATCGCCGTGATCCGGGAGGTCGGCGTCGATACGGGCGGCTGCAACATCCAGTTCGCCATCGAACCCGACACGGGGCGCGTGGTCGTCATCGAGATGAACCCCCGCGTCTCGCGTTCCTCCGCCCTCGCGTCGAAGGCCACCGGGTTCGCGATCGCCAAGATCGCGACGAAGCTCTCCCTCGGCTACACGCTCGACGAGATCCCCAACGACATCACGCTGAAGACCCCGGCGTCCTTCGAACCGACCCTCGACTACGTGGTGGTCAAGGTGCCGCGCTTCGCGTTCGAGAAGTTCCCCGCCGCGGACCCCACGCTGACCACCACCATGAAGTCGGTGGGGGAGGCCATGGCGATGGGCCGCAACTTCACGGAGGCGCTGCAGAAGGCGCTCCGCTCCCTCGAGCAGAAGGGCTCGCAGTTCTCCTTCACGCCCGTCCCGGCCGGCGAGGTGGACGCCCTCGTCGAGGCAGCCCGGCGCCCCACCACGGAACGGCTCGCGCAGGTGCAGCGCGCCCTGCTCGGCGGCGCCGGCGTGGAGCGGATGTACGAGGCCACGGGGATCGACCCCTGGTTCCTCGACCAGCTGGAACTCCTCAACGAGATCGCGGAGGAGATCCGCTCGGCGCCGAACCTGACGGAGGACGTGCTGCGGCGCGCCAAGCGCCACGGGTTCTCCGACGAGCAGATCGGCTCCCTCACCTCCACGCCCGAGGCCGTGGTGCGCGGGGTGCGGCACGCGCTCGGGATCCGCCCGGTCTTCAAGACCGTGGACACCTGCGCGGCGGAGTTCGCCGCCTACACGCCCTACCACTACTCGTCCTACGACGAGGAGGACGAGGTGGCGCAGCACGAGAAGCCCTCGGTGATCATCCTCGGCTCCGGGCCCAACCGGATCGGGCAGGGCATCGAGTTCGACTACTCGTGCGTCCACGCCACGATGGCGCTGCGGGAGGCCGGCTACGAGACGGTGATGGTCAACTGCAACCCGGAGACGGTCTCCACGGACTACGACATTTCCACGCGCCTGTACTTCGAGCCGCTGACCCTCGAGGACGTCCTCGAGGTCATCGCGGCCGAGCGGCGCACCGGCGGGGTCCTCGGCGTCTTCGTCCAGCTCGGCGGGCAGACGCCGCTGAAGCTCGCCCAGGAACTCGCGGACGCCGGGATCCCCATCCTCGGCACGTCCCCCGAGGCCATCGACCTCGCCGAGCACCGCGGGGCCTTCAGCCGCGTGCTCGACGCCGGCGGCCTGATCTCCCCCAAGAACGGCACCGCGGTGTCCTTCGAGGACGCGAAGACGATCGCCGACGACATCGGCTACCCGGTGCTGGTCCGGCCGTCCTACGTGCTCGGCGGCCGCGGCATGGAGATCGTCTACGACGAGCCGAACCTCTCCCGCTACATCAGCAACGCCACGGAGATCACGGAGGCGCACCCGGTGCTGATCGACCGCTTCCTCGAGGACGCGATCGAAATCGACGTCGACGCGCTGTACGACGGCACGGAGATGTACCTCGGCGGCATCATGGAGCACATCGAGGAGGCCGGCATCCACTCCGGTGACTCCGCGTGCGTGCTGCCGCCCATCACCCTCGGGGCCGATGTGCTGCAGCGCGTCCGGACGGCCACGCTCGCCATCGCCGAGGGCGTCGGCGTGCGGGGGCTCATCAACATCCAGTTCGCCCTGGCCTCCGACGTCCTGTACGTCCTGGAGGCGAACCCCCGCGCGTCGCGGACCGTGCCGTTCGTCTCGAAGGCGACGGGCGTGCAGCTCGCCAAGGGCGCCGCCCTCATCGGCACCGGGGTCACGGTCGCGGAGCTGCGCGAGCGCGGCATGCTGCCGGCCCGGGGCGACGGGGGGTCCCTGCCCCTGGATGCGCCGGTGTCCGTCAAGGAGGCCGTGCTGCCCTTCAGCCGGTTCCGCACGCCCGAGGGCACGGTGGTGGACTCGCTGCTGGGTCCCGAGATGCGCTCCACCGGCGAGGTGATGGGCATCGACAAGTACTTCGACACGGCGTTCGCGAAGAGCCAGGCCGCGGCGAACGCGGCCCTGCCGGTGCAGGGCAAGGTCTTCGTCTCCGTCGCGAACCGGGACAAGCGCGCCATCGTGATGCCGGTCAAGCGGCTCGTGGACCTCGGCTTCGAGATCGTGTCCACGGGCGGGACGGCGGACGTCCTGCGGCGCAACGGCATCCAGGCGACGACGGTCCGCAAGGTCGCCGAGGGTACGGGCGCACACGGCGAGGGCACCGTCGTCGACCTCATCACCGAGGGCGGCATCGACATGATCATCAACACGCCCTCCGGCGGCCAGGCGCGCGGCGACGGGTACGAGATCCGCGCTGCCGCGACCTCCTACGGTCTCCCGGTCATCACGACGATCCCCGAGGTGGGGGCCGCCGTGCAGGCGATCGAGGCCATGCGCTCCTACGAGTGGTCGGTGACGAGCCTCCAGGAGCACGCGGCGAACCTCCGGGCGTCGACAGCGGTCCGCGATGCCTCCTGAGGCGGGTGCCGCCGCGGGCCGAGCCCCCTTCGGGGAGCGGCTCGCGGCGGCGCGGGCGGATCGGGGGAGCCTCTGCATCGGCATCGACCCGCATCCCGGGCTGCTCGCCGCCTGGGGGCTGGAGGACACCCCGGCGGGCCTCGAGCGGTTCTCGCTGACGGTGCTCGACGCCGTCGGGCCGGTCGCCGCGGCCCTCAAGCCGCAGGTCGCGCTGTACGAGCGCCACGGCGCACGCGGACTCGCGGTCCTCGAGACGCTGCTGGCCCGCGCGGCCGACGCCGGGGCCCTGACCATCGCGGACGCCAAGCGCGGCGACATCGGGTCCACCATGCAGGCCTACGCCGAGGCCTGGCTGGGGGAGGGCCGCCCGCTGGCCGCCGACGCCGTCACCCTGAACCCGTACCTGGGATTCGAGTCCCTCCGTCCCGCACTCGATCTTGCCGCCGCGACCGGGCGGGGCGTGTTCGTCCTCGCCCTGACCTCCAATCCCGAAGGCCGGTCGGTGCAGCATGCGGGCGGGGACGCGTCCGTGGCGCGGTCCGTCGCCTCCGCGGCGGGCGCGGAGAACGCCGGGCCCCGGCCGGGCCACGTGGGACTCGTGGTCGGCGCCACGATCGGCGACGCGGCACAGCGGCTAGGACTGGACCTGCCCTCCCTCAACGGGCCTGTCCTCGCCCCCGGCGTCGGTGCCCAGGGGGCCGGGCGCCGCGAGCTGGAGGCCGCGTTCGGGGCGGCCCTGCCGCTCGTGCTGCCGACGTCGAGCCGGGCGATCCTCGCCGCCGGGCCCGATGCGGCGTCCCTGCGGGCCGAGGCGGAGCGCACCCGCGACGGGCTCGCCTGAGCACGGGCGCGCATTGATTTCGGAGGCGTGTGCCCGGTAGGTTCGTTGCACCGGGCCTGCCGGGCCCCACCTCCTCCGGATGACGTCCATGCGTGTCCGGCGGTCCACCCGACCCGGCCACGACGAGCGGTCGCCGCGCTGCGTGGTGCCGTCCACTGTAGGGAGCAGCAGTGAGCCTGAAGCCATTGACGGATGACGAACGGACCCGGGCACGCGAGAAGGCGACGGCGGCCCGTGCGGTCCGGGCGGACATCAAGTCCCGGCTGAGGACCGGTAAGCTTTCGGTGGCGGACGTGATCCAGAACCCCGACGGCGACGACGCCGTGGGCCGCCTCAAGGTCCTCGACCTCCTCAAGGCCCTGCCCGGCGTCGGCGACGTGCGGGCGGCCGCCATCATGGCGGAGGTGGGCATCGCGGGGACGCGCAGGGTCCGCGGACTCGGCATCCACCAGCGCAAGTCCCTCGTCACGTATCTCGAACACCACCAGTCTGGCTCGGCCAGGAAGTAAGGAAGCATTAGTGTCACAGCCCCGGTTGACAGTCCTGGCCGGCCCGACGGCGGTCGGCAAGGGAACAGTCTCGACCTACATCCGGGACAACTATCCGGCTGTCTGGCTCTCCGTGTCGGCGACCACCCGCCCGCCCCGCCCGGGGGAGATCGACGGCGTGCACTACTACTTCGTCTCCCCGGAGGAGTTCGACCGGCTCGTCGCCGAGGAGCAGTTGCTGGAGTGGGCCGTGGTGCACGGCCGCAACCGCTACGGCACGCTGCGCCGGACCGTGCAGGCCGCGATGGACGAGGGCCGGACCGTGCTCCTGGAGATCGACCTGCAGGGAGCACGTAAGGTCAAGGAGACCATGCCGGAGGCGAACTTCGTGTTCCTGGCGCCCCCCAGCTGGGACGAGATGGTGCGTCGGCTCGTGGGGCGCGGCACGGAATCGCCCGAGGAACAGCAGCAGCGGCTGGAAACCGCTAAACTGGAACTTGCCGCCGAGCCGGAATTCAACCACACCGTCGTCAACGACAGCGTGGAGCATGCGGCAGACGAGCTCGTATCACTGATGGGACTGCGACCGCTGGAGCGCTGAAGTGCGCTGAACCGGCCGGTCCCGCCTAATTTTTTGGAGAACTCTGTGTCAACTCAGCCCGAAGGCATCATCAACCCGCCGATCGATTCTCTGCTGGAGGCCTCGGACTCGAAGTACGCCCTCGTGATCTACGGCGCCAAGCGCGCCCGCCAGATCAACGCGTACTACTCCCAGCTCCACGAAGGTCTCTTCGAGTACGTCGGCCCGCTCGTCGACACCCGCCTGAACGAGAAGCCCCTCTCGATCGCCCTGCGCGAGATCAACGAGGGCATGCTCGTGTCCTCGCCCATGGAACAGTCCGAGTAGTTCCGGCAGCCCGGAGCACGGACAGCCAGTGCGCGTAGTCCTCGGTGTCGGAGGAGGGATCGCGGCCTACAAGGCCGCATCCCTCCTCCGCCTTTTCACGGAGTCGGGCCATGACGTCACCGTCATCCCCACCGACGCCGCCACCCGTTTCGTCGGCACCGCCACGTGGGAGGCCCTCTCGGGCCACCCCGTCAGCAACAGCGTCTGGGACGACGTCGACAAGGTGAACCACGTGCGCCTCGGGCACGAGGCCGACCTCATCGTGGTCGCGCCGGCCACCGCCGACGTCCTGGCGCGGGCCGCGGCCGGGCTCGCCAACGACCTCCTGACCGGCACGCTCCTCATGGCAAGGGGTCCCGTGGTCATGGCTCCGGCGATGCACACCGAGATGTGGCAGCACGCGGCGACCCGCGCGAACGTCGAGACCCTCCGCTCGCGCGGCGTCACCGTCCTCGACCCCGCGTCCGGGCGCCTCACCGGGGCGGACTCCGGCCCCGGCAGGCTCCCCGAACCCGCGGAGATCTTCACGGCGGCCATCGCCGCCGGACAGTCCGCCGGGGACGCCCGGGGCAGCCTGCAGGGCCGGCGCGTCACCATCTCCGCGGGCGGCACGCGTGAGGCCCTCGACCCGGTGCGGTTCCTCGGGAACCGGTCCTCCGGCAAGCAGGGGATGGCGCTGGCCGAGGCCGCCCTCGCGCAGGGCGCCCACGTGACGCTCGTCCTCGCCCACGCCGAGGTGGCACCTCCCGCGGGCTGCGAGGTGGTGCGTGTCGAGTCCGCCCTCCAGCTGCGCGAGGCCGTCCTCGGCGCGCTGCCCACCACGGACGTGCTGATCATGGCAGCCGCCGTCGCCGACTTCCGGCCCGCGGAGGTCACCGCCACCAAGATCAAGAAGACCGAGGACGGCACGGACCCGGTCATCACCCTCGTCCGGAACCCCGATGTGCTCCGGGAGGCCGTGCTCGCCCGCGAAGCCGACGCGCTCCCACTCGTCATCGCCGGCTTCGCGGCCGAGACCGGAGACGCCGCCGCCGACCCCCTGACGCACGCCCGCGCCAAGCTCGGCCGGAAGGGCTGCGACTTCCTGGTGCTCAACGTCGTCGGCCCGGACCGGGTGTTCGGCAAGGACTCCAACGAGGTCACCATCCTCGACGCCGACGGCGGGTCCGAGCCGGTCCGCGGCTCCAAGCGGGTCGTCGCCGACGCCGTCGTCGCCCATGCTGCGCGCCGGCTGGCCCGCTGATCCCCGGGCGAGACTGTCCCTCCGACCAAGTAGAGTGAGCACGTGAATTCTCCCCGCATCGATTCGCCCCTGCGCCTGTTCACCTCGGAATCGGTGACCGAGGGCCACCCCGACAAGATCTGCGACCAGATCAGCGACGCCATCCTCGACGGCCTGCTGGAGCAGGACCCGGATTCACGCGTCGCCGTGGAGACGCTCGTGACCACCGGGCTCGTGCACGTGGCGGGAGAGGTGACCACCGAGGCGTACGTGGAGATCCCGGACATCGTCCGCAAGACCATCCTCGGCATCGGCTACGACTCCTCCGCCAACGGGTTCGACGGCGCCCGCTGCGGCGTGTCCGTGTCGATCGGACAGCAGAGCGCCGAGATCGCCTCCGGGGTGTTCACGTCCCTCGAGACCCGCGAGGGCAGGGGCGTGGATCCCTACGACGCCCAGGGCGCGGGGGACCAGGGCATCATGTTCGGCTACGCGAGCGACGAGACCGCGGTGCTCATGCCCGCCCCCATCTGGCTCGCCCACCGGCTGTCCGAGCGACTCACCGCCGTCCGCAAGGACGGCACCCTCCCGTACCTCCGCCCCGACGGGAAGACCCAGGTCACCATCGGGTACGACGGCGACCGCCCCGTATCGATCGACTCCGTGGTCATCTCCTCCCAGCACTCCGCCGAGGTGTCCCTCGAGGAGCTGCGCGCCGGTCTCGTCGAGCACGTGGTCACCCCGGTCCTCGCCGAGTCCGACCTCGACGCCTCCTCGGTCCGCCACATCCTCAACCCCGGTGGCGCCTTCGTGATCGGCGGCCCGGTGGGCGACGCCGGACTGACCGGGCGGAAGATCATCGTCGACACCTACGGCGGCATGGCCCGCCACGGCGGCGGCGCGTTCAGCGGCAAGGACCCGTCGAAGGTGGACCGCTCGGCGGCCTACGCCATGCGGTGGGTCGCGAAGAACGTCGTGGCGGCCGGCCTCGCCCGCCGCGCCGAGATCCAGATCGCCTACGCCATCGGCATGGCGCAGCCCGTCGGCATCTACGTGGAGACCTTCGGCACCGAGACCGTGGACCCCCTGAAGATCGGGGAGGCGATCCGCGAGGTCTTCGACCTCCGGCCGCTCGGCATCATCCATGCCCTCGACCTCAAGCGCCCCATCTACCAGCGCACCGCCGCCCACGGCCACTTCGGCCGCGAGGAGGACGGCTTCACCTGGGAGCGCACCGACCGCGTGGACAAGCTCAGGAGCTACTTCAACGCCTGACAGGGGAGGGGGCGGGCGGACACCATGACGCACACCACCCGCGTGTCCGAGACGACCGAGGGCCAGCTGTCGCTGCTGCACGGCTTCGGGGCGGCCCGGCTGCCGCAGGCCGATCCCGAGCGGGCGTCGTCGCTGCCCGTCGCCCGGGTGATCCTCGACGCGCAGCTGCCCCACCTCGACCGGTTCTTCGACTACGCCGTGCCCGCGGCCATGGACGCGGAGGCGCAGCCGGGCGTCCGGGTGAAGGTACGGTTCGCCGGGCGGGAGCACGCCGGTTTCCTCGCCGAGCGGGTCGAGGAGGCCAGCACGACGGCGACGCTCCTGCCCCTCGCGAAGGTCGTGTCCCCCCAGCAGGTGCTCACGCCCGGTGTCCTCGCCCTCGCGACGGCGGTCGCCGCGCGCTCGGTCGGCACCGTGAGCGACGTCCTGCGGTCGGCCATCCCCCCACGCATGGCACGGGTCGAGGCAGAGTTCGACGAGCCGGGCGCTGCCGCGGACCCTCCGACTCCGCCCTCCGAAGACCCGGAGGCCTCCGCCGTGCCGCCGGACCTGCTGCCCGTCGCCGCCGGGCGGGCGGCCTCCGGGGGCTTCCGGCGCTACCCGAACGGCTCCGCCTTCCTGCAGCACGTCCGCGCCGGGGAATCGCCCCGGGCGGTACTCACGAGTCTCGGCGGGTACGGTGCGATGGCCTGGCACGAGGAGATCGCCGACGCCGTCGCGGCCGCCGCGTCCTCGGGCAGGGGAGCGGTCGTCGTCGTCCCCGACCAGCGGGACCTCGCACGCGTGGAGGCCTCCCTCGTGGCGCGGCTCGGAGCGCCCGCGGTAGCCCGGCTGACGGGCGAGGACGGCGCGACCCCCAGATACCGCAATTTCCTGCGCGTCCTCCACGGAGCGGCGACCGTCGCCGTCGGCACGCGGTCCGCCGCCTACGCGCCCGTCCAGAACCTCGGACTCGTCTGCCTGTGGGACGACGGCGACGACCAGCACGTCGAGCAGCGTGCGCCCTACCAGCACGTCCGCGACGTCCTGCTGCTGCGCGCCGAGCAGTCCGGGGCGGCGATGCTGCTGTCCTCCTTCGGCCGCACCACGGAGGCGCAGCGCCTCGTCGACACCGGCTGGGCGCATGCCATCCAGGCCGACCGCAACGAGGTCCGCCGGTCGGCGCCCCGCGTCCTCCACGCCGCGGACGCCTACCAGATGGAGCGCGACCCGCTGGCCGCCCAGGCACGCATCCCCCACGCGGCCTGGGCCGCCGCACAGGCCGGGCTGAGGACCGGCCCCGTCCTCCTGCAGGTCGCGCGCACGGGCTTCTCCCCGGCGCTGGCCTGCGACCGGTGCCGCCACGCCGCGCGCTGCACCGCCTGCTCCGGGCCGCTGGCCCAGCCCGGGCGGCACGCGCCGCCGGCCTGCCGGTGGTGCGGACGCCCCGACAACCACTGGGCCTGCCCCGAGTGCGGCGGCACCCGGATGCGGGCCACCGTCGCGGGCGCCACCCGGACGGCCGAGGAACTGGGTCGGGCCTTCCCCGGGGTCCCCGTCATCTCCTCGGCGGGCGAGCATATCGTCGACGACGTCCGCGACGTGCCGGCGGTCGTCGTCGCCACCCCCGGGGCCGAGCCCGTGGCCGCGGGAGGGTATGCCGCCGTCATCCTCCTCGACGGCAACGCCCTGCTCAGCCGCGAATCACTGCGGGCAGCGGAGGACGCCCTGCGCCGCTGGTTCTCCGCGGCGATCCTCGCCCGTCCCGCCGCCGCCGGCGGGACCGTGGTGATCACCGGCGACGACGACGTCGCGGTGGGCCACCTCGTGCGGTGGGATCCCGCCGGCGCTGCCTCCCGTGAACTGGCCGAGCGCCATGAGCTGGGGCTCCCGCCGGCCGTCCGGTACGCGGTGCTCACGGGGACCCGGGAAGCCCTCACGCACTTCCTCGACGGGCTGGAAACCGACGGCGCGGTGCGTGTCGTCGGTCCCGCGCCCGTCCCGCCGGATGTCCGGCGGGAGGCCGTGCTGGCCGCCCGCGCCGCCGCGGGCGAGGCGAAGGGCGCCGCTCCGGCGGCGGCCGCGCTGGCAGGCCACGACAGCCACCGCGTGCTGCTGTTCTTCTCCTACCGGGCGGCGGCCGGCGTCACGAAGCTGCTCCGTGCGCGACGGGCGGCGCTCTCCGCCCGGCGGACGGGCGAGCCCGTCCACATCCGGCTGGACGCCATCGACGTGCTCTAGCTGTACCGGGTCAGGGCGTCCGCGACACTCCGGTGATACGTGGGGTGCCGATACCGCCGGCGGATGACGATCTCCGCCACGAGGAGATTCACCAGCCATCCGGACCCCATGAGCAGGGCCCGCAGCGTCACGCCGGGCGGAGTGCCGACGAGCTCCGGCAGGATGAGGATCAGGGCCTGGGTCCCCGCGCCGAGACCGATCGCGTAGGCGCGGGTCATCCACGCGCCGTGGGCCCGGAGGTCACCGCGGATGACGGCCCGGACGCCCAGCAGGAGACTGAGGGCCATCCCGGTCCCGAAGAGGAGCCGGAAGGCGAGGAGGAGCGAGCCGTCACTGGGCGGGAGTGCGGAGAAGCACGCCATCCACAGGCCGGTCAGGGCCGCCACCAGGCCGGCGGGGAACAGGATCCTCCCGGCCTTCCTGTGCCAGGTCCGTCTGCCCTGCCGCAGCGACGGGACGAACTGGAAGGCCCCGAGCAGGGTGTACACGGTGGCGCCGAGGATGTGCAGGACCACCGGAACGGGGAACTCGACGAAGCGCGCATTCTGTTCCGTGATCTCGGGCAAACCGGCCAGCTCCGTGACGCGGACAGCGCCCGCGAGCACGGGGATGAGGCCCAGCAGGATCAGGCCCGCCGGTATCATCCACACTGGTCGGCGCCGTGGCTCGGTCGGTGGTCCGGGGGTGGTCTCCGCTGGTCGTCCGATGCTCGTCATGGCCGTCCTGCCCTTCCCTGCTGTCCGTCGTAGCCGCGATGCGTGATCGGTCGATCACCGATGGGGCGTAGAGTGTACGGTGTACACTCCGTGGATCCGACCCTAGGTGTACGTTGTACACCCGTCAAGGGCCGATCGCGTCGAGAATGGGGAGATGGTCAGCACATGGCAGGACGCAGGACGCCGCGGGCGCCCCTGAGCAGGGAGGCGGTCCTCGGTGCTGCCGTCGCCCTCGCGGATGAGCAGGGCGTGGGGAGGCTGAGCATGCGGACCCTGGCCGAGGCCCTCGGGGTGGTGCCCATGGCGCTCTACAAACATGTCTCCGGCAAGGAGGACCTCCTCGACGGCATGGTGGACGTGATCGTGGCCGAAATCGCTCCGGCGCTCGAGGGGCACGACTGGAGGACCACCGTCCGCAGCAGGATCCTCTCGGCCCGGTCCGTGCTCCGGCAGCACCGCTGGGCCCGTCAGGTCCTCGAGACCCGCACCACCAGGACCCCGGCCGTGCTCGCCTACACGGACTCGTTCATCGGCATGTTCCTCGACGGCGGATTCTCCGTGGATCTGACGCACCACGTCATGCACGCGCTGGGCAGCCGGATGTGGGGCTTCACCCAGGAACTCTTCGATGCCCCGGATCCGGCGGAGCCGTCGTCGTCGGCCTCGCTCCAGCCCGATGCGGCGCAGCTCGAGGAGATGGCCCGGCGGTTCCCGAACGTCCTCCGGATCGCCATGGCATCGGCGCACGATGACGACGGCGTGGTCGGGCGCGGGTGCGATGACCAGTTCGAGTTCGAGTTCGCCCTCGACCTGCTGCTGGACGGCATCGAGGGCCTCCATGCCCGCGGGTGGACGTCCGCGCGGACGTAGCGGTCGGCGCCGACGGTCAGGGCGTCAGCCGCCAGCCGTCCGAGTCGACGTCCACGAGCAGCGGCGGTCCACCGGGCAGCCGCCGCCGGCGCAGGGCGAGGACGATGGCTTCGGCCGGCGCCTCGACGACGAACGTCTCGCCACGGAAGCAGTCCGCGGTCTCCTCCACGGTGGAGGACACATCGCAGGGATCCACCAGCTGCACGCGCGCGGCGACCCTGCGACGTTCGAGCCACGACGGCGGTTCGGCCCCGGTGGCGAGCAGGATCGCCGTGGCCGGGCACTGCAGGTCGGTCATGGGTGATGAGGTCCGATCGGGGAGGCCGGTGGGTAGGGGAACAGCGCCCATCCTACGGCCGGGTCCATACGTGCAGGTGACGGCGACGATCCTTCTGCTCCCGAGGCCTCCAGTAAGCAGGGAAGGACAGCGCAGCCCGGGCCGCACCTTCCGGACCCGGAGGCTAGCGGGGAAGGGCCATGATCCATTCCGAGAAGTCCATGAGTTCGGTCCCGGTGAGCACCGCCGCCGCGCCCCTGTCCATGGGGTCGGCGAGGAGGGCCAGCGATTCCGGCGGGAGATCCTTCGTGGACTCCCAGACGGTCGACCCAGGCGATGCCGAGTCGGGCCAGCACAGGAAGACGAGCGGGCCCGAGCCGGTGGACTCCGCGACGCCGACCCGGTGGTTGAGCAGATCGACGATTTCGCGCGTATCCATCTGCCCGGCCACTTTCCCGGCAGTGAGGAGAACGCCTGGCTGCAGGATGCCTTTGCGCCCGCGGGGTAGCGGGAGCCACTCGGCCCGCAGGGTCGCGCCCTGCCAGGACGGAGTGTCGCCGGGCACGGCGGGGGTGGTGGTCTGCTGCCGGGGGAACCGCTCCTGCACGTAGGCGACGATGTCGTCGTAGCCGATGTTGATCGTGGTCGCAGTGAAGAGCTTCTCGCCGTTAACGTCCCTCACGTCGATTCCGCCGTACTGGTTGAGTGCCGGACGGACCGACCCGATCTCGGTCGCTGCGACGACCCGCGTCGCTCGGAACCAGGGGCGGATTGTCAGGTGCTTGTCGAACGCCTCGACCCGGAACCGCCGGATGCCCATCGCGAGGACGACGAAGAGCGCTCCGGCGACCGCGATCCCGGCTCCGGCGATGAGGGGAGCCGGCGAATCCGTCTGCTCGGATTCCACGACCGCAACGAGCGTGAAGAAACCGCCGATCACCAGGAAGACGATGCCGAGCACACGGAAGAGGACGGACTGCCAACGACGATTCTCCACGACGAACAGTGCCCCCGTGTCAGCGTGCGGGCCGGCCGACGGACGGCCATTCCGGTCATTTCGGCGGACGGCCCCTTTGACGATCGCGGGGATCAGTATGGACAGCAGAACTGCCGCGACCACGGGAAAGATGATGGGAGGCATTCACCGAATGTATTGCTTGTCTCGCGCATCCTGTGTCCGCAACGCGGTCCGGGCGCCGGCATCGTCTGCTGATCAGCGTCGCGCACCAGTTCCAGTGCTGTGCTTGTTCAGCTCGTGAATGTGTCGCTTCTCGTCGGACGTGAGTTCTGAGAGGGCCAGGATGTCCTGCAGTACGGCGGACTTGCCGGCGATGTACCGGTGGATGTCCATGCCTGACCGGCTTGCCAACTGGTGCTTCACGGCAACACGGGTGGCAGACGCGGTCAATGCACACCTCCAGAGGCGCCAGATTGTCGACGTCGCACTCCGCCGCCAAAGGAACTCCGCGATCACCATGAAGGCAGCCGCGGAAGCGGACCCTGTCTTTCGCCGGTGGTGGGATGAAGGAATGAAGGACAAGCTGCCACGGGCAGAAATGTGGTTGAACGCGAACGCTGCATCGCTGAGGGAAGCACTGAAGTAGAGCGTGCAAGGATCCGAGGGGGAATGGCGAGTTCCATCCGAGCTGCATGCCTAGCCATCCCCATCTCGAGAACGATCTCTTGGTGGAGCTGGTTGGGTTCCCGGGTAGGAGTCCAGTGGTTGTGTGAGTTTCGCATCCGATAATGGGTGCAGGAGGAGATTCACGAATCATGGCACGTAGACATACCCCGGAGCAGGTCATCGCGAAGGTCCGGCAGGGCCAGAAGATGCTCAATGACGGACGCCCGATGATCGAGGTCGTCAAGGAACTCCAGGTCACCGAGGCAACCTGGTACCGGTGGCTGAACCAGTACGG